>NZ_KQ959968.1 GCF_001553035.1 Gemella haemolysans
CTTTGTCAGAGTAATTAATTTTTTTTGCTTGTGCTGTATTTTGCACTAGTGGTGCAGTTTCATATTTATGAAGCTTTCCATATTCATATCCAGAAAATACTGCCAGTCCAATTACTAATGAGCCACAAGCACCAGTAATAATCATATTTTTTTTATTCATACATATTCTCCTTAATAATATAATTCGTAATAATTTCGATTTATTATAACATGTTTAACCTTTCTTGTAAATAGGTATCTTTACGATTTGCTATCTTGTAAAATTAATATTTTTATATTTTCTTCGTATTTTAAAATATATCTTTAATTTAATAAATTTTCACAATTACGTCTATTTAGAAAATTATATTTATTGTCAATGTGCAAAAATCTTATTAATAACAATAGGCTTATAAATTTAACTTGAAAACATAAAAAAATGGATACCAACTGCATAATACAGTATGATATCCATATGTTTTTTATGTTTATTTAGTTATATATAATTTTTCTTTTTTCTTATAATACTAGCTACAATTAATAAAACAAATCCTGCAGAAATAGATGAATTTGCAGATATACCCGCCTTAGGAAGTATTTTCAATTGTTTTTCATCTTTAATACTTTTTGTTTCAGGTAATTCATTATTCTCTTTGTTTTCTATTTTTTCTGGAATTTCAATTTTTGTTCTTTCTTCTAAATCCTTACTACCTATTTTTATACGTTCTACTATAGTGAACTTACTGAAATGATTAATATTAAATTTCAACTCACCAGTACTATAGCTACTATTTACTTTCTCAAGAGTATTTTTATCAGCTATGTGATAAACTTCTAATTCGACATTATCTTTTTTTACAATAGCAACGGTAACTGTGCGTTCTATATTACTGTCAACTCTTGTATCATTTTTTTCAAAATGAATCTCAAAAGTTTCTATAATATTGTAATCACTACCTAGTTTATGCTTAATAGTCTTATTTAAATCATTATCATTTAATGATTCTACGTACAACTTTTCTGCATAAATACTACCTTTTTTAAAAGAAACCTTAATTTCACGCCCAGATAAATTCCCTACTAATACATCATTTTTAATTTCATTTTTAGAATCTGTTTCTAAAGCATTAGTAGTTGTTTTTTCTGTTTGCTTTTCTATTGGTTTAACAGAATGTTTCTCTATTGGCTTTTCTATTGGTTTAACAGGTGGTTTCTCTGTCGGCTTTTCTATTGGTTTAACAGGTGGTTTCTCTGTCGGCTTTTCTGTTGGTTTAACAGGTGGTTTCTCTGCCGGCTTTTCTTTTACATTCTCTGGCGGAATTGGCTCAACATCAGATCTAACACCATTTTGGTCAATAATTATTCTTTTATCTGTTTGTATATCAGAATTTATCGCAGCATTTGCCGTACCAATTTCAAAAATACTTAAGCCAATAATAACACTAATTATTCCAGCCGATACTTTTCTTATAGAATATTTTTTATTCTTCACTGCTTTCTCCTTATCTCAAATGATCTATAAGATCATTAAAACTATCCTTAATATTATAATATTATATTACACATCAAAACAATCATCAAGCCAAACCTTCTTCTATCTAGACAAGAACGAGAAGAATCCACTTATTATCGCTACATTAAAGAAGTCTATAAATAGTGCTCCTACTATGGGCATTACAAAAAATGCTATATGCGAGTGTTTATATTTATCACAGACACTTTGCATATTTGCAATACCATTCGGCGTTGCTCCAAGTCCAAAACCTACATGTCCTGCAGATAATACTGCTGCATCATAATTTCTACCCATAAATCTAAATGTTACAAAGTAGATAAATACCCATGCTAAAAGCGCTTGTGCTAGTAATAATACTGCTAGTTGACCTGCTACACTACTTAATTCCCATAATTTCAAACTAATCATTGCCATTCCAAGGAATAAGTTCAACGAAACATCTTCTAAAATATGTACTTCTTCATAGTGTAAATCAAATTTAGTCGTATGGTCTGATATATTTCTTAGTATTGCCGCTACTATCATAGGACCTATGTAATTAGGGAAGTTTAAAAATTGATTTAAAAATGTAGAAACATAACTACCAATAAACATCGATAATAAAATTAAAAAGAATGCTTTAGCAAAATTCTCACCATCAAGTTTCCTTACATCATTATTAAAAAGAAATTCATCATTTCTCACTTTTTCATTATCTACTCTCTCCGCTACAACTTCTAATTTCTTTCCTTTAATTAACCTATTAGCTAATGGACCACCTAAACTAGATCCTGCAATAAGTCCAAAAGTAGCAGCTGCAATAGCTACACTCTTCGCTCCTGTATGTCCTAACTCTTCTACTATAGGTGCCATTGCCGCTGCAGTACCATGACCACCTGTCATAGCAGTCGAACCAGTCAGTAATGCTATTAAGGGATCTACACCTGTTAAATACCCTACACCTACAGCCACAATATTTTGAAGTATTACTAGCACTATAGCCATAATAAGGAACATACCTACTTTTTTTCCACCAACTTTCAATAACCTCCAACTTGCATTAAAACCAATGCTTGTGAAGAATAATGTCATAAAGAAACTCTGTAACGTATTGTCAAATTCAAAAATAACTAAATTACTTTTCCTTAAAATTAAATTTATTATAGCAAATAGGAAACCTCCAACAACTGGAGATGGAATACAATAAGTCTCAAAAAACTTAACCTTTTTCCTTAAGAATCTTCCTAGAATTAATATAATAACAGCCAATCCGACCGTTTGAATCATATCCATTTTAATATTTAACATACAATCATCCTTTCTTTATTTATGTTACATTTTCTTACAAAGAAATACTTAGATTTATAAAACTATAATCTAAAAGTTCTTTAAATTTGAATTATATATCCATATATTACACTTTTCAGCAATATATTTCAATTCTGCGTTAGATTTTATCACAACTAAGAAAACAAAGATGAACTAAAAAAGTTCATCTTTATTTATTAAAATATTGGTTTTAAAAATTCTGACCAAGTTTCATAATTTTCTTCTGCTTTGGCCTCTTCTCCTGTCATCCATTTAATAACAAGAGTATCATCTTCCTTAACTTCTACAAGTTGTTTATCAACTTTACACTCATAAACAACGCCTACATGAACCTGTCCAACTTCTGTCTTATCATCATTTATAAGTCCAATAAAATGTAGGTTATTTAAAGCATCTTCTTCTGAAACTCCAACTTCCTCATTTAATTCACGTGCGGCATTGATTTTTAACATTTCAAAAATTGTTTTTCCTTCAACTTCATTCATATGACCACCAATACCAACAGAGGCTTTCCCGTGTAATCTCGCTTCTCCTCCACCTACTAAACGTTTGTAAACTAGTACCTCACCTGTTACTTCGTCTTTTAGTAGAACATAACCAATCAATTGCTTATAGTTTGGATCTTCTTCCATATCACCACGACGTTTAACTTCGTATGATTCAAATGTAGCAATGATTTTCTCGGTTTTTTCATCATTTTTTTCTATGAATCCATAAAAATGATTTTCTTCATTACTAAACAATTCTTTTCTATTAACTACTAATATTTGTTCATCCCACTTACTCATTGTTCTTCCTCACTTCTTTTATTTTGCTTGATAAGTACCTTCTTTTAATTCCTTAGCTATCTTAGCAATTTTTCGGAACCTGTGATTTAAACCAGATTTTGATAATTTTCCATCCTCAATCATTTCCGCTATTTCTTTTAGCGGATATTCTGGATACTTAAGTCTTGCTTCAGCAACTACTCTAAGTTTCTCATCAATATTATCAAGTCCGATTCTTTCCTCTATTATGTTAATATCCTCAACCTGTTTTGCTGAGGCATTAACAGTTTTATTCATATTAGCCATATCACAATTTTGCATTCTATTAACTGAGTTATTAATATCTCGAACAATTCTCTCATCTTCAAATTGGAATAAAGCTTGAAAAGCTCCAACCAAGTTGATAAACTCTGCTATTTTTTCAGATTCTTTAATATAAACTATAAAGCCTTTTTTTCTTTCAAGACTTCTAGCATTCAATTTATAACTATTTAAAAGCTCATTTAATTCCTTATTGTGTTCTTCATAAGAAGAGAATATTTCCATATGATAACTAGAAGTACGAGGGTTATTAATAGATCCTCCTGCTAAAAATGCTCCGCGTAGATAAGCTCTTTTCTTCTCATCAGTATCAATTAATTCTTTTGCTATGTCTATTCTCATTGTATAGTTATCATTTAGTATATATAAATCAGTTAATATTTCTTTTACGTTTTGATCTAAACGACAAATGTATACATTATTCTTCTTTAATTTCAATTTCTTTCTAACAGAAATATTTACATGAACATCATAGAAAAACTTTATTAATGAAAACATTCTTCTTGCTATAGAAGCATTCTCTGTTTGAAAACTTAAACTTAACCTACCATTTGATATATTTAATACACCATTCATCTTTATTAAGGCTGATAACTCCGATAAGAATTCTCTATCTTTTGTTATTTCTATTAAAGTTAATTCTTTCTTCATATCTGAAGCGTATGACATAAGTTCCCTCCTTATCCTAATTATTTTTTGTAACTTATATATTTTATCATGATACCTTCAATTTAACAACTCATTTGAGTTAAGAAATGAGTTAATATACAATGTACATTAACTCATTAATTCTAATATTCTATTTTTATTTTCTTCATTGACTTCGATACGCTCTTTTATGCCTTCTTTGTCAAAATAAAGTACCTCGTCTGAAATCTGACATAAAAATTCATAATCATGTGTAATTATGAATATAACAACATCATTCTTAGCTATTTCTTCAATCAAGCGACTTAGTTCAATCATATTTACATAATCTAGACCGCTAGTTGGTTCATCAAAGATTAGTACTTTTTTATTTGATAAAAGCGCAGAAGCTATAGCAACTCTTTGCTTTTCTCCACCAGATAAAGTATTTGGGTGCCTATCTAAAAATTTTCTAATGTTTAATCTATCGACAACTTCATCAAATAACGATAAATTATCGCTACCTAACTTAATTTCTTTTTCTACCTGATTAGTAAACAGTTGATAGTTAACATCTTGCATTACTTGGAATGCATTTTTAATCAATCCTTTTTTATTTAAAACATTTCCATCTAATATTACTTTATGCTTAGATTTATGAAGACCACACAAAGCATTAGCAAATGTTGTTTTCCCACAACCATTATCACCAATAATAGTATAGATTTTTGAAGCTACGAAACTTTCACTTTGGAGTTCAACTTTCCTATCATGAACTTTATATTCAAGTCTTTCGATATTTAAAAAGTCTTCTTTAAAATTTCTATTTTCTTTATTACCTAACTCTACTTTAGATAAATCAATCTGTCTTGTGTGGCAAGCTCTACTGTCAAAATCTGATAGCTGTTCTTTAGTAACTTCATGAATCAATTTACCGTCTTTAATAATATACATTCTATCGATTAAGTCTTTTAGATAATATATTCTATGTTCAGCTACAACTATAGTTTTACCTTTTTTCTTCAATGTTTCTATTATTGATGAAATAAGCTGTATCGACTTCAAATCTAGATTACTAGTTATCTCATCTAGAACATATACATCAGCATCTAACATCATACTTGCCATAAAAGCTAGTTTTTGTTTTTCTCCGCCACTTAATTCTAAGACGTTTCTTTCCAACAGATATTCTGCAGAAAATTCTGATATAACTTCGTCAATTCTACTTTGTATCTCTGATTTAGAATAACCATAATTTTCCATACTAAAGGCAAGTTCACTCGTAGAATCAAGATTGAAAAACTGATTTTTAGGGTTTTGAAAAACACTCCCTACTACTTTTGAAAAATCTTTTAATTTGTCTCCAATATTAAGGTGAGCTACTTTTAATTCACCACTATATCCACCATCAAAAAATTCTGGTGCTAATCCATTTAAAACTCGTAAAATAGAAGTTTTACCACAACCACTAGCACCTGTAAAGAGGATACATTCACCTTTTTTTATATTAAGCGATAAATCTTCAATATTTAATTTTTGTGATTCAATATATTTATAATTAAATTTTTTAAATGTTATCAATTTATCACCTCATATACATAATATAACAAAAAGCACTTACTACAATAACCATAGTTAAATAATCAATTTTATTAAACTTTAATTCGATATAACTACTTGGTTTCTCTTCGTTATCTATTCCTCTACATAAACAAGATACCGATAGCTCATTTGCTATATTAGTACTTATAATTACATAAGGAACAAATACATATTCAAAGAATTTAATTGGATGAAGTAAGTAGTAACCTCTACTTACTCCAATTCCTTTCATTCGTAATGAATTCTTTATTAACTTATAATCTGTAAGTAAAACCGGGAAAAATCTATATAATACTGCGAGTACTATAATCATTTTCTTTGGTAACTTTATGCTTCTCAAAAAGCAGATCAGTTCCGAAACTTTTGAACTACTTACTAAAGCCATACCTGCACATAATGGGAAATACAGTGTCTTAAACATTAATGCAGTTAATAACAAGAAACTATCAATAACCTGTAATGTAACTGTATGAGCAAAAAATACTTCATATGCAGTAAAGAAAAGATATATACCAAAAAATCTACTCATTCTCTTAAAATTAGAACTAATTCCTAAGTATATTGAAAAGCATAGTGCTACTATAAGGTGAACAGGTACTGTCATCATCTTAAACATTAGTATATTAGCAATTACTAATATAAAAATCTTAGTTCTAATATCTAACCTTAACATACTATAGTCCTGCTTTATTGAAATTCTTAAAGTATAATTTTCTTCCTAGATATGTTCCAATTATTGAGAATATTATAGTAAAGACAACTATAAAAATAAATGTCTTCATATCTGTACTACTCATTACTAGATTTATCTTTTCATCTGAATAATTTCTATTTTGAAGATGTTTTACATATGAATCTTTCATAAAGAACATTGGCAGAATAATACCAATATTTCCTAGATTAAAGAATAAGTATGATAAATATTCATTCCCATATCTGAATGCAATCTCCGCTAAAACTGCTGCAAAGATTAATACTATTCCTCCCACTATAGAGTGACCAGAAACAGACATGAAAATTCCTATAATTGCAATCATAATGAATATAGCCATATTTTTATTAATTTTGTTAAAAATTAAGCTATACACACTACCACACACTAATGCAGCTGTTATTGAAGTGTATGTTGCAAAATAAACTTTACCTCCAAATATAACTGATGTTAATAGTGTTGAAATCCCGATTCCTACAGCCATTACAAGAATTAATAAAATTGTATATAAACCTAATGTAATTAAATCTTTAATCTGTAAATTTTTATTTTCTTCTTTATTAATATATTTTAATTCTGTCATCTATTACCCCACTATAGTTTTTTAAGAGCATCTAGAGCAGCCGTATAATCCGGTTCTTCTCCGATTTCTTCTAATACTTCTTTATAGCGGATAACTCCGTTTCCATCAAGTACAAAAACAGAGCGTGTTAATAAACCTAATTCTTCAACTAAAAGACCATTGTTGTTCTCAAAATCACGATATTTATAGTCAGATACAGTAATTGCATTGTTTATTTCTTTATCAGCACAGAATCTACCTAAAGCAAACGGTAAATCTTTTGAAACTGTTATTACTACAGTATCTGACAAATCACAAACTTCTTTATTAAAATTAATTGTTTGTAAAGCACAAACACCAGTATCTACAGAAGGAAAAGTATTAACAATAATTTTTTTACCTCTATAATCATCCAATTCAAATTCTGATAATGTTTTTGTTACTGCTCTAAAATTTGGAAATACATCACCAATATTTAACTTATCCTCAATTGTAACTGGAGTTCCTTTAAAGCTAATTGTTTTTTTCATAATTTTTTACCTCTTTATTTAATTTAATTGATAAAACTATCTATAATTAATGATAACATATTTCAATTAGAGATAAAAGTTTTTTCTATAATTTAATGGGATTTTAAGTATTTTTTATACAAACATATTATAATTTTATGATATAATAAGAGTTAATAGTGTGTGAAAGGATTTTTTTATGTCAAAAGAACAAAAAGAAAAAGTGGTTGAAAATAATACTACAGATTCAACTAAAGAAAAGAATAATATGACGTCTTTTTTTAGTCGATTTAAAAAACAAGTAAAAACTTTTAATTTAAAAAATAATGAATCTACGACTTCTATTAATAATAATCATCTTGACGAATCTGCTTTAGAAAAAGAACTTCGAGAAAAAGAAAAAGAAGTAAAATTAAAAGAAAAAGAATTAAAACAACGAGCTCTAGAATTAGAAAATGCCAAAAAGAAATTTGAAGAACAGCAGCGTAAAATCGAAGAAGAACGCAAAAAAAATGAGCTTGCACGCGCTGAGAGAGAACGCCTTGAAAAAGAACGTATCGCTCGTGAAAAAGAATTAGAACGTCAACGTATTGAAAGAGAAAAAGCTGAAAAACGTGAAAAAGAACGTCTTGAAAAAGAACGTATTGCTCGCGAAAAAGAATTAGAACGTCAACGTATCGAAAAAGAAAAAGCTGAAAAACGTGAGAAAGAACGTCTTGAAAAAGAACGCATTGCTCGTGAAAAAGAACTTGAACGTCAGCGTATCGAAAAAGAAAAAGCTGAAAAGCGTGAGAAAGAACGTCTTGAAAAAGAACGCATTGCTCGTGAAAAAGAACTTGAACGCCAACGTATCGAAAAAGAACAAGCAGAAAAAAGAAAAAGAGAATATAGAAGAAAAGAAAAAGAATTTCAAATCTTAGAAGATAAAAAGAAAATTGAATTATTACAAAAAGAAAATGAAATAAGGGAACATGAAAATACTCTTCTTTCATTACAAACTACATTAATCTCTCTAGAGGATAAAATTGAAGAGAAAAAATTAACTATCTCTACCCTTAAATATAGAAATGCAGATAAAGAAAAAATCACTTTAGAGGAAAAAAGATTAAATAGTCTTGTAACTCAAAAACAAATTACACAAAAAGATATAACGTCTGAGAAAAAAATTATAGAAAAAATTCAAAAAAATCTTGAAATGGAATATAAATTAGACGGAATTAAAAAAGAAATACACAGTATAAAAAAAGAAGTAGTTAATGAAGAAGAAACTGCTTTTAAAGTTAAATACATAGATAATAAAATAAAAAATATCTTCTTAGTATCACTCCTTTATCTTAAAGCATATATCTCGAAAAAAATCTTTAGAAAAAATGTTGAAAATTATAATGGAATAAAAAAAGTATCTAGAAATATAAAAGTCAGAATAGCAACATCTCTTATTTTGGCAATAATTCTTTCTCTTTGCTTCCTTGTTACACTAAAATTTATTTCTTCTGCTAAAGAACACTATGTAAGTTTTGGAGAAACAAATACTACTGCAGTAGACACTACAGAAGAAATGAAGAAACAAAAAGAAGCTGAAGAAAAAGCTAAAATTCTAGAAGCACAAGAGAAAGCAGCAGCAGCTCGTATAGACTCTGATGCACAAGATGAAGAGATAACTGCAAAACTTGCTGGTTCATTTACATCTTATTCATTCGATGTGGATCGCCAAGTTACTGTAAACAAAAAAATTCATGCGTTCAAATCCGCAAGTTGGTCAGATCAAGGAGAAGTTATTGAACCCGGTACTAAACTAACTGTAAATAAAATTGTATCTCCTGCTGGATATTTAATGTATCAGATTTCATCAGGAAACTTACAAGGTCAATTTATCACTGCAAATGAAAAATTTGTTTCAGTTGATTCTAAAAATGATCAACTTGAAAACTTTATTTCTCGACCAGTAGCAATCAAATTCTTAGCTACACAGAATGTATATTCTGACGAAACAGCAAGTAAAGTTCGAGTTACTTTTGGTAACGGCGCACAACTTAATATTAACGGTATTGGAATTAATAACAACAGATTAATTTATCATGTATCTGATGGATCATTCGTACCTGTTAATCCGGTTCGTGTAATTGAGGTTAGTAGAGAAACGCCTAAGACTAAAAACATAGATAGTAATGATAATAAAAACGCCTCTAACTCTCAAAACAACCAAAGAACGACAAGATAATTAATTCAATCCACCTGAGGAATTTCCCAGGTGGATTATTTTGTACATATAAATTGTTTAAATTCCCTAAAAAAGAGAATATAGTTTTCACTAAATTCTCTTCTTTTTATTATCTAATTTCTGCTCCGTTAGGAATCTCAGCATTGATTTCTACTACTCGTAAAATACCATCTTTTTCTGCTGATAAAATCATTCCCTCACTTAATTCTCCACATAATTTAACTGGTTTTAAGTTAGCTACTACGGCTACTTTTTTACCTACTAATTCTGCTGGATCATAGTATTTAGCAATACCAGAAACTATTTGTCTTTGGTGATTTCCTAAATCAAGTTTGAATTTCAATAATTTCGAACTTTTCTTAACTTTTTCACATTCTAATACTTCTGCTACTCTTAAAGAAGTTTCAAAGAATTTATCAATTGTAATTTCTTCAGCAAGCTCAACATAAGTATCTTCATTTTCTTCTTTAGATTCTGTCTCTAAGTTCTCAAGAGCCTTAGGTGACATTTGTTCTTTAATGTACTCTACTTCAACCTCTTTATCAAATCTTGGGAAAATTGGAGTTGGTTTTTCTACAACTTTTACAGTTCCATCGAATACTCCAAATGTTTTAGCAGATTCAAACACTAATAAGTCTTCTCTAATTCCTAATTGTTTAGCAATTTCTACTGGTGCTTTTGTTAAAGCTGGTGCTATTAAAATTGTAGCTATACGAAGACTTTCAGCTAAGTAGTTCATTACTTTATCTAATTCTGGTTGATTTTCTTCATCTTTCGCTAAAATCCAAGGTGTAGTTTGATCAATATATTTGTTAGTTCTAGAAATGAATTTCCAAACTGATTCTAAAGCTTTAGAAAACTGCATATTTTCCATATACTCTTCGTATTCAGCAATAACTTCTTTTGATAAAGCTATTAATTCTTTATCAAACTCTGTAGTTGGTTTAACGAATTTTGGAATTACTCCACCACAGTATTTATTAATCATAGAAATAGTTCTATTTAATAGGTTTCCTAAATCATTTGATAAATCTGAGTTAATTCTGTCAATGAAACTTTCAGGTGTGAATATTCCATCTTGCCCAAATGGAACTTCACGTAGTAAGTAATAACGCGCTGAATCTAAACCATAACGCTCTATTAACATATAAGGATCAACTACGTTACCTTTAGACTTACTCATTTTACCATCTTTCATTAATAACCAACCGTGAGCAAAGATTTTTTTAGGTAATGGTAAATCTAATGCCATAAGTAGTATCGGCCAGTAAATAACGTGGAAACGTACAATTTCTTTACCTACTACTTGAACATCAGCTGGCCAGTATTTATTAAATAGCTCTTCACTTTCACCAGTTGCATAACCTAGCGCTGTAATGTAGTTAACTAATGCATCAATCCAAACATACACAACGTGTTTTGGATTTGATTTTACTTTTACTCCCCAATCAAAAGTTGTACGAGTAACAGCTAAGTCCTCTAATCCTGGCTTAATGAAGTTATTAAGCATTTCATTTTTTCTACTTTCAGGTAAAATGAATTCTGGATGCTCGTCATAGTACTTAACTAATCTGTCAGCATATTTACTCATTTTGAAGAAGTAACATTCTTCACTAACTAATTTAACTTCATTTCCACTTGGAGCAATTCCCCCAATCATATTTCCTTCTTCATCTCTGAAAACTTCTTGAAGTTGAGTTTCTGTGAAATATTCTTCATCACTGATTGAATACCAGCCTTTGTACTCTCCAAGGTAGATATCTCCTTTTTCAACTAATCTATCAAAAATTTCAGCAACTGCTGTTTCATGATAATCATCTGTTGTACGAATAAATTTGCTATAGTTAATATCCATAGCTTCCCATAATTTTTTAATGTCCTTAATCATTTCATCAACATAAGCTTGTTCTGAAATACCTTTTTCTTGAGCTTTTTGTTGAATTTTTTGACCATGTTCGTCTGTACCTGTTAAAAAGTATATATCATATCCACTTAATTTTTTATATCTTGTTAAAGCGTCACATGCTACCGTTGTATAAGCATGCCCTATGTGTAAATTACCACTTGGGTAATAAATAGGAGTTGTAACATAAAATGTTTTTTTAGTCATCTTACAACCATCCTCACTTTCATTTCAATTTTTTAGTTAATATACATTACTATTGTACCATATATTTAGGGCTATTGCATAATTTTTTATCATTTTTTTAAAATTTAAAAGTTCTTCTATAAAAAAAGATACAACTCTTTTATAATTCAAAATCTATCTTTGAAAATAATAGCTGTATCTTATATTTAATCTTGTCTCTTAAAATATCAAATTTAAATTATATCTTAAGAGAAAATTATACTTTTTTGTTATTCTCTTATAGAATACTTACTTTTACACCATTATGTAATTTCCACTATTTTTTTGCTAATTTTGCAATTTCTACTATTGTATCTGCGGCTTTTTCCATATGTTCTAAACAACTGAACTCATATTGTCCATGGAAGTTTTCCCCCCCAACGAAAATGTTTGGTGTTGGGATACCCATATATGAAATTTTAGAACCATCTGTTCCACCACGAATAGGAATAATAATAGGAGTTACACCTACATTTTTAATAGCTTGCTCCGCTACATCAACACAGCGTTTGTCTTTTTTAATTACATCTCCCATATTGTAGTATTGATCGAATAGATCATATTCCACAACATTACCATATTTTTCATTAATTTTTACTGCTACCTCTTCAACAAATTTCTTACGTGCTTCAAATTTTTCTTTATCATGATCGCGAATTATATAAACCATCTCAGCTTCTTCAATCCTAGCTTGCATATTGTGCAATAAATAGAATCCTTCATATCCTTCTGTATGCTCAGGAACTTCTTTTTCTGGGAACAATGAAGCTAATTCTGCAGCAATCGTATTGGCATTTTTCATTTTACCTTTTGCTGTTCCAGGATGAACACTTACTCCAGTAATTTTATATGTAATTTGCGCAGCATTAAAACTTTCATATTCTAATTCACCAAGAACCCCACCATCCATAGTAAACGCATAATCTGTTGCAAATCCTTTTGCATCGAAATAATCTGCTCCACGCCCTATTTCTTCATCAGGACCAAATGCAATACGAATATCACCATGTTCAATTTCAGGATGTTCACTTAAATACTTAATTGCTTCTACTATTTCAGTAATTCCAGCTTTATCGTCAGCACCTAGTAAAGTCGTCCCATCTGTAGTGATTAAAGTAAGACCTTTATAATTGCTTAAATTAGGGAACTCAGCTTTACTCATTACAACATTTAATTCTTTATTTAAAACGATGTCTTCACCATCATAATTCTCAATTACTTGTGGATTAATACCTTCTACATTAAAATCTGCAGTATCCACATGTGAAATAAATCCAATTTTATCGTAGGGTTTGTCAGTATTAGCTGGTAATGTTGCAGTTAAGAACCAGTTTTCCTCATTTAATTCTATGTCACTAAGATTCAATTCTTCTAATTGTCCTTTTAACATACGTAAAAAATCTTTTTGCTCGGGAGTAGACGGAATTGTCGTACTAGCGGCATCTGATCTAGACTTAAATTTTACATATCCTAAAAAACGTTCTAACATAGTTTCATATTTCATTATTCTTCACCTCATTTGTATTTTCTTTTATTATAATATAATTTTCATCAAAATGTAAAGGTTATAAAAATCATATTTTTAAAAATAGCATTCTCAAATAACTTTGTTTAAAATAATAAATGATACTTAATATATTTATCTATTTGTGATACAATTACATATGTATTCTAATTTAATATTAGATATTAGTAAAATAAATTTTAAGGAGAACTTTTTCATGCAAGAAGTTATGAATTATAAAGATACTAGAATTGAGAATTTTCACACTATCTATCCAAACCATATGAACAGACACGATACACTATTCGGTGGACAAACCCTATATTGGCTAGACGATGTACAAGGTCTAGTAATTCGCAGATATACTCATTTACCATTTTTTACAGCAAGTATTGATACATATCAATTTTTAGATGTTGTCCACAGACACGAGGCATTAATTATCGATAGTTATATATCAAGGGTTGGTACTAGAAGTGTTGAAATTTTTGCTGAACTAAGTGCATTTAACCATGAAACTAGACACACTCGTTTAGTTGGTATTTGCTTCTCAACATTCGCAATAAATAAAGAGACAGTTCTTGAAAAACCTTTACCTAAAGTTGAATATACAGATGAAATTTCAAAATTCGTAAGCTCTTCTTATGCAGACAGACAAAGTGGTAAACTTTCTGCTCGAGAATTCTGTAAAGAATATTTAAAATATTACAACAAATAAAAAAGAAGTGAGATTATTCTCACTTCCTTTTTTTATTTTGTTAGTCGATTGAATAAAGTAATTCTAATACTTTCTCTTCAAATTTAACTAATTTTTCTTTAGCAACTTCTTTATCTGCATCTTTAACGTAGATATAAAGTTTTACTTTAGGTTCTGTTCCACTTGGACGTAATGTATACCAAGATTCGTCTGAATAACTGAATTTAACAGCATCAGTTTTTTCGATTTCAATAGCTTTTTCTTCACCTGTAGCTACTGTTTTCTCTTTTTGAACTAAGTAGTCAGTAATCGCTACTACTTCACTTCCTGCAATTTCACGAGCAAAGATTTCACGATATTTCTCCATCATACGTTTAATTCTTTGAGCACCTGCTGCACCTTCTAAAACGATAGAGATAGTTTTATCTAGGTAGTAACCATATTTTTCATAGAAGCCATCAAGTACATCTACTAACGTTTTACCTTGTGTTTTATAGAATGCTGCTGCTTCTACTAATAACATAGCGATAGTTACACCATCTTTATCACGTAGGAAAGTACCAATGTTGTATCCGATACTTTCTTCATATCCCATTACATAGTTTTTCTCACCTGTAATATCCCATTCATTTGGTAATGCACAGATGTTTTTAAATCCAGTAAGAACATCAATTACTTCTACTCCGTATTCTTTACATAATGGTTCTACCATTTTAGATGTTACGATAGATTTAACTAATACTGGGTTTTCTGTTAGTTTGTTTTGTTTTGCAAGATTTTCAATAACATATTGAACTAATACTGCACCAGCTTGGTTACCGTTAAGAGAAACTACTTCTCCATTATGAATTACTTCTACAGCAAGACGGTCACAGTCAGGGTCAGTTGCAATAATTACATCAGCATTAACTTCTTTAGCTAATTTTTCACCGTATTCGAATGCTGCAGTATCCTCTGGGTTTGGATATTCAATTGTTGGGAATGTTCCATCAGGATCTTTTTGTTCTTCAACAACATGAACATTTTTGAATCCACGACGTGCAAGAACTGTTGTTACAGCTTTATATCCCGCACCGTTAAGTGGTGTATATACTACAGAAATATCTTTATCAATGTTTTCATCGTTAATAGCACAATTTAAAGATTCTTTATAGAATTCTTCATCAATTTCTTCTCCAATATATACTAACAATCCTTTTTCTTTAGCTTCTTCTTCTGTTAAAGTAACATAGTTATCGAAGATATCCATTGAGTTAATATACTCTAAAACTTTATCACTTATATCCGATTTAATTTGAGATCCTTCTTGCCAATAAACTTTATATCCATTGTATTCTTTAGGATTGTGACTTGCTGTAATGTTAATACCACTAGCTGTTCCTAAATAACGAACTGCAAATGATAATTCAGGAGTTGGACGTAAATCTTCGAATAAATATGCCTTAACTCCATTACTAGCCATTACTAATGCTGCCAATTTTGCAAATTCTTTTGAGAAAAGACGTGGATCGTGAGCGATAGCAATACCTTTTTCTTGTAATCCATTATCGATGATAGTTTGTGCTAATGCTTTTGTAGCACGAGCAATAATGAATCTATTCATTCTATTAGAACCCATTCCTACTTTACCACGTAATCCTGCAGTTCCAAATTCTAATTCTTTATAAAATCTATCTTCTTTTTCAACTTCGTCATCAGCTACACTTTTTAATTGAAGTTTTTCTTCTTCAGTTAAAGCTGAGCTATTTAACCATTTTTCATATAATTCTTGATAGTTACTCATATAATATTACCTCTAAATTCCTAATTTTATGCTAAACCTAAAGCAATTTCCATCATTTTCGTAAATGCTGTTTGTCTTTCTTCTGGAGTAGTTTCTTCTCCAGTTACTAATGAATCACTTACTGTTAAAATTGTTAAAGCATTAACACCTGCAGCAGTTGCATTAGCATATAATGCTGCACTTTCCATTTCAACAGCTAAAACTCCCATTTTAATCCAGTTTTCCATAGCTTTTTCGTCAGCATTGTAGAAAATCTCACTACATAAAATATTACCAACGTGTACTGCTTGACCCATTTCTTGAGCTCTGTTGTAAGCTTTTAATAATAAGTCAAATGATGCTGTTAAACTGTAGTTTCCTGGAATGTTATATTGGTGCATGTAGTTTGAGTTTGTTGAAGATCCCATTCCTAAAATTACATCATATAATTTTACTTCTGGTTGTAGTGCTCCACATGTTCCAATTCTAATTAAATTCTTAACCCCAAAAGTATGGATTAATTCGTAAGAATAAATACCGATACTAGCTGGTCCCATACCTGTTCCCATTACAGAAATCTTTTTACCTTTATATGTTCCAGTATATCCTAGCATACCACGCACTTCATTAAAACAAACTGCATCTTCTAAAAATGTTTCTGCAATAAATTTCGCTCTTAAAGGATCCCCTGGTAAAAGAATCGTTTCCGCGATTTCTACTCCGTTTGGTTTAATATGTGGTGTTTGTTTATGTGACATCAGTTAGTCCCCCTGTAAATATATTAATAACTTTATTATACCTTTTTTTCTCACCTTAAACAAGGGATATTAAAAAAATAATTATCTATATTTTCTATTAAATATTCTGAAAATAATAAGTTTATTTTATCGTTACAAGTCACATTTTAAGCAACATCATTCATCCGTACTATCTTTTAACCTTTAAAATAATGAAATTATATTAATTATTTTTATAAAATAATTAATACTTTATTTTATCGTTTTCATAACTTTTTATAATATTCCTTTATGTTATCCTCTATTTTTTATTGAAAAATAATTATATAAAAGTTGAATATCAATAGTATTTTAACCTATTTTGTTATATAATTAGTGTTATAAAAAATAAATTAGAAAGAGGTTTTTTTATGTTACAATTAGCTGTCTTTTTACCAGTAATTGCGATGTTTTTCGTACCTTTCTTAAGGAAAAACTTCAAAACCATCCATACTGGAAAATTTGTTATAGTTGTACCATTAATACTGTTTGGGTATTTTATTTCAAATCTTAAGTATATCTATTCAGGTGGAACAATCTATAAGAAACTAGCATTTGTTTCTAATGTTGGACTTGATATCAACCTAAATCTTGATGGTTTATCACTTCTATTCTCACTACTAATTACAGGAATCGGTACTTTAGTAATACTATATTCGTGTTACTATATGAGTATAACAGATGAAAAACTACATAAATTTTATATATTTTTACTAATATTCATGTCGGCCATGTTAGGTGTGGTTTTATCTGACAACATGCTTAGTATGTATATGTTTTGGGAAATGACATCTGTTTCTTCATTCCTATTAATTAGTTACTGGCACGAAAATGATGCATCTAGAAAAGGAGCACTAAAATCACTTATTATTACTGTCTTTGGTGGAGTCCTAATGTTAGCAGGAATTTTCGTTTTAAATAATATTACTGGAAGTTTTAATATTAGTGAGATTATAGAATTCACTAAAAATCATGGATACAACGATAAATATGTAGTAGCAATGATTCTTATAATATTCGGTGCATTTACAAAATCAGCACAGTTTCCATTCCATATTTGGCTACCCGATGCAATGGCTGCACCTACACCAATCAGTAGCTATTTACATTCTGCCACAATGGTTAAAGCGGGAATTTACCTACTGCTAAGAATTGGAATTGTATTCTCATTTACCGCTTCATTTGGTAATATTCTTATCATTTTTGGTACTATTACTATGCTGATAGGATCTATTTCAGCAATTTTCCTAAAAGATTTAAAAGGAATTCTTGCATATTCAACTATTAGTCAACTTGGTATGATGACTCTTATGATAGGTATAGCTAACCTTGGCCTATACAACGATAATCACTACGTTTATACATTCGCATTCTATGCTGTATGTTTCCATATTATTAACCATGCAGCATTTAAAGCAAGTTTATTTATGATTACTGGTATTATCGATCATTCATTCCATACACGTGATATCGAAAAACTTCGTGGTATCAGAAGATATATGCCACTTAGCTTTATATTAAGTATTATCGCTGGGTTCTCTATGGCAGGAATCCCACCTTTAAGTGGATTTTACTCAAAAGAATACTTCTTAACGGTAGTTTATGGATTAACGCAATCAAGCATGCTATATATGGTTATCGTAATAGCTGTAGTTATTGGAGCTTTAGGAACTGCTATTTATTCGTTAATATTAGCATTCAAACCATTCCTAGGTAAATTCGATAATTCTATACTGGGCAATAAGAAATTACATCTTCCAAGTAATGGTATCTTTATATCACCAATAATACTTGTAGTCTTCGTAATTATTAACACATTCATAAAAGATTACATAGTTATTCCAGCTCAACAATCTGCGCTAGCTGTAAAAACAACTAATAACGAAGTAATCACTCATGTCCATCATGATAGTTTCTTCTCAATAGAACTTCTTACTTCTATTATTGTTATCATTGCAAGTTTTGTAATTTATAAATTATTTGCAAGTGGAAATGGAATCTATAGTATAAACCCTACTATTATTTCTATTCATGGAGCATATAATAACCTAGGTAACTTACTACACAAAGTAAGTGGTACACTCCATGATACATTTGTTACAAACCAACTTAGAAGAAATATGAGTTATATCTTTGTAGTATTATCAGCAACTATTATTGGTGGTTACTTTTCAATTGGTAGACCTATGTTAATTAATAACTTCTCTACAATTCACTACATGAATATTTTCATAGGACTATGTATAGTCGTGTGCTGTGTCGCTCTAACTACAGTCTATAATAGACTAGTACTTATTATCCTTTCTTCTGGGATTGGATTTATGATGACTGCTCTATATGTTACATTTAGAGCACCGGACTTAGCAATGACACAATTTGTAATTGAATCAATTTCTACTATTATTTTCTTAATAGCATTCATTCTATTAACTGATAAAACAAAACAAGTAGAAAAACAAAGTTTTAAATTTACTAATGCAATAATTGCGACACTAACTGGTATTAGTTTTACAATTGTAGGATTAGTAGCATATGCATATAAAAATCCATCAGAAATTAGTCAATTCTATTTCGATAATGTTGTCGCATCTGGTGGTGGAAACATAGTAAATGTTATTATCGTAGATTTTAGGGGATTTGATACCCTATTTGAAATCACCGTTATGACAATGGTAGCATTAATCATCTATGCTATGTTTAAAATAATTAAACGAGGAGGACCAAAAGATGAAAACTAATGATGTAATTTTAAAATCATTATCTGCTATTATTTCAGGATGTATATTTTTACTTTCTCTTAGTTTGTACTTTGGTGGTCACTTCCTTCCTGGTGGTGGTTTTGTCGGAGGACTCCTTTGTACAATGGCATTAGCACTAGCAATGTTTACATATGGAATAGATAGAGTCAATAAACTACTTCCTATTAACTATGTATATGTAACTGCTATTGGATTACTTTTCTCTATAGGAACTGCCTTTAGTGGTGTTATAGTCGGAAAGAATTTTTTCAAACATCATTTTACTCACATTCACGTTCCAATAATGGGAGAGATGGAATTACACACAGCTGCAATATTCGACTTAGGTGTATATTTTGTAGTTGTTGGAGTTCTTATGTCAGTAATTTTAGCTTTCGGAAAGGATGGTAAATAATGGAATTTTATATGATTATCTTATGTGGTATTCTTGTTGGTTTTGGTGTTTACCTTATGCTTTCTAAGAGTATGATGCGTATAATAATTGGGGTTGGTCTTTTTGGACATGCTGCTAACCTTATTATACTTATCGCAGGTGGTTTATATGATGGCGATATTCCTATTATCTCAGAATTAGGAAAGAATTATATAGACCCTATTCCAGCAGCACTTATCCTTACTGCCATCGTTATCGGATTCGCAGTAACTTGTCTTTTGATTTCAATCTACATTGCTAACTACAAATTAAAAGGAAGCGATAATGTAATTGATCTTGAAGATGTAGAAAATATGAAGGAGGAAAGAAATAATGCATAGTAATTTACCTGTTATACCAATATTTATCCCCCTTCTATTCGCGGCAATAACAGTATTATTTAGAAAAAGAATAGCCATGCAACGTTTATTAACATCATTGGCTACACTACTAGTCTTAGCATTTTCTATATTTAATATCTATATGGTAAATAAACACCAAATATTAATATTAGAAATGGGGAACTGGGCTAGTCCATTTGGTATTACTTTAACATTAGACGGGCTTAATAGTGTTCTAGTTACAACATCTTCAGTTGTATTTCTTGCAACATTAATATATTCATTTAAAACTATTGATAAAGTTCGAGAACTTAGTTTCTTCTATCCAGGATTTTTATTAATTATGGTTGGAATAAACGGTGCTTTCACCACAGGTGATATATTTAACCTTTTCGTTTTCTATGAAATCTTACTTATGTCATCTTACTTACTACTGTTAGTAGGTATTAATAAAGAACAACTTAAATCTTCTATTAGTTATGTACTAATGAATGTATTTGCTGGTAGCTTATTTGTTATTAGTATTGGATATCTTTACACAATTGTTGGTAGCTTGAATATGGCATACATATCTCAAACAATCTCATCGATGGCTGATCGTCGTGGATTATACCTTGTTGAAGCTGTAATGATATTTGTATTCTGTATGAAGGGTGCTCTATTCCCACTATTTACATGGATGAATAGATCATACGCAGCACCACCAATTGCAATCTCTATTATCTTCGGAGCATTGCTGACAAAAGTTGGTCTTTACTCAATAATTAGAACGTATGGATTATTCTATTACGAATCAAACTTCATCAAGTCTTATATATTAATACTTGGAGCAGTCTCAATTATAGCCGGTTGTATCGGAGCAATCTATCAAAAAGATTTAAAACAAATAGTAATTTTTAATATCGTAATTTCTCTTGGAGTTATGGTTTGCGGAACTGCAACACTGAATACTTTCGGTGTTAAAGGTGCTTTACTCTATGCAGTAAACGACATATTACTAAAAGCTGCATTATTCATAGTTGTTGGATTAATAATTTACGTTAGCGGAGTCAAATATCTCCAAAAATGTGGTTTGATTAATAAATACCCTCTTCTTGGTTGGACATATTTCATTATAGTTCTTTCATTAGCAGGGGTTCCACCATTCAGTGGATTCTATGGTAAAGCACTAATAATTAAAGGTTTAGTTACAAATAATAATACATTTATTGCTATATTAGTAGCATTATCTGGATTGGTTGTATTTTACTCTTTAATTAGAATATTCTTAAATGTATTCTACGATAATATTAATAAGAGTTTAATTTTAAAACCTCTTCCAAAAGGTGTTCAAATCCCTCTTATCGCTATCGTAGCAATAGCACTTATTATCGGAGTAAGCTCTAATCTATTAGATGGTTTCTTCGATAAAGGTATACAAATGGTACTAAATCCTCAACACTATATTGACTTAGTACTTAAGAAAGGAGCATAATTATGGCACTACAATTTTTAATTAATATATTAGTTGGTGTAGTATGGATGTTCTTTTCAGGTAACTATAATTCTGAATATTTTGCAGTAGGATTTTTCTGGGGTATGGTACTACTATTCATCTTTAGAAAAACATTTGCAAAAAACATTCTAGGAGATCAACTTTATTACATTTATGTTTATAAATGGATAAAATTAATCTTAATGTTCTTGTTTGAATTATTAAAAGCAGATATAAATGTTTTAAAATTAATGTTCAAAAAAGATCTTGATGTTAGCCCTGTTATTTTTGAATATCCTTTAGAAGTAACAAAAAATTGGCAAATTACACTACTTGCCAATATGATAACCTTAACACCCGGTACACTTACAGTCAATGTTGGTCATGATAATAAAACACTTCATATTCATTGCCTTGATACCGATGATATTTCTGGTGAGATTGAAGGTATAAAAAATAGTTTTGAAAAAGCAATACTGGAGGTTGATTTAAATGGATAAAGTATTAGACTATTCAATTTTACTAGGTATATTTGCTAGTATTGCCATGATATTTTTCTTATTAATTTATATTGTAAAAAAACCGAGCATATTTGATAAATTAATAGCTAGTGATTTACTTGCTATGCCACTAATGTGCTTAATAGTTTTAGTTAGTATGTACTATAAAACTTTTTCTTATATTTCACTTATACTTATCATAGCTATTATATGTTTAGTAGGTACAGTTGTTACTGCTAGATTCTTAGCTAAAAAGGAGGTCTTTAGTGATGATACTAAATAGTATTTTAGACATTATTATTATACTTCTAATTTTAATCGCAGTAATAGCAATGCTATCAACAGTAATAGGATTTATTAGATTACCTGATGAAATAACTAAAATACACGCAGCAGGAGTCACTGGATCTTTCGCTGTAGAATTAATCCTTATAGCAGGATTTATATACTTCTATCGTTATCTAAATGTATTTGAATATAAATTCTTATTAGCAATAGCATTCTTATTCTTAGCAGCACCGGTTTCAGCTCATATGATTTCTATAAGTGCAATAATATACAATAAACATGTATATTCTAAAAATAATAAAGATGAGGCTAAAAAAGTACTTGACGATATTGAAAAATTAAATAATTAATAAGGTTATCAAAAAGTTAAAAGCATTTAAATTATAAATCACTCTTTAATTTTATGAACAACTACAAATCTAAAAGAAGCTACTTGAAAATATGATTTTTAATCAATCTATATTTTAAGTCGCTTCTTTTTTTATATTCTATACGATAAACCTATCTAATTTTATAATTTTAAATAATTACTTATATGATATTAATTCCCCACTAAAACGCTTAAAACAACCCTAAACCTTGACTAATTTCATTTTATATAGTAATATTCATATAGATTATAAAATAAGGAGTCATTTTTTTATGAGAAAATATTTTGGAACTGACGGTATTCGTGGTATCGCAGGAGAATCACTAACAGCCGATTTGAGTTTTAAAGTAGGTAAAGCTCTAGGTAAATTACTTACTGAAAAAAAAGAACATCCAAAAGTAGTAATTGGTAGAGATACTAGAATTTCATGTGACATGATTGAACACGCACTAACAGCAGGACTTACTAGTACAGGTGTCAATGTAATGACAGTTGGTACTATACCTACTCCTGCAATTGCATATTTAACAAAGACAATTGAAACCGATAGTGGAATTATGATTTCTGCTTCACACAATCCTTATCAAGATAATGGAATTAAAATTTTTGGTCCTGACGGTTTCAAACTAACAGACGAGCAAGAATTAGAAATTGAATCATTAATTGATAATTCAGAGCAAATTAAAAACGCAAGTTTTGAAAAAATCGGAAAATTATATGGTGGTAGCGAATTAAGTCAAAAATACGTTCAACATATTAAACAATCAATTTCTGGAGATTTATCTAATATAAAGATTGCTCTAGATTGTGCAAATGGTGCTACTACTGGCGTTGCACCTTATATCTTCGGCGACTTAGAAGCTGATATCGAAACTATTGGCTGTCAACCAAACGGTATTAATATCAACGATAATGTTGGATCTACTAAAATCGATACAATTTCTGCATTCGTAAAAGAAAATAACGTTGATGTAGGATTTGCCTTTGATGGAGATGGTGACAGAGTTTTAGCAGTTGATGCTAACGGTAATATTGTAGATGGTGATAAAATCATGTTCATTCTTGCAAAACATCTTAAAGAACAAGGTGAACTAAAAGATAACATGGTAGTTTCTACTGTAATGAGTAACATAGGATTCTACAAAGCAATTGAAGAAAATGGATTACAATCTGTTAAAACTGCAGTTGGTGATAGATATGTTGTTGAAGAAATGAGAAATAACAATTATTCATTAGGTGGTGAACAATCTGGACATATTATTCTTATGAATTATGCTACTACTGGTGACGGTATTTTAACAGCTGTTAAACTTGCTAATATTATAAAGTCTACAGGAAAATCTCTTGAAGAATTAGCGTCAGAAGTTAGTATCTATCCACAAAAATTAGTAAATATCAAAGTAATAGATAAAAAAGCTGCTATGGAAGATTCTGAAATTCTAGCTGAATGTGAAAAAGTTGAAAAAGAACTTGAAGGCAATGGTCGTATCTTACTACGTGCTTCTGGTACAGAAAATCTTATTCGCGTTATGGTAGAAGCAAGCAGTGATGAACTTACAGATAAATACTGTGAACAAGTAGCTAAAATCGTTCGAGAAAAATTTGAAGTAAAATAAATCATAAAAAAAGAAGTTAGATTTTAAAACCTAACTTCTTTTTATTTTTTGTATTCTCTTGGTATACAATTGTACAAATAATTTTTCTTTAAAGACAATTTTATAGCCATAAAATAATGATTTTACTATTAACTCTATTCTCAAACATTTTTTTATATTTCAATTTTATATTACTATAATCATATACTTAATATTATATTAATTTTCTTTTTATGAGTAATTAGTGCAGTTAAAATGTATACATCTGCACAAGATATTTACATCTTTACAGTAAATAATATTTTACTTATTTTTACTATAATAATGGTATTAATTGTAGTTAAAATACAAATTTGCTGATAAATTATTATCAAAATTTTAATCTTTTTATATAAATCGAGTTTTATTAATATTTTACCAAAAAAAAAATTCAATATTTCAAAAAAAATTTTATTTTCCTCTTGTTTTTTGTATATACTTCTGTTATACTTATAAGTGAAGTAATTAATATATTACTTCATATGTTCTTTTATTATAAGTCTCCCTAGCTTATAATAAAGACTTTTCATATTTACTCCCTTATTTCTACCTTACAATATTTTTTGTAAGGTAGGTTTTTTTTTTTTTTTTTTTTTTTTT
>NZ_KQ959969.1 GCF_001553035.1 Gemella haemolysans
CAAACGCAGGAAACGACATTAACACACCAGCAACTAGAGTGTTAGTTGGAGATAAAGCTAAATTAACAGCTGATGAAATTGAAAAAGTTAAAGAATCAGTTAAAGCAGTAAATCCAGGATCAACTGTAGTAGTAGACGACAAAGGAAACGCAACAGTAACAACACCAGAAGGTAAGACAGCGGTAATTCCAGCAACAGACTTAGTTAAATCACCAGAAGATGCAGCTAAATCAAACGCAGGAAACGACATTAACACACCAGCAGATAAAGCTGTAGTTAAAGATCCAGCTAACTTAACTCCAGAAGAGAAGAAAGCGATCGAAGACAAAGTTAAAGCTGTAAATCCAGGATCTAAAGTTGTAGTAGACGACAAAGGAAACGCAACAGTAACAACACCAGAAGGAAAAACAGCAACAATTCCAGCAGCTCAATTAGTTAAAGATGCTAAAGATGTTGCAGCTAAGAATAATGGTGAAAATATCAACCTTGACTTCGAGAAAGAAACAGTAGTAGACTTCAATAACTTAACAGATGCAGAAAAAGAATCTGCAAAAGCTAAGATTAAAGGAGCAAATGCTGATGTAGTAGAAGTTATCTTCGACAAAGCAGGAAATGCAACTGTAATTACTAAAGATGGTAAAGCTTACACAATTGCAGCGAAAGATATCTTTAGACAAAAAGAAGTTCCAACATTACCAGGAAAACCTGCTAATAATGAAAATTCTAATGCACAAGATACAAATGCAAAATTAGGACAACGTTTAGCTAACACAGGTACAACTGAAACTAATACTGGATTAGCAGGATTAGGATTAGGAATCCTAGGTGGATTACTTGCAGCAGCAAGACGTCGTAAAAACGACAAAAACTAATTTAAAGATTATAATAAATCTTTAAGTATAGTAAAAAGCCCTCGAAATTTTTCGAGGGCTTTTTGCCTTACAAGGTATTACTTTGAATCCAAAATCTTTAGAAAATTCCTCGAATTGACTATTAACTTCTCCTTTGAAATATCTAGTTCTTGGTTTATTCACTATTGGTTTCATATTATCTGTAATAGTTATTTTAGGTACTCCTTTTATGTTTCCAAATATCTCAATTAATAAAGACATTAATACTGTTCGTAAGCGTCCAATAACGAGGTATCTATCTT
>NZ_KQ959970.1:0-26682 GCF_001553035.1 Gemella haemolysans
TTTTTCCATGCCCCGGATTTAGTATACAACCTATATATACCTATTTATTTTGCATTCTACGACCTTTTTTGTCAAAGAATTTTTTATCAGTACCACGGCGCTCATTTCTATTTCTTTTGTCTCTATTATCAGATCTGCGACGTCTATCGTTTCCTCTATTAGAACGTTTACCTTTATCTTGTCTACGTGGAAGTGGTTTTTCAAATGATAATTCCACATCAACTTCTTTTTTATCATTTATTAATTTACTTAATAATATAGTAATGATTTTCTCAGCATTTGTTTCAGCTAAAAGTTTATTGGCTAGACTATTAAACTCAACATGGTTTTTATCCATTTCTGAAATTACTTCATCAAATAATCTATTGTGACGTGCTTTTTTCACTTCATCTTGAGAGTAAGGTCTTAGCATTTTCATTCGCTCACCGCGAGAGCTTTCAATATCTTTTAGATACGGCATTTCCACAGGATTTAAGAATGTTATTGCTACTCCTGATTTTCCTGCTCTACCAGTTCTTCCAATTCTGTGCGTGTAACTTTCTACATCTTGTGGAATATCGAAGTTATAAACATGTGTAACATCACTAATATCAATACCACGTGCTGCAACATCAGTTGCAACAAGAATTTGTAATGAATTATTTTTGAATTTACGTAAAATTTCTAATCGTTTTGATTGAGTAATATCTCCGTGTAAACCTTCTGCTAAATATCCTTTGGCAATTAGAGCACTTGCTAATTCGTCAACACGACGCTTAGTTCTTCCAAATATAATAGCTAAATTTGGATTTTGAACATCTAAAAATCCAATTAAAGTTTCTAATTTTTCATTTTCTCTAGCAATAGTTGCATATTCTGTAATATCTGGCTTAAGATCTTCATCACTTATTGTTTTAATAAGTTTATAATCTTTCATAAATTCTTTAGAAAGTTCCATAATTGTTTTTGGCATTGTTGCAGAGAACAACAGTGTTTGATGTCTTGAAGTTATCTTCGATAAAATAAATCTAACATCTTCGATGAATCCCATATTTAGCATTTCGTCTGCTTCATCTAATACTAAATGTGTTAATGTTTCTAATTTTATCGTTCTTCTATTAATATGGTCAATTACACGTCCTGGTGTCCCTACTATAATTTGTGGGCGTTTTTTCAAATCTTGAATTTGTCTTTCAATACTTGTTCCACCAAATACGATGCTGACTTTTAATCCTTTTGCTCTTGACATAAGTCGAAGTTGTTCTCCTACTTGTTGAGCTAATTCTCTTGTTGGGGCAAGAATCAATGATTGTAATTGATCATTGCGCCTTACTGTATCTACTAACGGTATTCCAAAAGCACCTGTTTTTCCTGATCCTGTTTGTGCTTGCGCTAAAATATCAATTCCTGATAAAACATATGGAATTGTTTCTGTTTGAATACCAGTTGGAGATATAAAATTCATATTGGTTAGTGATTGAACGGTTTCTTGACTAACCCCTAATTCTTCAAATGTTGTCATTTGTTTCTCCTTAATTTATTCAATTTTATATACTGTCTTATTTATATAACCTGTTAATTATAGCATGAAAATTGAAAATAATAAAGAAATAAGGGTAAATTACATAGAAAATCATATTACTTCACTTTAATTTATACATCTATTTCTTATATTTAAAATAAAATAATAGCATAGTAGTTATTTAACCACTACGCTATCATTCTTTCATATATTAACAATTGATTTTCACATCATATGTTTTTTACATATTATTATTTGTGATTTCATCAATTTTCTTAGCTATATTTTTTATACTTTGTCTAGATTTACTTAGATTATTAGTATATATTAATAACATATAATCCTTATCACCAAAAACAATTGCCGTATCATGATAGTTTGTGTCTATCGCACCATACTTACTTGCTATTTTTTTATTTGGTATTCCGTCTTTAATCCATTCTCCGTCTTCAGAATCCTCAAGGTATTTTATTAGTTCAGGATATTTATCACGTTCTTTATATAACTTCGTCCAAACCAACTCCATCATAGCCGGAGTAATTTTATTATTTTGAGCTTCTTCTTGTGGTAATCTCGCTCCAAGACTAGCAACATATTTAACTACTAAATCAGCTGCTGTCGCACTATTACCTACCAACATATTTGTAGCCGTATTATCGGAATATTGAATCATATTTTGTATTACGTATTCCAGCTTGTAACTATCTTTCTTTGGACTATTAGTTATTTGCCCGTTACCTTCTTCAAGAAATTTTTCATTGTAAGCTATATCTGCATTTTTTGATATTTCACCATTTCTTATTCGATCATATATCTTCATTGCGTATATCACTTTAACCGTACTAGCTGCTGTAAAGTAATGATTATCTTCTTGCGCATATCTGTATCCTGTAGCAAAGTTTTTATAGACAATACCTATCTCATTGTTTCCTTTATACTGCTCAATTAGATTTTCCATAGCTTCATTTAACTCGATTTCACTAAGCTTTTTATTCTCAATCACTGGCTCTTCTTGTTTATTTTCTTCTTTCTGAGCTTCTTGTTGAGCAAGTTCCTGCTGCTTAATGGCATCTTTCTTAGCTTTTATATGTGCTCCTGCTGAAAATACACCGTAAATAACTAAAACCACTGCCGTTGATTCAATTATAAACTTTAAAAATCTTTTCCAAGCTCTCTTCACTACTTTACTCACATCCTTTTTTCTATTAGTATTCTTATAATAGTTTACTACATATCAGACCTTTTAACAATAATATCACAAAAATAATTATAAAAACTAATTTCATCTCTATAATTATAAATTACATTCTTAAATTATTGAACTTTTTAATTTATTTTAATTACTAAAAAGAGTAACTCAATATGCATCTGAATTACCCTTCTTTAATTTACACATTGGTTTTCAAATAAAAATCTTGCTCAGATATTTTTGAAAAACCCATACTTTCATACATATATTTTGGAGTATCATTGGCATCAACTACCAAAATAACATTTTCTTTTCTTTCATTGTTTATTGCAAAGTTAATAATGTGCTTAGCAATTCCACGATTTCTATATTCTGGTGCTATATATAGATTATCGATTTCAAAGAAATTATTTTTCACAATAATATTAGCAGATCCAACAATCTTTTCACCATCTTTAGCTACAAGCTGTTTAATACTTTCAGATCTAATATTTTCATAAAGTAAAGTCTGATTATGCTCAGCCCATTCTTCATTACTAGCTTCAATATCTATTTTATATTGAAATTTTAAATATCTATTCAAATCAATTTTTTGTAGATATTCGACTGAAAAATCACTTGGCTCTTGTTCTACAAAATTTCTAGTGTTTAAATAATATAAATTCAGGTTAATTTCACTAAAACTTTCCTTTTTCAAATATCTCTTTAGTTTTCTCGATAATGTAACATTTTCCATTGCTGCTAAATGAATAAAATTGACACCTTTATCTCTAAAGAAATTTCTACAAGAGGAAATATAATATTCAAGCTCATCTACAGTGGTAGGTTCTTTTTTCATTAATAGATAATTTCCACTAAAATATAATTTTGATTTTAATGTTTGATAAATTACATAACTATCTGTTTCGACTACCGACTTGGCTGGCGAATAAATATCTTTAAAACTATAATCCATAACTAGCACCTCCTATTCTTAATATATTTTTCATTGTATTAATGATGTCCATGTGGTCCGTGGTGATGTTCAAAATGATTGATTATATCAAGTACTCTTGGGCTTCCTGTTAAGTCATAAACATTTCTTAAAGTTTCTACATATGTTGGATCATCGTGTAGAACATCAAAATATGTAACGACTTCTTCTTCAACAAAGTCAATATAATCTTCCTCTTCTGATAGAGCATTTAAAGCTGCACCTAAAAGAATTGGATCATCTTTTATTAATGAGTTTCCATTATATAAATCATAGATTTTCTCATACTCATATAATGATTTAAGTGCATTTATAGCAATAAATAATGTTTCTTCTGAAATACCCTGTGCTGTTAATACTTCTTGCATTAAAGTACGGATATTATCATATTGTTGATCATCTTTATATAATGAAATCAGGTGCAGGTAACCGCTGATAGCCATTCCTTGTAACTCAATATATTTTTCTAAATATCTCTTAGCTTCGTCACCTTTTGACATATGTCCTAAGTGTAAGTATGCTTCAGTGAAATCAGGATCGATTGCGATAGTTTTTAATAAGTGCATTTTTGATTTTTCTAAATTCTGAATTTGATTATAAGCGAATGCTAATGAGAACAGAATTCCTGCATCCTCATACCCTCTTCCATTTTGATTATAGAAGTCAATAGCCTCTTCAAATAATCCTAAAGCATATAAATTGTCAAATGCTGTTTGGAAATTTTCTAAAGATGGTTCTTCATAGAAAATTCTCTCACTTAAGTTTCTAGCTTTATCTTCTCTTCCTGTTGATAAATAAATCCCTACTAACTCTTTATCAATTGCACGAATTGCCTCATCAAAATCTGTTCCTGCTCTAGCTGCTAAGAACTTATCTTCAGCTATTTCATATAGTTCATCTTCTAAATATATTAATCCTTCTTGATATAAAATTGAAGGTGTTTTTGGTGAATTGTATAATACTACTAAAGCATCATCCTTCTTATCTAGATATAGAAGATTGTGAACATACCCTTCAATTGCAGTATCGTCTTCTCTATTTTGTTCATAAATAATTCTAGACAATTCTAAACACTCATCAAATAATCCATTATCTAAAAGTATTGTACGAAACTCCTCTTGTTGCTCTCTATCTAATGCGGAAAAATCTATATCTTTTAATTCCTCTAAAAATTGTTGTATATCCATCTAATTTTCTCTCCTTGCTAACTTATTCATAATAAATGTCAATTCAGTTTTTACAGTAGAATCAATATTATCGATACTCTCCTGAGCTTTTTCTAAATATCGTCTACTTACAGCCAATGTTTCTGATAAAACTTTATCGTTGTTTTTTATATAATTTATTATTTCGTCTTTTTCTTCACTACTCGTATCTTTTGTAAAATTATAAAATAGCTCTGGCTTTTCTTCCTTAGCTAATAAAGCTGGTAATGTAATATTACCGTTCATTAAGTCCTGTCCGACTTCTTTTCCAAGATTTTGTGCTCCTCCTGCGAAATCAAGATAGTCATCAATTATCTGATAACTCATCCCCAAATAATAACCGTATGAAAAAGCACTTCTTATATCTTCATTAGAAGCATCCGCGACTATACTCCCTGCTACACAAGCAAAAGCTATTAATATTGCAGTCTTTCTCTTAATTTTTTTAAGATAATCCAGTTTTCTAGTTTTAATATCGTATAAGCCATCCTCTTGAATAAGCTCACCAATACATAATTCTTTAAGCGTTTGTGCTAAATATAGATGTATTTTCTCATTATTAAACTTAGCCACTTCTTTTAAAACTACAGAAAATAAATAATCCCCTACGCGAAGAGCAAACTCATTACTATATTCTTTATTCATCGTAACACTGCCTCGTCTAGTATCAGCATTATCTATAATATCATCATGAATTAAACTAGCAGTATGAATGATTTCAACTATACTAGCCATTCTAATAATGTCTTTTTTATTTAGTTCAAAATTTCCTAATTTAGCACACATTAGTAAAAGAAGTACTCTAACCCTTTTACCTCCATTTAGAAAATACTTTTTTACAATCTCATCTAATTGTTCATCATTACTTCTAGTAATTTCGAAAATATCTTCTAATACCTCATGTACCAACGTATCATACTGTTTTAACATTCTATTCTCCATTAACTTAAACAAAGGTTACCATTTTAATATCAGACTCTTGAAATTCAACATTATAGAAGTTAAACCAAGTCTTTATAACACTTAGAAAAAATTCATTCTCACTAATCTCTCTAGCAATTAGCTGTAAGTATCCATTCTGCATAGTTTCTGTGAGGATAGTCAACTTATCTAAACTACCTATCAATAAACTATAATACTCAAAACTAAAATAATCACCAAGTAAAAGTGATTTTGATTCAATACTATCACCTTCTAATCTATGACTGTCAATTGAACTAAGTGCACAAAAAATTGCTGTATTATATAATTCATTATCAAAATTATATTTTTCTATAAAAGAAGTAATATTTAATTTTTCTATTAATCTTTCATTATAATTATATTTTTCCATAGTAAGTCCTTCATTATTTATCTTTATAAATTATACCACAATATTGTGATTAATTAAAATTTGATTAACTAAATTTCACATAAAAAATTTTATATATTAAATATACATTAAAATAATAAAAAAGAGTAATCTTAAAATTATGACTCTAAGAAAATCATAATTTTAAAATTACTCTAAAGTATATACTTTTTGTATAGTGTTTCTATACGATTAATCAGAATAAATAGTTATATTTTTTCTGCAGCTATTTCTGTATCGTTATTTCTTAATATTTTTATAGTATTAAAGTCGCTTATTAATATTAAAAACATTACTAATGTAAGAATTGCTTTAGTAGATATATTATCCGTATTATTGCTAATCATACCTAGAAATACATAACAAATTATACTATTATGCCAATTAGATTGTTTCATATACTCCGAATTTTTAAAGCTTATATAAAGACTATATAAAACTATAAACAATTGACAAAAAACTAAAATATTACCTATCATAGAAATTCTCCTTAATTTAATACTTACAAATAATTAACTGTTTCTTGATATTCCGCAGGGTTTTCTTTTCTAACAAATAGCATAATTGCTACGATGAAATATAATAAATATACAGGTATTAATACCCCTACTGTTCCAACAGCTACTACTATTGCTAATAATAAGAAAAGTATCCCTGATAAAATACGTTTTTTCATTAAGAATGATGCTAATAATGCTACCACAACTAATACAATTAATAGAACTGAATACATCTTAAGTCCTTGAATCGTATAATCAAGAAGTTGCTCAGCCGATAAATTTACCCCATTAGGATTTTTAGCAAGTTCATCTTTAAAAAGATTTAAAAATTCTTGATTATCTTTTAAAAGAGAAACCTTAAAGAATGAGCCATAAGATAAAAATCCTGTAATTACTATTAATATAATATTAGCAATCCACGCTAATACTTTCTCCACTGTTCTTTTGAATGGTTTCATAATAAAACCCTCCTCCTATAAAATTAAAGGATTTCCCTTTCACTAATTATAACATAAAACGTTATCAAAATCTATAACTAATTACCTGAATTAGCAAATTTTATACTTAAAATGATGTTCTTTTAAGTACACTGAGATTACTCCTTTAAATTATCTCTATACTTATTTATAAAATATCCTACTGTTCTCTCTATAGAGATTATAAATGAAACTACTATTATCTGAATACTAGGATATTCTGACCCAGAAATCTTTAGTCCTATAAAAATAATAGTAAATAACCAAGAAACCATTGCAAAATACTTACTTCTAAACATAGTTTATTCCTCCAACACAGTGTTAAGTACTGATTTTACTACCACCAAATAAATGTCTTTTCACATAATTCCACATAGACTCTTTTCCCACTTTTACATTTGCAGCACCTACCATTCCATATGCAAGTTTTTCATCTCCACTTTGTACATCTACTTTTACTTCATAGACAGTAATATTTTGTTCTTTATTAGAATCCTTAACTTGTTTTGTAAAAGTAGTTGGTAATTCTGAAATCTCTTGAACTCTTCCTTTAACAATACTTTTATCCTCATTGTCAAACTGAATAGTAATCTGTTTATCTTTTTTCATACTTTTAATGTCCTTCGGTTGAATATATAAGATAACTTTATTTTTACTTTCTTCTTGTAGGATGCTTACCAGTGGTTGTGATAATTCTACCCCGTTTCCTTTTGTTAGATTTTTTTCTAATCTTATTTTCCCTTTATGAACAGCCTTTATTTCTAAATCATTCATTAACTCTTTATTACCGTTAACCTCACTAGTTTTCACCTTTAATGCGTCACCTACTTCAGTAAGTTTTGAACTTATACTACTTAATGTAGTAGTTTTTAAATTTTCTACTTTTGCATTCCCTTGAGTAGCTATATCACTTGCCGCTGCATTGATTTCACTATTTCTTTTATTGATATTTTTATAGGATACATCTATTGTTTTTTGTAATTTTGATAAATCGCTTTGTCCTTGCGATATTTGTTCTTTTAATCTTAATTTCATCTGAGAATCTTGCTCATTATTATATAATTCGATAATCTTATTTATTTTTTCAACTAACACTTCTTTTTCCACTTCTAAATTATCCACCGCTGAAGTATCGTTCTTTCCTCTCAGTGCTGAATTCGCTTGAACATTATTTTCTGTTTGAAGTGTATTTATACTTTGAATATAATTATTATATTCATCAACATAACTTACCGGATCATCTGAATTTAGTTTATTTACCCCACTACTAATACTATCATGTAATCTTTGTAGTTGTTGTTTTTTCTTCTCTAAATTCTCTTTAGTCTCATTAAGTAGTTTTGAATTTACTTCTTTTTCTATATTTTTAAGTTTTAATATTTTTTCACCTTCTTCAACTGTGTCTCCATCTTTCTTATAAATTTCCTCTATTTCTGCTTTTGACGTAGCTTTTAAAGTTATAATATCTTTAGAAGGTTCTACACTTGCATTAACATCTACACTAATATCTACCTTAAAAAATGTGATAAATAGCACTAATATAACTAATACTCCTACTAATATCATAAGAAGTTTCTTTATAAATACCGGTGGCTTTTTATTTAGGAGAACATTACTATCTTCTAATTGCTTTAAACTATATAATTTTTTCATTCCATTTTTATTTACCATAGTAGTTTCTCCTATATCATTTGATTCTTCCATAGCTCATAGTACTCACCCTCATTACAAATCAATTCTTCATGTTTACCTGTTTCTACAATTTTTTTATCTTTTAATACAAATATTTGATCTGCATGTTTTATCGTACTTAACCTATGGGCTATCATTATTATTGTTGGCTTTTCATCTTTAAATCCTGTTTCAAAATCTATTGTTTTTAATCTTTTTATAATCTTTTGTTCTGTGATAGAATCTAATGCACTAGTTGCCTCATCTAAAATTAAAATACTAGGTTTTTTCAGTAATGCTTTAGCAATAGAAAGGCGTTGCAATTGCCCCCCACTTAAATTTTTCCCATTTTCTTCTAGTACAGTTTCATACTTCTGAGGTAGGCTATCAATAAATTCATGTATTTCCGCATATTCACAAGCTTTTACCACATCTTCCATATTATTCACAAAATCAATACCGTATAAAAGATTCTCTAGTATAGTTCCACTGAAAAAGAAGGTATCTTGTGTAACGTATGATATTCGAGATCGTAAATACTCATCTTTTATTGCTTCTATTCTATGACTATCTATTTTTATCTCTCCTTCATTTGGTTGATAAAATCTCACCAATAATTTCGCAAGTGTAGATTTCCCACTACCACTTTCTCCTACAAAGGCAATGTGTTGCCCTGGATAAAATTTTATATTTATATTTTCTAAAACATTTCCACGATTTCCATATCCAAAACTAACATCTTTCATTTCAGAATGAAGACAATATAATGGATAATGTGCTACTGTACATTGATACCTATTAGTACCCGTTTGCGCTTCACTTTCACTCTTAAGTTCTAATATTTCTCCTAATCTTTTTGTAGCTATAGTAGCTGACTGTATTTTAGGTTGTAATTCTATGAAACGTTCTATAGGTCCTAAAAAATATATTACTAATGCGTTAAATGTTAGTAAATCCCCTAACGTCATTTCTCCTCTTATAACATAAGTCGAACCTATCCATAGAATAAATAAACTTACTGCTAAATCTAAGAAACCTTTTATAGAACTTTGAGCATTCGTGTACATACCAAGCTTAAATATTTTCTTCATTAGTTTTATAAAATAACTTTCTGCTTTTACAAAAATTTCATCTTCAGCTTGATATGCACGTATTGTTTGAATACCACTTATCGATTCAACTAAATACGAATTTAACTTCGCATTTGATTCCATTTGTTCTTCGTTATATCTATTATATGGTTTAGAAAAAACATAAGCTAAAGTTACGTATATCGGAATAGTCAGTAACGTTATTAAAAATAAAGTAGAATTTTGAATATACAATATTATACTTCCTACTATTATCATTACTATATCTATTAGAGATGTTACTGCTGCCGATGCAATCGCGTCTCTTATTTTACTCGCATCCATAAAACGAGATAAAATCTCTCCTACTTTTCTTGTTTCAAAGAAATTCATAGGTAGACTTAGCACATGTTTATAATAACCCAACATCAAGCTAAAGTCTGTACGCATTCCAAAATACAATATCAAATGATTTCTAGCAAATGTTAAAACATTTTGTAATACATACATAAATAATATCCCGAGTGATATAGTATGTAAACTGGTTAAAAGTTGATTTGGTACTATATCATCAACCAAAAATTTAAAATAAAACGTTCCTAAAAAACCAAATAGGTTTAAAAATAAAGACGCTATAAATATGGCGACAATAAGATTCTTATTCGGTTTCAGCACACTCCACATCATCGGTAGGAATTTTATACTTTCATCACCTTTTTTAAAGTATTTATTCTTTTCTATTAATACCAATACCCCTGTCCAATATTGACAAAATTCCTCTATTTTTTCTGTTCTACGTCCTTTAGCAGGATCTACTACAGTAACTATATTATTTCTTACTTCCTCTATTATAACAAAATGAGCAAATCCATCTTTTGTTATTACATGTGCTATTGATGGAGTAGGTATTTCATTTAAAGCCGAAGGATCTTCGGCACGAACACCCCGAGCATTAAACCCCAGCTTCCCAGCTATTTTCATAAGCCCTGCAATATTCGTGCCCTGAAGATCTGTCCCCCCGTACTCACGCAGTCTTGTCACAGATACGCTATAACCATAATAATTAGAAATCATAGCCATACAAACTGGTCCGCAATCTTTTGGATCTGTTTGTTTTATATATTTTATTCTTTTTCTCATTATATGCTCCTTAAATCAAGAAAAAATTATTATTCATCTTTCCATCCACAATATCCCTTCTTTTCATTCTTAATAATTCAAAAAGATCTCCCCAAAAATCTCCCCCAGTTATTTTTTCTATTTCAAAATTTGTTAATTCCTTAACCTTATTATTTTCTTTTATTTGCACTTCATTTAAAATTTTCTGTTTCCCCATAAAATTTCTCTCCTTATCTTACACTTGATGTTTTAGGTAAAATTTTTACTTTATTCTCTTCAACATTATTTTTACTAATCTGAATTTTTTCTATATGTTCATTTGTAGTTATTAATTCTTTATTAGTTTCGATAACATTATTTTCTTTTCTACTAATATTAGAATCTTGCATTGTTCTCTTCTCTATACTCGCAGTATCTTCTTTGAAAAATCTTTCATACAAACCCTTAGCTGTTATCCCGATTCCTGCCCAACCATTTACTACTTTACCTTCTTTTACATATAATACAGCTGGTACTCCAGGAATTTTTAATTTTGAAAGAAAAACTTTAGCATCTTTATCTAAATCCGGACTTTGTATATCATAATAATTTAGCTTATTTCCATATAAAGTATTAAATTCTCTCAATATTGGAGAAAATTTTCTACAATGCGGGCAAGTTTTTCTTCCAAGATATAATACAAATGTCTCTTTATTTTCAAATTTAGAGTAAATCTCTTTCATATTTAACTTATTAAATTTATCCACATTTTGAATATATTCATCTTCTGTAACTTCCTTTTCTTCTATGTTATTGTTAATCGCTATATCATTTGCATGAATAGTTGAAGTATTAGAAAATATAGCTGATACAACCATAATTGACATTAGTATTTTATTCATTTTTTATCACCTCATTTTTTATAGAAAGAGGGGATTTCCATCCCCTCTTTATCACCATAACTTAAAGTATATAGTTTCTTTTAAATAAATTATTATTATTATCCAGATAAGCCATATAGAACCAATAATCATCATTATTTCTTCAAAATCTGAATTTAGATAAAGTAATATAATATAAATTATTAAAGCTATTACGATAAAAATTATCGTAATAATATAATAACTTTTCTTATCTCTTGGAATTAAATGATTTTCTATAATTTTAGGTACAGTAAATCGTCTATAACTCACTATTATAAGTAAAGAAAAAAATATACTCATTAAGCCTACGTATAGTATTCCATACCAATCTCTCTTCCCAGAAAAAATTAATAACACTACGGGTATAACTATAAAATTGCAAATTCCAATTATTATAAATAATACTTTTTTAAGTTTATCCCGTATAAACTCCATATAGAAAACACACTCCTATTGCAGCGCTTGTAAACCACGGATTAAATCCACTATATTCCGCTACTGTAAGACCACACTCCGCTCCATTCCATAGTCCATTAGCAACTTTAGCTAATCCTCGTTCACCTCCTCCATTTATAACTGTCAATTCACCATTTGTTAATTCTTTCATATCAATCATCTCCTATATATTAACTAAAGATATCTTATTGCGGTACATCCTATTGCAGCATAATGTGAACCTATTGCAAATCCAGCACCTGTAGCAGCTCCACCTGTAAATAATCCACTGACAATTCCTCCAATAGCTCCACCTCCTACTGCACACATTCCTATCATGGTAGCATCCCACCATCCATCGCCACCATTTAATTTCTCTTGTTCTTTTTTGTTTAATTCTGTGAACTTTTGTTCTAAAATATTATTCATCATTTTTTCATCTCCTAATTTATTATTTTAAGTGGTACCTCTTATGATTTTATTATACATCGATATTATAAATATACTCTATTTTTTCCTAGAAGGTTATATTTATTCCTGAATAGAAAAATTATATTCATAATATCATTACTATTGATATTCCTATTATTAAATGTTAGAATCTAATTAACACTTATTTTGGGAGCGTATTATGAAAGATTATTTTGAAATTATATACTATCATATTCCAATAATGATTTTATTATTTATTTCTATATGTAATATTATAAAACAAATTTATCAAGTAAAGCTTAACAGGCATGATTTAATAATATTTTCAGGAATTTTTATGTTGACTTATTATTTTTCTTATTATATCTTTAATTTTTTTATAATACTTTTAATAATTTTCCCTATATTTGCAATATTAAAAAGAAAAAATGTTAAATTTAATCTCTTCAATTTAATATTTACTATATTATACACAACAGCATTATTTAAAACATCTGAATTACTAGTAACATTAGTATATACTATTCTAAAGATTACTCTTTGGATTAATATAATGGATAAAGTAGTTTTTTCCATACTAACTTTTATTTTTGTAAAACTATTCACAATTAATTTAAATAATTTTACAAAACAACAAAGTAGTGTCATTTATAATTTATTACTTTTTATTTCTGTGTTTATTCTTGTTTTTTATAATTTTCTAAGCATAAACTCTGTTATGGAAAGTAATAACATACCTCTTTACTATATGTCCATAAGTGTTATCACTTTCTTCTTTATATTATTCATTCTCATCTCCTCTTCTCTTCTTAAGAATCTTCATATTAAGATAGAGGTTGAGGCTGAAAAGCAAAAGTTAGAACAACAGAAAAAATATATCGAATCATTAGAGAAAAATAATAATGAGATTAGAAAATTCAAACATGATTTTAATAATATTATTTTAGGACTTGAGGGGTATATAACTAGTAATGAAGTAAATAATATAAAGTTAAGAGACTATTTCTACAACAATATAAAGAACCTCAACACAAAAATTGAGCTTGATAATATCGTTCTTTCTCATTTGAACAATATTAAAGTTCCATCTATTAAAAATTTATTAACAAATAAAATCATTAGCGCTCAAAATAATGATTTTAAAGTTAATATTAGTGTTGAAGATGAGATTGATAATTTTTATGTTAATGAAATGCAGCTAAGTCGTATATTAGGAATTTTCTTGGATAATTCTTTAGAGGCTGGCTTAGAGTTAGACAATAATAGATTTATAGAATTAATAATTTTAAAAGCTAACAAAACGATTGTTATTCAAATAACAAATACATTTAAAAATACCAATTTAGATATAGACAAGATTAATGAAAGTGGGTATTCTACAAAAGGTGAAAATAGAGGAATAGGATTAAGCTCTGCAAACGACATAATTAGTAAGCATAATATGATTTTAAATACTAGAATCGAAGATAATCTATTTAAACAAATACTTACAATTGAGGGGGAGTTATAGATGAAAATTTTTATTTGTGAAGATAATAATGAGGTTTTAAAGAAAATAGAACAAGTCATAAAAAATTATATTATGATTAATGATTTATCTGTAGAAATTATAACATCATCTACTGATCCGTTAAATATTTTGGAAGAAGCTCCTAAACACGGTATTGCTAACAGTTATTTCTTGGATATTGATCTAGGTGAAAATGCTATGACTGGTATAGACTTAGGAAAGAAAATCCGTGATATCGATCCTTTTGCAAAACTTATATATATAACGAATTTTGATAATATGCAGATGAGAATTTTGAATGAAATGATAGCACCCTTAGCCTATATTACTAAAAATAGTGACGATATGGATGAAAGTATACGAAAAGCTCTTACAAAAGCATACGAACAATACATACAAAGTACTAAACTAAATTCTAATATAGGAAAAGTTCCAATTAAAGTCGGACTTAAACAAGAGTTCTATGACATTAATGAACTGCTATATTTTGAAGCATTAGAAGGTCACAAAATAAGATTAAATTTAGTAAATAATAAAGAAATAATTTTCTTCGGTAAAATATCAAATCTTGAAATTTTACACCCATCAATTTATATATGCCATAGATCTTACGCTATAAATTTAGATAATATCGATAAATTAGATAGTAAAACTGTAATTTTTAAAGATGGAACTTCTATATATCTTTCTTCAAAAACTATACGTAGAATAAAAAAAGAGATTAAAAATAGATAAATAAAAACTTCAAAATAACTTAGAAACAAGTTAATTTTGAAGTTTTTATTTTTATACAGTTGTCTTTAAATAGTTATTTCTTTTTATAATCACCATTAAAATTTATTTCATTTCTCGATTTTCTATCTTCACCTTTATTTTTCTATAAAAATACTGATGTACTAAAAACACAATCAATAATGTAGCAAAAGATACAAAAGGCACAAGAGAATCTATGTCCTTGGATATTTCAACCGTTAAATAAAATATAATAATTAATTCTATCACAAATAATAAACATTGAATACTTTTTTCAAAAATTGACATTTTTTTAAATAATTCTATATATTTCTTCCAGTTAGCTTTAATATATTCGAACAATCTAAAATAAAATTCTATTAAACTTTCCATAAATATTCCTCCTACAGAAATTTCTTTAAAAAATAATCCTCCAAACCAAAACGGTTTAGAGGATTACTAATAATTTATTTTCTATCAACTAATGTAAATCGCACTTCTATCTTGAAGATTCCATCTTCTGGTGCATAGGCTCGAATTGTTTCTTTATGTTTTTCTGCTATAAGTTGCGCCATAGATAATCCTATACCATAACCTTTTATCGCACTATTTCTAGATTCATCTAATCTATAGAAACGATCGAAAACTTTACTTAAATCACCTTTCTGTACATCGGCTCTATTAGAAACTTTTAAAGTAGCATATCTTCTATTTTTATTAAGTTTTACCGATATATCACTGTCTTCCGGTGCATATTTGATTGCATTTTCTAATAAAATATCCATTAACTGAATTATAGAATCTTTTTCTCCATAGTACTTCAGGTTGGGATCAACATCCGCTACAATATTCTTTTTTTGGAAGTTAGCTAATTCATCAAAATCTTCAATTCTTAATTTCAATGCCTCAGTTAAGTCAAAGTGCGTTCTTTCTACTGTATCTTTTTCTTCCATACGACTAAATACTACTAAGCTATTAACTAAACTAGACAATCTATCTACTTGATTATGTATATTTTGCGTCCATTTTGAATCACCATTCATCATCTCTAATACATCAGCATTAGAACTAATAATAGCTAACGGTGTTTTTAACTCATGACTAGCTCCTGTTATGAATTGTTTTTGCTTTATGTAAGTATCCTGTATCGGCGCGATAACTCTCTTAGAAACAAGAATAATTAAAACAAGCACTGATATTATTACTCCAATAGAAATTAAAATACTATTTTGTACAAAAGATTCATAAGAATCTAATTCTCGTTGACAATTTAAAAATAATATTAAATTTCCTACACTTGTATCAACTTTTATAAATCTATAACTGCCTATAAACCCGCTAGTTTTTCCTTTTTCTAACGCTTCAATCACTTTGCTTTGCAGAGCATCTTGATCTGGTATTAAAGAATCATCTCTATAAGCCTTAATTATTTTGCCATTATTATCAATCTTAGCAATCGAAAAACCGTTATACTCTGTAGAACTTGATGAATTTTTTGTTATTACTAAATCATCACCCTCTTCTTCTGCAAAGATTTTTATCAATGCTTGTGATTTTGAAGCATCTAATAATGTTGTGTCTATTCTTTCTTCTAATTTATAAAAATTTATGAAGTTTAATGCTATAGCAAGTATTGCTATTACTACAGCTACACTACCTACAGCAGTGGCTATAAATTTTTTCCTTAGACTTTTAAACATCTGACATCTCCAATGTATATCCGACATTTCTTGTAGCTTTAATGTGTACATTAGCATCTAATGCTTTTAGTTTTTTTCTTAAGTAAGAAATATTAACCCATACTACATTAATTTCTGAATCACTGTCATATCCCCAGATTCTTTCTAAAAATTGCTCAGTTTGAATTACATTCCCTGGATTTCTCATTAACATTTCCATCATTTGATATTCTTTATTAGATAATCTTACTTTATCTTTTTCTGTAGATAACTCAAATGTATGTTTACTTAAACTTACATTTCCTAATTCTAGTACATTACTTGTAAATGTAGCTTGTCTTCTTGTCATAGAACGTACCCTTGCTAATAACTCTCTTGTTACAAAAGGTTTAGTCATATAATCATCTGCTCCACTATCTAGACCATAGACCTTGTCTTCAATCTCAGATTTTGCTGTAAGTAGTAATACTGGTGTGCTTTTTTTATTTTCTCTTAATTTTCTTACAACTGTTACTCCATCCATTTGTGGCATCATAACATCTAAAATTGCTCCATCATAATCATCTAACATAAGATAATCTAATGCATCTTGTCCATTATTTACTACATCAACTGAGTAATTATTATGTTTTAACATCGCTTCTAGTGCATCTGCTAAATCTTTTTCATCCTCGGCTAATAATAATCTCATTGACCTTCACTCCTTACTATCTTCTTCTATTATTTTTCCTATATAAATTTATTATATATAAACTAACTAAAATCTAGTTTAAACTATTATTTAAAATACTAAACACATATTAACAGTTTTTTCTTAGTAAAATCTAAGTTATTCTGTATACTTTTTTATATTTTACTTTATAACATAACCATTGAAAAAAGTTGTCTATACAATCTATTATACCAAAATTACAAATTTTATTCTCTAATCAACAACAAAATTAGAAAAAAAAAAATTTTTTCCTTGATTATTATTTGTTTCTTTATATTTTAACTTTTTTGTCTATACATGCCAAAATAAATGACTAACGTTTTCTAAAACATTAGCCAAAATAATTATTTTCTTCCAATAAGTAACCCACTTTGGATATAATCTTTCATTTCTTTTCCATAGCCCCATTTTTCTGCATATTCATCTGTTACGTCTGAATTAATGATTTGAAACTTCATGAATCCCGCTTTTTCAATAATCTCAGCCATCTCTCCTTCCAGAAGAGCACCAGCCACTCAAGTACAGTGCATTCTACTAGAATTTTTCCATTCTAATGGTAATTCTTTTTTCAAAATAATATCAGATATTACAAACATACCATCTTCCTTTAAAATACGATGAATTTCGTCATATACTTTTTGCTTATCAGGTTCAAGATTGATAACACAGTTACTAATAACTCTATCTACAGACCTATCTGCTAAAGGAATATTTATTAACTCTCCTTTTATAAATTCAATATTATCAAACCTCTTATTATCACGAACCTTTTTCGCCTTTTCTAACATTGAATCTAATCTATCCAAACCATAAAGTGTACCTACTTTCGGATTCTTCATCTTTGTTATGAAAATATCCATTCCAGCACCACATCCTAAATCAATTAAAGATTGTCCTTCCTTAATCTTCAAGTGATTAATTGGATTTCCGCAGGAAAGCCCCATATTAATTTCATCAGGAAATTCATTAATAATTTTTTCATCATATCCTAATGACTTACTAAGTTCTTTCGGATCAATTTTTGTCTTTTGTTTGTTTTTTGAAATATTATCATAGAAGTTATCAACTGATAATCTTATTTTTATATTATTTTGCATACTTACACCAACTTTTTTTATTATTTATTTTTCATCATTATTATTAATTTTATCATACGTGCCTTAATTTTTCTATTTAATAAAAAATAAGCCCTAATTAGGACTTATTTTTTACTTATATTAAATTATTGTATTCTTCTTCAGTTAAGTAACTTGAGATTGCACCTGTTTTTGTAGTTGTTAAACTAGCGTAGTTTGTCGCAAATGTTGCCATACGCGCTAATTCTTCTTCTGAAATATTATTAAGATCATCATGATTTAATAGTTTAGATAAGAATGAACCAGCAAAAGCATCCCCTGCCCCAGTAGTATCAACGGCTTTTATATCAGGTATTTCAGTTACCACTTTATGATTTTCATAATAAACTTCTGCACCGTGTTCTCCTTTAGTATAAAGAACAACTTTCATGTAGCTGAAGTCTTTTTTTAATGCTTCTTCGATATTAGTAGTTCCTGTTAAGAATTCTAATTCATTATCAGCAACTTTTATTACATCAACATAAGGTAAGAATTCTTTAATAGTTTCAAGGTATACTTTGTGATCATCCCAAAGATTGAATCGTAAGTTAACATCAAAAGAAATTAACACTCCCGCTTCTTTAGCTTTTTTTAGTAATAAATGATGGCTATCTTTTGATTCTTCTTGTATGGCGATACTTGCGAAGTGAATTGCTTCGATTTCAGATAAATCAACTTTCTCTACATCTTCCTTACTAATTCTTAACGTTGATGAACCTTTGAAGTAAAAACTAAATGAACGGTCCCCAGTTTCATCTAAAGAAACAAATGCTAATGGTGTGAAACTATCAGCTTTACGGCTAACATATTTGCAGTCAACATTTTCATTTTTTAAAGTATTTTCTAGAAAATCACCAAAACCATCTTGCCCAAGTGATGTTAATAAATAACTCTTATGACCTAGTTTTTGCGCAACACAAGCAACGTTCGCTACACAGCCTCCAGCCTCTTTTTTAAATGATTTTACTTTATCGATTGTTCCTACACCTTCACCAATAAAGTCAATTAGCATCTCTCCTATACATAAAACTGCCATTTTAGTTCTCCTCTCTAATTTCGATTGCTCCAAGTTCTTTTGCTACATAATTAGTAGCTAATATTTTTACATCGTGATTTTCTGGATAGAATCTTGTAGAAATTGTAAATGATCCATCATTAGCGAATAATTCAATTGATGAACTATCGAATACTATCTCTATATTTTCTAAACTCAGTTTATATTTTCTATCATCTCTTCCATAGCCACTAGTTCCAAAAGAAACTTTTAATTCTTTATCTTTATAGCTAACTTTAAAATCAGCTACGCTAATTTCAAAATCTTTTCCATGTTCTTGTTTATAATACCATGTATTTTTATTAAAGTCATTAGTTTTAATATTGCTACCTAATAAATCTTTCACCGATTTATGTAAGGTTTGTCTAACTTTTCCATCTTTGTAATTTACTACACGAGGCACTGTTAGACAGTTTTGGTAACCAAACTTCGTAGTTGGATTAGTATAACTACTATCCGGCACATACATCCAACCAATTAGTACACGGTTATTATCCTCATCTAAAAATGTTTGTGATGCATAAAAATCATGTCCATAATCTAATAATGTGAAGTTATCTAATTTATCTACATTTTCAATTCCTTCTTCTACAACAGAATATCCAATTTGATACATATTTTCATAATATGGGTACATTCTTGTAATACCTTGAGGTGAAAACATAAATATTTCTTTTCCATCTACTTCAAAATAATCAGGACATTCCCACATGAATCCTAGATTTTTTTCTGAGTAAATAGTTTTATACGGTTTAAGAGTATCCTTATCGAATACTAATAAACATCCACAATCATTACTATCTCTAGCACCTAGCACTAGATATTTTTTTCCATTTTTTTCAAATATCTTTGGATCCCTAACATGATTTGACATATTAGGGTAATCATCTGTTTTTAACAGACATTTTTTCTCAGTAAAATTAATTCCATCTTCCGTTTCAAAAGATATGGTATTATGACCACGTCCAGCATGAACGTAATCATAATTTCCTTGATATTTCACATTTCCTGTGTAATAGAAGACTAATTTTCCGTCTTCTATATTGGCACTTCCTGAATACACACCATGTGTTTCTTCTTCAATCGTTGGTGTTAAGAAAACGCCACGATCTTCATAATTTTTTAGATCACTACTAGTATAGTAATACCATAATTTTAGTCCTCCGTTTACTTCATATGAATATTGGTGAAAAATATGATATTTACCTTTAAAGTAAGCTAATCCATTCGGATCATTAAGCCAACCTTTAGTAGGTTCTAAATGAAGATTTTGTTTCCAGTTATTAGCTAGCATTTACAAGTTCCTTCTTAGTCTTGAAGAAGTATGCTGTTACTGAGAATGAAACTATGAATGATAATGCTAAACCAATACCAAATGTTGACCAGTGGTTAGCAGGAATTGATAAGAATCCTGGAAGACCTGCCGCTCCTAATGCTGATGCAAATACTTTGTTTAATCCAATCCATGCACTTCCTACCGCACTTCCTACAATAGCTCCGTAGAATGGATATCTAAGTCTTAAGTTAACCCCGAACATAGCCGGCTCTGTAATACCTAATAATGCAGAAATTCCAGATGCTGATGAGATTGATTTCATTTTTGTGTTTTTAGAGAATACTAATACTGCAAGAACCGCTGCACCTTGTGCTACGTTAGACATAGATGCGATTGGAAAGATAAATGTTAATCCTGTTGCAGCTAGTAATTGAGTTTCGATAGCAGAGAAGCTTTGGTGTAATCCAGTGATTACGATTGGTGCGTAGAATAAACCGAAAATACCTGCTCCTACGAATCCACCTTGCATGTATAACCATTGTAATCCTTCACCTAATAAAGTACCAGCTTCACGAAGTACAGGCCCCATCCATGCGAATGTTACAAATCCAGTTACGAATAATGAAACTAATGGTGTAGTTAAGTTATCTAACCATGATGGAGTTACACGACGTAAGAATTTTTCAATTGTCGCTAATAACCAAGCAGCTGCAAGGATTGGTAATACAGTTCCTTGATATCCTACTTTAGCAATCTTAAATCCAAATACATCCCAGTATTGAAGAGATGTAAGTCTTTGCAGTCCATCAACTGCTTGACCACTTTGGTTAACGATATCTAATGCTGGAGCAAGAAGTTGGTTTGTAGATGGATCTAATTTACCAAATACATAAAAGTTCATTACATCTGGGTGAACCATTAACATCGCAAGTGCTGCCCCAAGATATGGGTTACCACCAAAACGTTTAGTAGCAGAGAAACCAATTAATACAGGTAAGAATACAAACGGTGCATTAGCAAATACGTTAACCATATCAGCAAGACCTGCAATACCTGGGTTAGCTTCAATAACTGATTTACCAGTGTAGAATAAATCTTTAGCTGTTAAGACGTTATTGATACCCATTAAAAGACCACCAGCAACGATCGCTGGGATAATCGGAACGAAAATATCACTTAACATTTTTACAAAACGCTGTAGTGGATTTCCTTTTGGTTTTTTAACAGTTTCACTTGAATCTTCTTCACTATTTGAAGCAGCACCTTTAAATACTTCATTATATGCCGCGTAAACTTGTTGAACAAGACCACTTCCGAAGATTAATTGAAGTTGACCATTATTAAAGAATACACCTTTAACACCTTCAATATCCTCTAATTTTTCTTTATTATATTTTTTTTCATCGTTTAATTCTAAACGAAGACGAGTTGCACAGTGAACAACAGATCGTAAGTTTTCTTGACCACCACTATGTTCAACAACTTCTTTTACAACTTTTTTTAAGTCCATAGTTCTTTCTCCTTTGTATTTTTTTATATAATGACTCTTAACGTTTACCAAACACTAATGGTAACGTTACTTTTTTATTGTACACCTCTTCTACCACAAATGTCAATAGGAAAAAGTAACGTTACCATAAATATTTTTTAAAGCTTCTTATCCTTGCTTGAAAATAGTAATTTTGATATAATCTAATAGCATAAAAATACTATAGAAAGTGAGGTTAGCATGGATTTTAAGATTTATAATTTATTTTCCAATGTACTAAAAAATATAAATCGCTATAAATTTACATATATATCTATTGCCGCAATTATTCAGCTAATGCTTATTTGTGGTTTATGGCTTATATCTAGAATCTTCCAACTCGCTCTTACACTTGCAGGTGAAGAACATTTAGATAAGAACAATATACTACATATCCTTACTAATCCCTATAGTTTTGTGATTTTAAACTTACTAGTTCTTATTGTAGCATTTTTTATGTTTATTGAGTTTTCTATACTAACCTTTACCATTTATGGTCAATTAACAGAAAAACAATATTCATTTCGAAGTATATTAGCCAATGCGTGGACTAAGACAAAAAATCTTGCAGGTTTTCAAACCTTATTCTTTATATTCTACTTTTTAATAACTATACCTACGATAAATCTTGGGGTAAAATCTGTTCTTGCAAAGAATTTATTTATACCGAAGTTTATAAGTAGTGAAATTATGAAAACTAACAGTGGGCTTATTATATGGGGACTAATTATGATAGTTTTTGCTTATCTGAATCTCAGACTAATTTTTACCCTTCCACTAACTGCTGTCGGTGATGAAAATATACTGGATAGTATTAAAAGAAGTTGGGAACTTACAAAAACTGGTAAAAGAAAACTTGTCTTAACTATACTATTGTTTGAAATAATATATTTATTAATTGCTGCAGTTTTAACTGGTATAATTACATACATTTGTATCTATTTCGATAATGATGGTAATAATCCGATTATACAAACACTATTTTTCTCTTCGATAAGTGGAATTATCTTCTTTTTAGGTGTTATTTCAAAAGTAACGGTTATAACTTCATTAATAACTGTTCTAATAGATCATAATGAAATATCCGAAAAACTGGTTAATAATCTTAATGAGAATAAGAAAAAATCAAGATTGGTAGTAACATTGACTACAGTAATTATAGTTGTTGCGGTTCTTATGAATGGTTTTAATATGTACGGAAACGGTGTTAACAAAAACATTGAGACTATAGCTCACCGTGGATATGTTGCTAAAGGTGTAGAGAATTCAATAGAAGCGCTTGAAGGAGCGGCTGAAGTTGGTGCTGATTACGTAGAATTTGATATTATTCTAACAAAAGACAATAAATTTGTAGTAATGCACGATTATAATTTAAAAAGACTTGCAGGATTGAATAAACGAGTTCAAGATATGAATTTTGATGAAGTAGTAGGACTAACAATTAAACAAGGTGATTTTACTAGTAAAATTCCATCATTAGAAGAATTTGTAAATAAAGCGAAAGAATTAAACATGAAGCTTGTAATCGAACTTAAACCTCATGGAGCTGAACCATCTAATTATATCGACATATTAATTGGTGAAATTAAGAGATTAAAACTTGAAAATTATAAGTTTATGTCATTAAACTCTAAAGTTATGGAAGAACTAGAAACAAAAGTACCAAACTTAGAAACTGGTTATGTTATTCCTCTTCAATTCGGAAATTTTCATCATAGTAATATTGACTTTTTCGTCATAGAAGACTTCTCATATAGAGATCGTCTAGTCGAGCAAGCTAGAAAAGAAAATAAACAAGTTTTTGTATGGACTATAAACAATCCAGCTTTAATCACTAAATATTTACAGAGTCCCGCAGATGGTATTATTACCGATGAACCCGAACTTGTGAAAGATGAAAAAAATATTTTGGAAAATAATTATTCCTATTACGATAAAATATTACGACTAATTAATATTTTATAATAAACACGACTGAAATTATCATAACATTTCAGTCGTGTTTATTTGAATCTTAGAATAAATATTTTTTACAAGTTCTATATATTTTTCTACTTTTCAATTCTTTCTATGATTTTTATTATTCTTTCTCAGTAATATTCCACTATTATTTATATATTTTAGAATATAAATAATTTTTCTAAGATTAGCTAACTGACCACCTAAAAAAATAATATTATTATTTTTATTTAATTATTATTTTGTAAAGCGTTTTCTTTGGTAACATGTATTTTCTATGAAAAAATATTTAATTTATAAATTTTTCAAAAATAATTATACATTGAATTTTTTATATTTATATTCTATACTTGTATATGTAGATAACAAAAGGAGCTATATATATTATGAAAAATAAAAAACTTGTTATGACTATTTCTTCAGTATTAGCTACAGTTGTTCTTGCAACTGGATGTGCACAAAAAACTGAAGAAAAAAAAGAAGAAAATAAGAGTGGGGATAATAAAATAACTCTTACTTATGATCAACTTAGATCTAGAGAAAATACTATGGGGACTCTATGGTATCAAAATGCTGCTGAAGTAGATGCATTATATCAACAAGGTTATAACGTTGCTACTAATAAATTAAAAGAATTATTAAAACAACCTACGAATAAACCTTATTCTATCGTATTAGATATTGATGAAACAGTATTAAGCAACATTCCATTCCAAGTAAAAATGATTAAAGATGGAACTGCATTTAATCCTAAATTATGGGACGAATGGGTTCAAAAAGCAGAAGCAACTCCTGTAGCTGGAGCTAAAGAATTCTTACAATTTGCAGATAAAAATAAAGTTCAAATCTACTACATTTCTGATAGAACAGATGCTCAAGTAGATGCAACTATTAAAAACCTTGAAGCACAAGGATTACCTGTTCAAGGACGCGATCACCTAATGTTCAAAAAAGAAGGTGACAAATCTAAAGAAGGACGTCGTCAAGAAGTTTTAAAACATACTAATCTTGTTATGTTATTTGGTGATAACTTAGTCGACTTCGCTGAATTCTCTACTAAATCAGAAGCTGATAGAGATAAAATGTTTGAACAATTAAAAGCAGAATTTGGTGATAAATTCATCATCTTCCCTAACCCTATGTACGGATCATGGGAATCTGCAGTATACCAAGGTGAGAAAAAAGATGGTAAAGGGCAATCAGAAGCTCGTTTGAACGCCTTAAAAGGATACTAATTTAAGAACTATAACAAATTAATTTAAATAAAAAATATAAGTGACTTAAGATGTAATAATAAAAAAATATTATTAAGTCACTTATATTTTTTTATTTTAGAAATTTATTTACTTGATTGATAATCATTACGGGAGTATAATCGTAAATAGAAAGCTTTTTCAGAGCTTCAATCATTTATTTAAATATTTATTTTATAATAGGAGTTAAAAATGAAAAAAAATAATATTAAATATGTTCTTATCCCAGCATTTGCTGCTGCAGCGTTATTCCCTGTTTTAGCTAACGATAATCAAGCCAAAGCTAATGAAGATAAAGCTGCTACAACTTCAACTGTTAATAAACCAGAAACTACTAGCGAAAAAACTGCTAGTATTTCTACTACTAACAATGTTGCAGAAACAACAGCTACTACTCCTGCTAGTCTAGCTAACAGTATAAAACCAACAACTGTAAATAACAATGAAACAACTAATAGTGCAAGTGTTATTAACAACGAAACTGTTAAACCAAAAGCGCAATTCACAGTAGCTGAATATAAACAAAAAAGTGCTCTAGAACTTGCTCAATTAATCCGTGAGAAAAAAGTTACTAGTACAGAACTTGTTGACTTAGCTTACAAAGTTATTGCAGAAGAAAATCCTAAATTAAACGCTGTACTAACAACAGAAAATGGGAAAATTCCTAAAGCTATTGTTGATGAAGCATATAGAACAGCTAAAGAAATTGATAATCGTATTAGTGCTGGTAAACTTGCTGCTAATCCTGTAGATTGGAAAGCTCAACCATTCTTAGGTGTTCCTGCTTTAATCAAAGGTCTTGATCAACTTAAAAATGGTGACTACACTAATGGTGTATATCTAAACAAGGGTAAAATTGCTGATGAGAGTGGTCCTGTAGCAAAAGAATTTGCTAAATTAGGTTTTGTTATACTTGGTCAAACTAACTACCCAGAACTTGGTACTAGAAATATCACAGATTCTAAATTATTTGGACCTGCTGGTAATCCATGGGATCCTAGCCGTAATACTGGAGGATCTTCAGGAGGAAGTGCTGGTGC
>NZ_KQ959970.1:26782-31122 GCF_001553035.1 Gemella haemolysans
GAAGTGCTGGTGCTGTAGCTAGTGGTATGGTACCTATAGCTAGTGGTAGTGATGCTGGAGGATCTATCCGTATTCCTTCTTCATGGACTGGACTTATCGGTCTAAAACCAACTGGGCACGTTGTTAAATTCCCTCTAGTGAAAACTATTGAAGATGCTAAAGCTTACTTTGAAAAAACTGAATTAAGTAAACCAAAAACGTTAGTAGAACCACCAAAAGATTTGAAAAAATTAAAAATAGCCTACACTCTTAAAACTCCACTTAAAGATCTTGAATTAAGTGAAGTTGCTAAAAAAGCTATTTTAGAAACAGTAGCTTTCCTAAGAAAAGAAGGATTTACTGTTGAAGAAGTTAAAGAATTCCCTATCGATGGATACGAAGGTATTAAAACATACACTGTAGGTGGTATCGGAGAAGAAAGTTATGTTGCAGCTGTTAAAGGTGTGACAGAAGAAAACAAACGTCAATTAGACCCTACAACTTACGGATTAGGAACTTCTTCATATATGGGACCAAATGCAAATACTGATATTTCTTCAGTAAAACCATTATCTACATTTATAGATCAAATGAATGCATTTTATAAAAAATATGATTTATTCCTAGTTCCAACTAACGCAGTTACTGCTCCATCTAACGATAAAAAAGTAGATCCATATATAGAGCCAGATATTGCAGAACAACTATATAATATTAACAAAATTAAAGATCCAAAAGAAAGATTTAATTTATTAACTAAACAATGGTTACCAATGACAAGACGTTCTCCATATACTTGGGTGTTTAACTTATCTGGAAACCCTGCGATTTCACTACCAACATATCTAAGTGACAAGAACTTACCATTCGGTGTAATGTTCGCAGCAAAAGACAATTCAGAAAAAGTTCTTTTAGAGATTGGCCAATACTTCCAAGATAAACACCAATTCAAAATGAACCCGGCTATTAGAAGTTCAAATGTTTCAGAAAATGGAAATAAAATCGGAATAAATGAAGACGGAACTAAATTTGAATACACAGTTCCAGCTTACGCACCTTCTGTTACAGAATTACCAACATTAGATATCAACAATGGTACTGCTACTATTCCAAGTAAATCTGAAAATTCAAAAACTACTTCTGTTAAAGAAGAGAAAAAAGTAGTAAATACAAACTCAACTAAATTAGATTCAACTCCTAAAACTCTTCCAAATACAGGAGAAAGCACAAACAACTTCCTATCAGCAATCGGACTTTCATTCCTTGCTTTAATAGGATTACTAAAACGCAAAAATAATAATTAGTATTAAATTAATATAAATACGGTTGATTCCTATAATTGACCGTATTTATTTTATTTTCCAAAAAATATATTTTCTCCTAATCTTTATATAATCTTAATTAAAAGAAAACCATAATAATATTTTTTCATTTCATCAAATTATTTTCTTGATTGATAATCGGTATCGGAGTATAATGGTATGTAGAAAGCTTTTTCAAGGCTTAAATATTATTTAAAATAGGAGCTAAAAATGAAAAAAAATAAGATTAAATATGTACTTATACCTGCCTTTGCAGCTGCAACATTATTTCCAGTATTAGCTAACGATAATCAAGCTAAAGCTAATGAAGATAAAACTACAGCACCTTCAAATGTGAGTAATACAGTTAGTACTAGCGAAAAAACTACTGCTGTAAATAGCACTGATAACAATGCTACTAATAATGCAGTTGTAACACCATCTACTAGTTCTGCTTCTCCAGTTAATGCTGTAGCACCAACTTCTAGTAACAATGAATCAACAAACAGTGCTAGTGTTGAAAACAAGGAAGTTGCTAAACCAACAATTCCATTCACTGTAGCTGAATATAAACAAAAAAGCGCTCTAGAACTTGCAAAACTAATTCGTGAGAAAAAAGTTACTAGTACAGAACTTGTTGACTTAGCTTATAAAGTTATAGAAGAAGAAAATCCTAAGTTAAATGCTGTTCTTACTACAGAAAATGGTAAAATTCCCCATGCTATTGTTGAAGAAGCATATAAAACTGCCAAAGAAATTGATAATCGTATTAGCGCAGGAAAACTAGCTGCTAATCCTGTAAATTGGGATGAACAACCATTCTTAGGTGTTCCTACATTAATTAAAGGATTAGATCCTCTGAAAAACGGAGATTCTTCTTACGGTGTGTATTTAAATAAAGGTAAAACATCTTCAGTAAGTGGAGCTGTTGCGAAAGAATTTGCAAAACTAGGTTTTGTTATCCTTGGACAAACTAACTACCCTGAGTTTGGAACTAGAAATATTACTGACTCTAAATTATTTGGACCTGCTGGTAACCCTTGGGATCCTAGTCGTAACACTGGAGGATCTTCAGGAGGAAGTGCTGGTGCTGTAGCTAGTGGTATGGTATCAATTGCGAGTGGTAGTGATGCAGGTGGGTCAATTCGTATTCCTGCCTCATGGACTGGGTTAATCGGTTTAAAACCAACTGGGCACGTGGTTAAATTCCCATTAGTAAAAACTATTGAAGATGCCAAAACTTATTTTGACAAAACAAAAATTAATAAACCAAAAACATTAGTAGAAGTTCCTAAGGACTTAAAATCACTTAAAATTGCTTATTCTTTAAAAACACCATTAAAAGATGTTGAATTAAGTGAAGATGGTAAAAAAGCAGTTCTTAAAGCTGTTGATTTCCTAAGAAAACAAGGGTTCACTGTTGAAGAAGTAAATGAATTCCCTATTGATGGTTATGAAGGTATTAGAACATATACAATAGGTGCAATTGGTGGCGGGTATACTGCGGCAGCGAACTTAGCTAAAGAAAAAAACAAACGTGATTTAGATCCAGCAACTTATGCTTTAGGTACATCTTCATATAAAGGGAAAACTGCAAACACTGATGTGTCTTCTGCTAAAAACCCAACAATATATGCTAACCAAATGAATGAATTCTACAAAAAATATGATTTATTCTTAATGGCTACTAATGCGGTAACAGCACCATCAAATGATAAAAAAGTAGATCCTTATGTTGATCCAAAAGTTGAAGAACAACTTTATAATATTAATAAGATAAAAGATCCAAAAGAAAGATTCAATCTACTAGTTAAACAATGGGAACCTATGATGAGAAGAACACCATTTACATGGTTATTCAACTTAACAGGTAATCCGTCAATATCGTTACCTGTATATAAGAGTGCAAACAACCTTCCTCTTGGTGTTATGTTCGCAGCTAAGAACAACTCTGAGAAAATACTTCTTGAAATGGGACAACTATTCCAAGATAACAATCAATTTGTGATGCATCCAAGTGTCAGAAACACGATTGTTTCTGAAAATGGAAATAAAGTTAGAGAAAATGAATATGGTACAAAATATGAATATTCAGTTCCTTCTGATGCTCCTGTAGCTGATGCTCTTAAACCTTTCACTGGTAAAATCGATGGTCTTTCTGAAAATGGTAATAAAGTAGTTATTGATAAAGATGGAAATGTTGCAGAAGTAAATGTTCCTTCTGACGCTCCTGTTGTTTCAGAATTACCAGAACTAAACATTAACAACAATACAGTTACTGTTACTATTAAATCAAAAGATAAAGATATAAGTGTTGATTTATACTCTACAGATAATAAAGATTTAACTTTATCTGCCAAAGATATCACTAAAAATGTAAACTTAGAAAATCTAAAAGATAAAGTTGTTGCAGATGCCAACAATAGCATTAAAGACAAAAAAGATATTACATCAATTAGAGTTGTAGATTTAGAATTACAAAAAGATAATAAAACAGTAAAACTTGATGTTCCAAGAACAGTAAAAGTTGCTTTACTTCAAAATGAACAAAACAAAGATATACTTGTTTATCATATTAAAGAAGATAATTCTATTGAATTTGTTCCTTCATCTGTAGCTAACAATAGTTTACAATTTACAGTTAATCACTTTAGTAAATTTGCTATTGTTGCTAAAATTAAAACAGCTTTAGCTTCAAGCGAAAAAGATATTAATTCATCAGCCGTTCAAGAAGAGAAGAAATTCACGGTAATCGACACTAGAGGAGCAAACTCAACTCCTACTAATGCACCAAAAACTCTTCCAAAAACTGGTGAAACTACTGGTAAATCTCTAACTGCAATTGGACTATCACTTCTTGCTATAGTTGGATTATTAAAACGTAGAAAAAATAATTAATTGAAATATATAACCTCGGAAATAAGTTTCTATTAAGAAACCTAGATTCCGAGGTTTTATTTCTTTGTAAATTTTAAATTATAACATGATTCATCTAAATATATAAGAAAAAATGGTTGTATACTAAATACGGGGCATGGAAAAATTCCAGCCCCGGATTTC
>NZ_KQ959971.1 GCF_001553035.1 Gemella haemolysans
AAAACAGAGGAAATTGAAATAAATGGTTGTAAACATCTAGTTTATTACGGTGTATTAGAAGCTTCATCTAACTCTTGTCCTTATTGTAAAGATTGTAAGATAACTAATAACGGTTATAGAAAAGTAAAGATTAAAATGCCCGCTATTTCTGATAAACCAGTTATCTTGTATTTAAATAAACATCGCTTTATATATAAAGGTTTTCGTAAATCCTTTACAACTGAAACTACCGAAGTTAAAAAGTATTCTAATACTTCTAAAAATCTACGAGCTGGCATTATTAAAGGGTTATCTAAAGAAAATACTTCAAAAAAAAAATAGCCGAATCTTCTTCTGTATCTACTAACACTGTATTAAGAATACAATGTGATCTATCTAAAACTCAAGAAAGACCGAAAACTTTACCTTATTATATATGCTTTGATGAGGTTTCCTCTACTTCTGATAGTGTAAGTAAAATGAGCTTTGTCTATGCAGATACATTAACTCATACGATACAAAATAAACTACAAGGAAGAGATAATAAGATTATAAAAGACCACTTCCTATGCTATTCTTATCAAGAACGTTGTAAGGTTAAGACTGTAGTTATTGATATGAATTCAGCTTATAAAAATATCATAGAGAGCTATTTCCAAATGCGAAGATAGTTATTGATAGATTCCATATTATTCAACTAGTTAATAGAGCTTTTAATAAATATAGAGTATAATTTATGAATAGTATTAAAGATAAAAATAAAGAGTTGTATAGACAATTGAAATATTACTGGAAAAAACTTCTTACTAGCTATGATGAATTAGATAATAGTACCCACAAGAAGTTTAAATACTTTAAGTACATCACTACCGAACAAGATATCGTCAACTACCTAATTAAACAAGATTCTCAGCTTTATAAGTGTTATTGGCTTATTCAAGAACTTAGGGAAGCTCTTGAGAAAGATGATTTTGATAGGTTTAAAGCTTTAATTAACGATAAATCTACTTTACCTAGATATATGTTTACAGCTATTAAAATACTTAGAAAGTATAAAAGACATATTAAAAATACTATGTACTACAATGGGCTATCTAATGGGCCTTTAGAGGGAATTAACAATAAAATAAGAGTTATCAAACGTATTTCTTATGGTTACAGATTTTTTATTATCTTTAAAGCTAAAATACTCCTTTATTCAGCCTATTTACACTTTCGTTTACTAATAAGAAACCTAGATATTATATAAAAGAGCGTTAAGCTATTCTCACTAAAAAGAAAGAAATAAGATTAAAATGAGAATGATAAAATAAGAATGTACAGTTTT
>NZ_KQ959972.1:0-16441 GCF_001553035.1 Gemella haemolysans
TTTTTCCATGCCCCGGATTTAGTATACAACCACTTTTTTCCATCATTTCTTAGATTTACTCATGATTTTTTTCTGAATACAAACAAAATTCACTTGACTTATTTTCTTTCCTAAGGTAAACTTTAATGTATACAATAAAATATGAAGGGAAGGGACAAGTATGATAAAGATAGAAAATTTAACTGTAACTTATAACCAAGCACCTGCCCTTTCTAATATTAATTTAGAAATTACAGGACCTGGTATTACAGGTATCATAGGGCCTAACGGTGCTGGTAAATCTACCTTAATAAAAGCCGTTCTACATATAATACCTTCTATAGGTAAGACAACAATTGATGATAAAGTTTCGAAAGAAAATCTTGACAATGTCGCTTATGTTGAACAAAAAATCAATATAGATTATAACTTTCCAATAAAAGTTAGAGAATGTGTTTCTCTTGGCTTATATTCTAAGATTGGAATACTAAAAAAATTAAAAAAATCTGATTGGCAAAAAGTTGACGACGCTTTAAAGTTAGTTGGTCTAGAGAAATTCTCTAATAGACAAATTAGTGAACTATCTGGTGGACAATTTCAACGTGTACTAATTGCTCGTTGTCTTGTTCAAGAAGCAAAATATATCTTTCTAGACGAACCATTTGTTGGTATCGATTCTGTTAGTGAAGAAATAATAATGAATACATTAAGAGAGCTTCGTGAAAAAGGTCATACAATATTAATTGTTCATCACGACTTAAGAAAAGTTCATTCTTATTTTGATAATGTATTGTTACTAAATAAAGAAGTCATTGCATACGGTGAAACTGAAAAAACTTTCACTAGAGAAAATTTAACAAAAGCATATGGTACCGACTTATTCTTTATGGGAGGTGGTACTAATGATTAAAGAATTTATCGATGGATTATATAGTTTTCATTTCTTACAAAACGCTTTGATTACCGCTATTGTTATTGGAATCGTAGCTGGAGCTGTTGGATGTTTTATTGTTCTTAGAGGAATGTCATTAATGGGAGACGCAATTTCTCATGCAGTTCTTCCTGGTGTCGCACTATCTTTTATATTAGGTATAGATTTCTTTATTGGTGCAATCGTATTTGGTCTATTAGCATCAATAATCATAACATTTATTAAAGGGAATTCTATAATAAAAAGTGACACAGCTATAGGAATAACGTTTAGTTCATTCTTAGCTCTAGGAGTTATCTTAATTAGTGTAGCGAAAAGTTCTACTGACCTTTTCCATATCTTGTTTGGTAATATTCTAGCAGTACAAGATGTAGATATGTATATTACTATAGGAGTTGGAGTTTTTGTTCTTTTAGTTATTAAACTATTTTTCAAAGAATTACTCTTGACTTCATTTGATGAACTATTAGCAAAAGCAATGGGGATGAAAGTTAATTTCTATCATTACTTACTAATGATACTATTAACTCTAGTGTCTGTTACTGCAATGCAAAGTGTTGGTACTATTTTAATTGTAGCAATGTTGATTACGCCAGCAGCAACTGCATATCTCTATGCTAACAGTTTAAAAACAATGATATTCTTATCATCTACAATCGGAGCAAGTTGTTCTGTATTAGGATTGTTTATAGGTTATTCATTCAATATAGCTGCAGGATCTAGTATAGTATTAACATCTGCTATTGTTTTTGCAATAAGTTTCTTTGTTGCACCAAAACAACGCTTTGTTAAACATAAAAAATAATAATTCAAGGTAATAATATACAAAGAATAAAGTAGTCTTAATCTAATTTAATATAATACCCCTTTAAATAAACTTATTAAAATAAAAAATACTTCCAAAGTAAGTTTATTTAAAGGTATTATTACGAGGTTTTAATTGATAATGATTATTATTAGTTATGTAAATCTATTTTGTTCTTTGTTTTACACAAAAAAATAATAAAGGAGGCCTATAATATGAAAAAATTAGGTTTTAAAAAATTAAGTTTTCTAGCGCTTATTTTCACACTAGCTGTTGGACTATTTGCTTGTTCTAGCGCTAAGCAAGGTTCTAGTTCTAACGAAGCTACTAAATTAAAAGTAGTAGCAACTAACTCTATCATAGCTGATATTACAAAAAATATCGCTGGTGATAAAATTGATTTACACAGTATCGTACCTATTGGTCAAGATCCACACGAATACGAACCGCTTCCTGATGATGTTAAGAAAACATCTGAGGCAAACCTTATCTTATACAACGGTATTAACTTAGAAACTGGTGGTAACGCTTGGTTTACTAAATTAGTTCAAAACGCTAAAAAAGAAGAAAATAAAGATTACTATGCTGTTAGTGAAGGTGTTGATGTAATTTACCTTGAAGGTCAAAACGAAAAAGGTAAAGAAGATCCACATGCTTGGTTAAACCTTGAAAATGGTATGATTTACGCTAAAAATATTGCTAAACAATTAGAAGCTAAAGATCCTAAAAATAAAGATTTTTACGAAGCAAATCTAAAAACATATTTAGAAAAACTATCTAAATTAGATAAAGAATCTAAAGATAAATTTAACAATATTCCAGCAGAGAAAAAAATGATAGTAACTAGTGAAGGAGCTTTTAAATATTTCTCTAAAGCATATAACGTACCTTCAGCTTACATTTGGGAAATCAATACTGAAGAAGAAGGAACTCCAGATCAAATCAAAACTCTAGTTGAAAAATTACGTAAAACTAAAGTACCTTCACTATTCGTAGAAAGTAGTGTTGATGAACGTCCAATGCAAACTGTATCAAAAGATACTAATATTCCAATTTATGAAAAAATCTTTACTGATTCAATCGCTGAACCAGGACAAAATGGAGATAGCTACTACAGCATGATGAAATGGAACTTAGATAAAATTTCTGAAGGTTTAGCTAAATAATTACTCCTAAAACAACTCCCTGTATAAATATACAAGGAGTTGTTATTTTTATTCCATCATAATTTTTTTAACATTTAAATCTTTTATCTTATTACTATAGTATAAAATAAAGATTTCATATATTAATACAAATGCTATAAAACTACCAATTACTGAAATTAAATCAAAGTTATATGTTGTTTCTCTATCTAATTTTTTAGATAAAACTTTTAGTAATGCTCTTATTAAAAAATACTGATAAACTGTTCCTACAGCAAAACCTATATATGCTACTACTCTATAACCTGATAATACTATTTTTGAACATTCACTTTTTGAAAAGCCCATAATATTTAAAATAGATATATTTTTTATATTACTACTAGCAATCACTTCTAATGAAATTAATAATATTGATAACGATAATATCACACCTATTACCATCATCATAATTCTTATTGTTCCATCAACAAAATCTCTCATACCAAATGCCATTTGAATCATTGAAGAAAAAGATAACGCAGCAAAAATAACAAAGAATAATAGGGTTTTATTACTAAATAATACTGTTGCTCTTAATTCTTTAAAAAAGTTTTTATATTGCCTAAATTTTCTTTTTCTAATTATTTTATTTGTTGAATTTATTTGTTTAAGTAAGTTGATCGTTGGTACATTTAAATTAAACATTACATACACAATTGATATTACTACATACAATAATGATGGTAATATAACCATTATTAATAAAAGTTGAGGATGAAAGTTCATTGTAAGTTCAGATAATATATTATCTGTATTCCTACTCTCATAAAATTTCGGCATAAACAAATGTGAACTACCATAACCTAATAATGAACCCAAAAATACTAAAAATCCAAAAATAGAAAACTTAGATGCTATAAAGCTATTACTATAACCTTGAGCTTTTAATATTCCAATTTTATGTTTAGAATCATCAATAAATTGTTTTATATAAAATATTAACATTACAGCTGCACTTATTGATAAGACTGTTCCTGTTATAATTATTACAAATTTAGAAACAATAAGCTGAGCATCATAAAACTTCTTCTGCGTTATATTAAATCCTGTAATATCTAGGACTTTCAAATCTAAATATAAGTTAGAAAAAAGTGTAGTTATAAATACTGCACAAAAACTTACTATCACTACTGCAATTGCTTTTCTTAAATCTTTTAACTGAACTATCATATAATTACCATCCTATCTCTTCTACAGATTTAGGTTTATGGTTTTCTACAATCGAAGTTATTCTACCACTACCTACATGAATTATCTTATTTGCAAGCTCAGCAATATTCTCATTATGAGTTACCATTATCATCGTAAAATGTGATTTATCTTTTAGTTTTAACAAGTACTCTAATATTTTTCTTCCAGTTTCCTCATCTAAAGCTCCTGTTGGTTCATCTAAAAATAGTACAGTTGGCTTCTTAGCTAATGCTCTCGCAATTGAAACACGCTGTTGCTCTCCTCCAGATAACTCATTAGGATATTTACTTAATTTATCTTCTAATCCTAAGTCCTTTATAATATCAACATACTCTTTATTATCCGCTAAATTAGCTCCTACTTTAACATTTTGTTCTACTGTTAAATTATTTAATAAATAATATTGTTGGAAAACAAATCCTATTTTGTCTTTACGAAACTTTGTTAATTGTTTTTCTGAGTAATCACTTATAGACTCATTATCATATACAACTTCTCCTGAATCTGACTTTTCTAAACCAGATAAAATATTTAATAATGTAGATTTCCCTGAACCTGAAGCCCCAAGTATAACAACAAATTCATTTTCATCAATTTTTAAATCTATTCCCCTTAAAACTTCTTGATCATTATATTTTTTCTTAATATTTTTTGCTGTAATCATTTAATTGATCTCCCTTAAATATTGTACTATTAAACTTTTAGCTACTTCTGCCATGTACTCAATAATTTCAGACGGTGTAAAATTATATATTCCAGTAACTGTTAATGTTGCAATACCATGACTATATATAAATAAGTGCTCATAAAATTTTTTTGCATTTTCTATTGAAATTTTATACTCTTCATCTATAGACTCAATTACTGATCTATATTCATAGTCTCTCATTGGAAGAAAATCTTTAAAACTTCCTACTTCTATACCTTTTTTCATAAATAACCACTGAAATAATTTAGGTTCATTTTTTGAAAATAATATATACTCTACTCCTAATCGTTTAAACGGACTATCATCTTTTAAAGCTAAATTAACTTTTTCTGAAAAAATATTTTCTGCAACAAACTTTGCTTCATCTTCTAAATTTTTCATATTAGAGAACAAACTAAATATTACTTTAGTAGATGACTCCAATTTTTTAGCTAATTCTCTTGCAGTTAATGCTTCTATTCCATTTTCTCTTATAAAGTCTATAGTTACAGTCAAAACCTCTTCTTTAGTAAATTTAAATTTTGGTGCCACATTCAAACCTCCACCGATAGGTAACACTTGTTTCTTATTGTAAATAATTTTTTATGAAATGTCAACAGAAAAATTATTGAATTATTACATGAAATTGTATACAATAAAAGTAGAATAAAAATTAGGAGTTATTTATGAATATAATTAAAAATTTACCTACACCAATTGCAGGTTTAGCATTAGGTTCTGTTGCATTAGGAAATTTATTACAACCATATTCTTCTTCACTACAGTTATTATTTAATCTGTTATCTTTGATAATAATTGTACTTTTAACTATTAAGTTTACATTAGGATTTGATGAACTAAAAAAAGAAATGAAAAATCCAGTTATAGCGACAGTACTGGCAACATATCCTATGAGCATTATGCTACTTGCTTCATTTTCAAAAAAATATATTGGACTATTAAGTATGCCAGTATGGATAATTGGTATCTTTCTTGATTCTTGTGTTGTTTGTTTAGCAATTTATAATTTTATTATAAAGGAAAGACATATACGTAATATCTATCCAACCTGGTTTATCACCTTTGTTGGGCCTGCTGTTGTAACAGTAACAGCAATAAATTATCATTTAGAAACACTGGGTTTAATTTATTTTTATTTTTCATATATTAACTATTTAGTATTATTACCTTTTGTTCTTTATAGAGTTTATAAGTATAAACATTATAATGATGGAGATTATCCTACTATTACTGTATTTTCAGCACCTGGTGGACTACTACTAGCCAGTTATATGATTGGAGTAACGCAAAAAAGTAATATAATACTAGCGATACTAATACCACTTACAATATTATTGTTTATATTTGTCTTAATTCAATTACCTTATCTACTAAAAAGAAAATTCTACCCTAGCTTTTCTGCTTTTACATTTCCATTAGTGATTTGCGCAATAGCATTTCAAAAAACTGGAATTTACTATCAAATAACAGAATTTTCTATTTTGAATATTTTAATTCATCTAACTGAATTACTGGCGCTAATCATTGTTATTTATGTATGGTATGGGTTTATTAAAAATTTATTTTATTCAAATTAACGTCAAAAAGACACGGTTAAGTTTAAACTTAATCGTGTCTTTTAACCTATTATAAAAGTTGACCCAAAAGATCTAAATTTTAAAAAAGTATATATGATAACTCATAGACGCAGTGGTTTATTGATATCTAAATTCGCTTTATAAAAGCTTTTTAGATATCTAATAAACTGTGCGGGGCTGACTCGACAAAATCTTCATTCTTAAGAAATCACGATTTTGTAAAATCACTCCCGTCTTTATTTCATATATTACTCCACTACCTCTTCAAAGTTCTCGATAACATCTTTCAACTCTAGTTCTAAGATATAACTAATACCTTTTTCTTGCATTGTTACTCCATATAAAGTATCCATAGCTTCCATCGTTCCACGTCTGTGCGTAATAACTAAGAATTGATTATGTTCAGAATAAACTTTTAAGAATTTAGCAAATCTATTAACATTTTCTTCATCTAGTGCCGCTTCCACCTCATCAAGAACTACAAATGGTGGATTTTTAACCTGCAATATCGCAAACAATAAACTTATCGCAGTTAAAGATTTCTCCCCACCTGATAATAATGAAAGGTTTTGAAGTTTTTTACCAGGAGGTGAAGCTTCGATTACTATCCCAGTATTTAATATATCATTCGGTGATTCCAATGTCATATCTGCATAACCACCTTTGAATAATTCTTTAAAGATTTTATTGAAATTCTCTGCTACTTGAACAAATGTCGTTAAGAAGCGTTCTTTTACTTCTTTATCAATCTCTGCAATAGTCTCTTCTAGTTTTTCTTTCGCTTCTACAAGGTCGGTAATTTGTTCATTATAGAAGTCATAACGTTCTTTGACCTCTTCGAACTCAGCAATAGCATTCAAGTTGATATTACCTAAGTCCACTATCTCTTTACGAAGTCTTACTACATCATCCTTATAAGAAGGTACTTCTTCAATATTTTCAGTAGTTAATCTGTTTGATACACTCTCATACGTTACATTATAGTTAGTAACAAGGTTCTCTAGATATTCATCGATTTTAACTTCTATCTTCGTCTGTTCTACAGTTAATTTTTCAAATTCTGAAGTTTTTTGACGTAGACTTTCGTTATTTCTTTGTTGAGCTACGGTAATTTCTTTTTCGCGTTTGAATAATCCTGTTTTTTCCATATCAAGATCTGATAATATTGTCTTAAGCGTTGTTAATCTTTCCCCACATTCAGAAATTATTTTAGAATTATTTTCTAATATCTTTTGCTCATCTTCCTCACTTAAAGACTCAGCATCTTTAGACATTTCTAATCTTGTTAGTTGTTCATTTACATCTGTTATATCAGCTAATAATGATTCTATTAACTCTAAACCATGCTTAGTTGTTTCCTCTAATTTTGATTTTTCAATCTTAAGCTCGGCAATTTTTTCTAAAAACAATTCTTCAGCACTTTGAGCATTTTGTTTCTTGCTGCTTTCTTCTTTAATTTTCTCATCAAGTTTTCGTAGCTCTACTCTAATTTGTTCAAGATTTTGAGTTAATTCAATAATATTACTTGAGTCAGCTTCATTGTCTTTAGATTCTAATAGTTTCTTCTCATTGAATTCAATATTTGCTTTTATATCAGTAATTTCAGAAGTTTTATGATTTACACTTAATTCTAATTGCTTAAGTTTTAAAATCGCCTCTTCTTTAACAGATTTAGAATTCAGAATTTCATCCATTACTTCTTGCTGCTGACTCTCTAATAGACTCTTCTCATCAGCTAATTTCTCGATTTTATCATTTACTTTTACAAGATTTTGTGAAAGTTCATCAAGTTCAGCTTTGTGTTTAATAGATGAATTATTATTTTTATTAATAGCTCCCCCAGTGATAGATCCACCACTGTTGATAATTTGTCCATCAAGGGTAATAATTCTATTCTTAAAACTAATTTTACGAGCTATTCTATTGGCGTTATCTATATTATCCACTATAAGAACAAGTCCTAATAGGTGAGATATTATATTTTTATACTTACTATCAACAGTTATAAGATTCTCAGCTATATTAATAAATCCCTCTTCATTTACAACTGTTCTATAAACATCACTCGCTATAGCTTTTGCTTTAATATTATTTAATGGTAAAAATGTAACTCTACCTTTATTAGTTTTCTTTAAGTGATTAATACACTCTTTAGCAACATTCTCATTTTCAACAATAATATTTTGTTGTGCCTGACCTAAAGCAATATCGATTGCAACAGCATACTCATTTTCAAATTTTACAATATTCGCTACACTATTGTGTACACCCGCTAGAGAATCTTTATTAGCAAGAATTTCTTTAACACCAATATTATAAAAGCTTAAATTATTAATCTGATCTTCTAAAAACTTCTTACGATTTTCCAGGTTACTCTTGAAGTTATATCCTGTACGAATTTGTTCTTCGATATTTTTCCCATTTGAATTAATTAAAATATTTTTTTCAACTAATATATCAAGTTCTTTTTGGAGATTAGCTAGTTGTTCATTTAGACCTTTTTGTTCTTCAGTAGCAGCTGTAAGCTCTTCTGTTTTTATACCTAAAACTTGTTTTTGCCTTTCTATGTTCTCTAGAATTTCTTTACTGTTTTCATCAGCACTCTCTAGATTTTTCTTAGCGAACTCTATACTATTTTCCAGTTTAGTTTCTTCGTTAATTAAGCTATAGTAGTTATCTTTTAACTCTTCTATATTTCTTTCAATTAATTCTAATTTACTCTCTTCACCTGATTCTAAAGAGGAGATTTCTTTATTAATCTTTTGAATTTTACTTTTAGTTTCTGCATTCAGATTTTCTCTTTCCACTAACTTACTCTCAAGGTTTTGTTTTCTTTCCTCAAGATATTTAATATCATCATTAATTTTTTCACTTCTAAGTGTTCTATTATTCTTTCTTTCCTGAATTACACTTAATTGCGATTGAAGAGACTCTTTCTTCTGAACTAATTCTAACTCTTCATCATGATATTTCATGTAAGTTCTATCTAGAGAGACTAAACTATTCTTAATAGTCTCTAAATCTTTAATAAGTTCTTCTTGTCTATTTTCAAGTCCAAGTTTTTCAGATTCTTTCTCATGTTTAACTTGTAGTAAATCTGCAAGTCTTTTTTGATATTCAGCAATATTATAAACATTTAATAATATATCTTTTTCTTCAAGTTCTTTAGAATAATCTAGATATTTTTGTGTTTTATTCTTTTGATCTTCTAAGATTTCATAACGACCTGAGATCTCTGAGAAAATATCGTTTAACCTCATTAAATTGTCATTTGTTTTTTCTAATTTTAGATTAGTTTCTTTTTTCTTATTTTTATACTTTAATATACCTGATGCCTCTTCTATAATTGCTCGGCGATCGACAGGCTTAGATGAAATAATATCTTCTACCTTACCTTGAGTAATAATACTATAACTCTCTTTATTAATACCAAGGTCTAGATACATATCAGTAATATCTTTTAATTTTGCACGTTTATTATCAATGTAATACTCACTATCACCATTTCTATACAAACGTCTTTTAATTTCACAACTATCTTCTCCGTTAGAAAATGTTACCGCTACTTCAGCAAAGTTTTTTCTTTTCGCATCTTCAGTCCCCGAAAAGATAACATCTTTCATGCTACTACCACGTAAATTTTTAGCAGATTGCTCCCCTAAAACCCAACGAATAGCATCAATTATATTACTTTTTCCCGAACCATTCGGCCCTACAACACCGATTAAATTATTTTTAAATTCAAATGTTGTCTTCTTCTGAAAAGATTTAAAACCAGTAACTTCAACCTTTGCTAATTTCATCTCTTTTTCCTTTCATTAATTTTAAATATCTTTATATCCAAGCTTTTCTAATGCTTGTTTTGCTGAAAGCTGTTCAGACTCTTTTTTTGTAGTAGCTGTTCCACTTCCATATTGTTTAGCACCAATTAAAACAGCACTTGTAAAAGTTTTAGAATGAGATGGTCCATTCGAATCTAGTACTACATACTCAATCTCACCCAATTTAATTTTTGAAATGTACTCTTGCAGAATAGTTTTATAGTCAACAAAACTATGATATTCAAGATCTTGAACTTCTGTAAATAACGTTTTATTTAAGAAAGTCTTTACAACTTCAAGATTTGACTCTAAATACATTGCCCCAGTAAAAGATTCAAAAATATCAGCGAGTAAAGCTGCTCGACTTCTTCCACCCATCTTTTCTTCACCTTTTCCTAGATAGATACATTTATCTAAACCAAGTTGCAAAGCATATTTAACCAATGTTTTTTCACAGACAATAGATGCACGTAACTTGGTAAGCTCTCCTTCAGGAAGCTCAGAAAATTTCTTAAATAAAAATTCACTTGTTGTAAGTTCAACAACAGCATCCCCTAAAAATTCCAAACGCTCATAATTCAGATGCTTCGCGATTCTTTTCTCATTAGTATAAGAAGAATGAGAAAATGCATTTTTAAAATTTTCACTGAATTTCAAGTTGAAACCATACTCTTCATTCAAATTATTAAGTAATCTTTCTATATATGTTCGCTCCATAATGGTTCTCCTTTCTTTTATTATTAGGAGAAACTCAATAATTTTACTTAAATTCATCAAGTCTCTCCCTTAAAATTATTCTCATTATTAAAATACGTTATTAATCCAATAAAAACTCAGAGAAGACCTCATTTCCATAGAATAATCCTTTTCTAGTTAAACGAAGTTTGTTACCTTCAATCTCTAAGTACCCTTCTCTTATGTTTTTATCAATTACACCTTTGAATATTTCTTCTGCTCTTTGTCCATATTTTTCTTCAAAAACATCTAAATCTACACCCCTTAAAAGACGTAGTCCTAAGAACATTTCCTCTTCGATTCTTTCCTTAGGTGTTACTGTATTTTCTTCACGTCTAGCATGTCCCTTCTCTAACATACTGTCGATATAGAATTTTAATGCTCCTTGATTTGCATAACGCACTCCATCAATATAACCGTGCGCTCCCGCTCCAAGACCATAATACTCTATATTTTTCCAGTAACTACTATTATGAACACTCTCATGACCAGGTCTAGCAAAATTACTGATTTCATACTGTTTATAACCATTTTCTGTTAAGAAATTAATAACCTCATTGTACATTTTCTCTTCAGTTTCATTCGAAGGCAATGTAACTTTCTTATCTCTCACCTGATTATAAAGCTTAGTCTTTTGTTCCAAAATTAATGAATAACATGAAATATGACTAATATTATATTCTGCAACCTTCTTCATACTATCATATAAGTCATCCATAGTCTGCTTCGGTAGTGAAAACATTAAATCTACATTAATATCCTCAATTCCATGTTTTTTACAATTAGCAATCGCCATATCTACATCATCAGCAACATGTCCTCGTCCAAGAATTTTTAACAACTCATTATTAAAAGTCTGAACTCCCATGCTAATTCTATCAACTCCGTAGCCCTTTACCAAAGCAACCCGAGAATCAACAAGATCCTCAGGGTTAGCTTCAAAAGTAAATTCACGCAGTTGTTGTGGAATTTTATTTCTTAATGCAGTTAGTAAACGATGAAGTTGTTCATCATTTAATGCACTCGGTGTTCCACCACCAATATAAATAGTTTCAACATTTTGAATGTTTTCCATACTCTCGATTTCTTTGATTAAGCAATCTATATACTTATCGACAGGTTGTCTTTGTATATAAAACTTGTTGAAATCACAGTATGAACAAATATACTTACAAAATGGAATGTGAATATATACTCCGCGTGGATAACTTTTCATTATTCTTCATCCATTTTCAGAACAGCCATGAAGGCATCTTGAGGAACTTCTACGCTACCAACAGCTTTCATTCTCTCTTTACCTTTTTTCTGCTTCTCTAATAGTTTACGTTTCCTACTAATATCCCCTCCGTAACATTTAGCAAGAACGTTCTTACGCATCGCTTTAATAGTTTCACGAGAGATAATTTTATTTCCAATTGCAGCTTGGATAGGAATCTCGAATTGTTGTTTTGGAATAAGTTTTTTAAGTTTTTCTACAATAACTTTACCACGTTGGTAAGCAAATTCTCTGTGAACGATGAAACTTAAAGCATCGACTTGTTCACCATTTAATAGAATATCCATCTTAACTAGGTTACTATCTTTGTATCCTGTTAATTCATAGTCAAATGATGCATATCCTTTTGTATTAGATTTAAGTTGATCGAAGAAATCAAAGACGATTTCAGATAAAGGTATATCATAAGTAATATTAACCCTTGTATCATCGATATATTCCATATTTAAGAAGATACCACGTTTCTTCTGACAAAGATCCATAACAGCACCTACATAGTCATTTGGTACCATAATGCTAGCCTTAACGAATGGCTCAGTTATCTTATTGATTTTTTGTGGATCTGGCATTTCTGATGGGTTTGAAACGTCTACCATAGTTCCGTCAGTTTTCTCAACTTTGTAAATAACCGATGGTGCAGTTGCTATGATATCAATGTTAAATTCACGCTCGATACGCTCTTGGATAATTTCCATGTGTAACATTCCTAAGAATCCACATCTAAATCCGAATCCAAGTGCTTGAGAAGTTTCCGCTTCATATTGTAACGCAGAATCATTAAGTTCTAATTTTTCTAACGCTTCACGTAAGTCATTATATTTTGATGAATCAATTGGATATAATCCACAGAATACCATTGGATTTAATTTTCTATATCCAGGTAATGCTTCTTTAGCAGGATTATTCGCTAATGTGATTGTATCCCCTACACGAGTTTCACTTACATTTTTAATAGATGCACAAATAAATCCTACATCCCCTGCAGTAAGTTCATCAACGATTTTTTCTTTAGGTGTGTGAATACCAACTTCAGTTACCTCGAACACACCACCAGTAGCCATCATCTTAATCTTATCTCCAGCTTTTACAGTACCGTTCTTAATACGAACTGAAACGATAACCCCTCTATATGCATCATATAATGAGTCAAAGATTAGTGCTTGTAGTGGCTCAGCAGCATCTCCAGACGGTGCTGGAACGTATTCTACGATTTGTTCTAAGATTTCGTCAATACCAATACCCGCTTTAGCAGAAGCTAGTACGATATCGTCTGTTGGTAATCCAATTACATCTTCAATCTCAGTCTTAACCTTCTCAGGATCTGCAGCAGGTAAGTCGATTTTGTTAATAATAGGAATAATTTCTAAATTATTATCTAGTGCTAAGTATACGTTAGCTAAAGTTTGTGCTTCAATTCCTTGAGCAGCATCAACTACTAAAATAGCCCCTTCACATGCTGCTAGAGAACGAGATACTTCATACGTGAAGTCTACGTGTCCCGGTGTATCTATTAAGTGGAAAATATACTCTTCCCCATTTTTAGCAGTGTATTGTAATTGAACTGCATTAAGTTTAATTGTAATACCTCTTTCACGCTCAATATCCATTGAGTCAAGAAGTTGTGCTTTCATCTCACGTTGTTCTAACGCCTTTGTTTTTTCTAAAATTCTATCCGCAAGAGTCGATTTCCCGTGGTCAATATGTGCAATTATAGAAAAGTTCCTTATTTTCTTTTGCCTTTCGTTTCTTTTATCCATTTTATTCTTCCTTTACAAATCTTGTTTTTCTACGTAGTCTTTAGCTGTATAATATGAAAAACCATCCCTTATTAGCTTTTCAATCAGCTTTTGTTTAAGTGCATACCCTTCGTATCTGCGACTATAACTTTGATAAGCTCTTCTAAAATGCTCATCCAATATTTCATCTTCATTTTCATCCTCATAGTCTTCGAAAAATATGTCAAACACCTTTCTTATTATATCAGATGTAAAGCCATTTGTATAAAGTTTTTGTGTTATTTTTTGAACTTTTTTATTTTTCGTTTCTCTTCGTACCTTATATTCACGTTCAATAATTTTATAAAGCATTTCTATCATTGCTTCTTCAGTACAAATCTTCGCAATATTTTCTTCAATAACGTCTTTATCTAAGCCTTTTTCTAATAGTTTTCTTTGTATCCAGTAAGGACCTTTTAAATTAAGATTAAAATAATCTGTTACAGCAGCTTCTACATAGTGATTATCATTCAAATAACCAATTTCTATTAACTTCTCTATTGCCTCATCAATAACATTATTAGCAATCTCTTTCTTCTGAAGATATTCTCTTATATCCTGCTTAGTTCTAAGACCAAATTGTAAATAATGTACAGCCTTACTATAGGCACTTTCTATACTCTCGTGAGCTATGATTTCTTTAAGCTGTTCCCTAGTTAAATCTATTTTTTTTATAAGTCCATACTTAATTATCGTATCTTCAGAAACATAAAAATGTTTACCATTTTCTAAATCAATTTTATACTTAACTTTTAGCTTTGTTATATTTGTAACTTGCAAATTTACACCTACTTTCTACATTTCTCGCCAAAAAACTCTTACCTTTAATTTTATCAAAAATCACATAAAAAAGGAAATGTTAGAAAAAAGATTAACGAAATCTAACTAGTACAAAAAAATTAGTTTCGTTAATCATTTCCTTTTTATTTACTCTAAATTTATATCTAAACCCAAATTATAAAGTTAAATACAAAAAATTCTAGATAAATAAAAATCTTCTTATCTATCTAGAATTCATGTTCTTAAAGTTTATATTTAGGATCTTTCTTTCTTAGCTCTAATTCTTTATCTGCGAATTCCTTTACATCATATTCACTATCGATGATTTCTTTAGCATATTCCTTTACATCAGCTTTTAAAGACTCTCCTTCTACAACAGAATCTTCACTTAAATTATCTAAGATAGCTTGATCTTTTTTAGTAAATTGTCTATTATCATCATGTTTTTTTATTGCTAATCTTATCATTTTACGACGTAAAAATGTTTCCTTCACTATATCTTGATGACTTCTTGTCCATGATAAAAATAATACAAATAATAATACGATACCCATATATCCTAATGCGGGATACGCATAAGAAATTAAGTCTTTGAACCCAGCAAAACTACATAAATATCCAACAACAACTATTATAATTATATTAATTTTCAACTTCTTATCATCATTTGAAGAAAAACGTTTCGCTGTTGCATAAAACAAACTAAAAGCAGTATTAAAGATTAAAGCAAAAATAACTAATGCATAAAAAACAGCCAACCACGGATTAATATCCTTTACAATTTTTAATATCGGTATTTCAGCATCTATTATATCAGCACTATTAGCAAAAAGAGTTGCTGTTGCGAACAGAATTAAAATCCCTACCATTATACCGCCAAGAGCTCCACCTTTTTTAGCAACACCTATTCTTACGACTGAGCCACCTAGAACAAATGCCATAGACACACCAGTTAACACGCAAAGAGAGAAGTAGTTAATTACAGATATCCAAATATTTGGCATCGAAGATGGAATAGTTTTAGAAACTTCATCCAACATACCATAATCATAACTCTTTCCTACAAATGTATAAATTGTTATTAACAATATCAATACAAACACTATCGGAGTGAAAATCCCTAAAATACTAGTTATCTTCTCAAAATCCAAAAATGCCACAATTACTATCATAACTGCACAAAGAAGCGCTCCAATCCAATTCGATATTCCAAATTGTTGCTTTAAATTCGCTCCAGCACCAGCTATCATAACAAAACCTATAACAAAATTAGAAATTATTAAAGTCCAGTCTATTATCTTATTTAAAATTGGTGTAGTTATTTCTCCAAAAACTTCTTGGTGATTATCAGCTTGATAATAAGAGCCTAATGTCAATATAATTTTCCCAAAAATCATATTCAAAATTCCTAAAACTACAACACCAATTAATCCTATTCTACCAAAACTTAAAAAGTATTGTAGAATATCCTGTCCGGATGATAAACCCGCCCCAACTATCACACCAACATAAGCTAGTGCTATTCTTAATGATTCATTTTTCATTTTTACCTACCTTTCTTGCTATATACTACTTAGAAATATCTTTTATTATGGGAGTGACTCAAAAATCATGATTTCTAGAAACAAGATTTTGTCGAGTCACCCCGCACAGTTTATTAGATATCTAAAAAGCT
>NZ_KQ959972.1:16541-19329 GCF_001553035.1 Gemella haemolysans
CATATACACTTTTTTAAAATTTAGGACTTTTGAGTCAGCCGCCCTCGTGTTTTCTTACTTTTCAATATCCAGCTACTAACTTACCATATATATCTATTACTGTAATTATTACGCTGAAAATTTATAATATCAATTACTTTTTTAAAAAATTAGTCACTCGAGGAATAAAATTTTCTTAATAGCATATTATTCTATAATACAATTAAAGATAAAAAAAATCAAGAATTAAGACTTAGTAGATAAAAAAATAATTCAACACCTTAATATTAATTCTAAACAACACCATAAAAAAAACTAAAAAAACCTTATCAAATCAATAGAAAACAAAGAATCAAAAACCAGAAGAAAACCTGCGAGTAACTAACTTAAGATTTTTCTTATATTTTTAAGTTTATATGCTAAAGATATTTTTATAATGTTTTAAATGACACTCAGTAACCATAAACTTAAAATAATAGATTACCCCTAAAAAATATCTATTAAACATCAATATTTTTAAAATATTCCTTGGTTAGAGTTAATTATTTTCTCCTCATCTAAAGATTGAAGAAATTTCGCTAATATCATCGATTTTTCATTAGCAACATTTTGTTTTAATTATTCATTGTTCTTTTCATCTTCTTCTGTTGCTGCTTTGATTATATCTGATATTAATCTACCAAAATCTATGGCGTTTTTTGATGTAATAACTGGTTTCCCTGTTTTCATTTCACTCTCTCTTCTTGCGTTCCCAGTGATACTACCACCAGCTTTAGCAACTTTTTTATTTTCTTCTAGACCTTGCGGATGCGTTGCATTAGCTATATCTTTTGTTGCAATCTCCGCTAGCATATTTAGTATAAGTTCAGTTGTTGTCATATTATCTCTTAAGTTTTGTTTCTTCAATCCCTTGTGATCTTTATATTGTCTGGTTGTCATGCCTGACCATGCTTTAGTGATTTCATTAGTTAATATTGTATATTCTCTACCCTCTTTTAACCATGATCTTGCCAAGCATCTGTTAATTCTTTCCTAACTTGAATTGCTTGTAGTCTTTGATTAATCCATTCTCTTATATAACCTTTTTGAAGATATGTCGCCAATGCTCTATCAATAGTTAATTCTGGATCTATAATTTCATCAATTCTTTCCCTACCTCTGCTAACCACATTTTAAAAGGTTCTGCTTTAGGAGATGGTATAGATTGAATTATACGAAAAACACCTTGCATATCAGCAACGTCGGTTTCTCTTTACTTTCCATCAGGTGCTTTTAACTTCAACTGTACGATATTTTCGTACAGTTGAACTGCACCCTCTTCATCTTTTCATTGATTGTCTTCATTTTGAACTGTCTACAAATTGTAGCCAGTTCATTTCCTTTCTTCATAAAACATACAACTTATATAATCCCCTATAACTAACATACTTTTAGCTATTACTTCATCTCATTATTTTTATCAAAATTAGATTTTTATATCACTATTTTTATTTCTTAAATTTATAATTTCTTTCATCTATAATTTTATCAAAAACTAGATGGAAATGAAATTTTAAAAAAGATTAACGAAATCTAACTAGTACAAAAAATTAGTTCCGTTAACCTTTTTTATTTTTCTACATGATGATATTTCAATATATTTTCATCAGTAATAATATCATTTATATTTGTATGATCCCAAGGAGTTCCTTTTCTATGAGTAATTGCGACTAATTCACTTGCTGTAAGCTGCCCATATTTTTCAAAAGTACTTTGAATAGAATCAATTACATTCTTCTCATCTAAAGATTGAAGAAATCTCGCTAATACCATTGGTAAAGTTATCTCTTGAGCAAAAATTTCCTCATCTTTATCTACTTGTATGTTATTCCGTCCATTATCTTTATAATATTCATAAACGCTTGGAACAACGGGTCCATACTTGAATGCAATAATATCATCTTTGAAAAGTTTTTTTCCTGTTTTTTCTAAATACTCTGCATATACTAAATAAATCATTTTTTGAAGTTTCAAATTAGTCATCGACTTGAGACTAAGTAAAAATTTCGAAACATCTAGAGCCGTAATTTGAGAATCTTTCTTCATCTCTAATAGAAACTCCTCTAAATCAGTAAAAACATGAATGTCTTCAAAGAAACTATCTAGTTCTATCACGCTTTTCCATTCAGGAGAGTTTGTTGTTAATCTATGAACCGCATATTTTGGTTCTATAATAATTTCAGAGGTTTTCTCAAAAATATAGTTTATTATATCTTTACTAATATATTCAGACGCATAATGCCACCCTATTCTTCTTTTCGTTCTATACGAACTTGAAAATAAAATTATATGTTCGAACATATAAACACCTCCTTCTACTCTTCTCTTTTATACATATCAATCCAATTTATATATTTTCATTTTGATTTATGATTTTTATGTTCACTTTCATTAACTTGTTCATCTTCTTTTTTCCAAATTTGAACTTCCCAAGGTAAATAAATATTACTTGAACTCTTTAAATATATATGAATCGCATGATAATTTTCATCTTTTCTTACATATTGGCGAAAAAGCTGTACTTTTAATTTTCTTAAAATATTTTTTGAAAAAACTATTCCCCAATTAATTCCTCTTTTTGTAAATATTCTTTTTCTACTTCATAAACTAGCTAAAATTTTTGCTTTTATATTTCATCTATGCTAAAATATATATAAATAAAAAAAGAGAGAGCCGTTTTAAAGACGGTGACTCTAATTAATTTGTTATTTAAAAATAACCATCTTAACCTGTCAAAGTTGGTAATAGCCCCCAAAATTTGGACAAATTT
>NZ_KQ959973.1 GCF_001553035.1 Gemella haemolysans
TAGGATCTTGTTCAACATCTAGTGTCGGTGTAAGTTTTTCTGGTGGTGTTACTGTTACTTTTACAGGTACTTCTTCTTCTGATCCATCTGGGTATCTTACTAGAACTTTTCCTGTTACTTCTTCACCTGGGTTCTTATCTTTTGGAATTGTTACTGTTACTTTTCCATCTTTATCTACTGTGATTCCTGGTGTTCCACTTGTGTAAGTTGTTCCATCTGGAATTTTCTTACCATTCGCTTCACTTACTGGGATATCTACTGATGTTCCTGGTTTTCCATTTCCATCTTCGTATTTCGGTGTGTAATCATCTTTATCACGATTAGTTACTGTTACTTTTACAGGTACCTCTTCTTCTGATCCATCTGGGTATCTTACTAGAACTTTTCCTGTTACTTCTTCACCTGGGTTCTTATCTTTTGGAATTGTTACTGTTACTTTTCCATCTTTATCTACTGTGATTCCTGGTGTTCCACTTTCGAATGTTGTTCCATCTGGAATTTTCTTACCATTCTTTTCTGTTAATGGAATTTTTACTTCAGTTCCTGGTTTTCCATTTCCATCTTCGTATTT
>NZ_KQ959974.1:0-8937 GCF_001553035.1 Gemella haemolysans
ATTTAGATATCAATAAACCACTGCGTCTATGGATTTTCATATAAACCTTGTTAAAATTTAGGACTTTTGGGGCAGCCCCCTTCGTTTTCCTCATTAAATCACTCTAATATTAAGTTTTTTCTAAAATTAACATAAAAAATAAGACCCAAAGCATTTCTACTCTGAGCCTTTTATTTACTTACAGTAAATCTAACTTACTACCTTTTATGGCAGCTTTTTCCATATTTTTCAACAACACTATTCCTAATATTAAAAATACAAAAGCTAACACTAACTCTCCTCTAATTAGATATATGTTGCTTATTACACTCTCCCCACCTATTAATTTTTGAGCTAAAAGTATAGATCGCGTTAGTGGTAAAGTATAGCAAAATTGCTCTACTAAATATGGAAAATTACTAACTGGAAAATTCGCTCCTGTAAATATTAAAAGTACTTTGTCTATAGTATTCGTTACTAGGTGAATTTCTGTCGTTAATAATATTAAACACGAGATAAAAAATCCAAAACAAGTCGCTACAAATATTGCTAATATTAAAATAAAAACAAACTCCAATATTTTTTGTCCATTCCAAGCTAGTCCTAATAATAAACTAAGTACGCTAACTCCAAAAACTACCGATACAAAACTTAGTAACATAGTTGAGATTGCACTTGAAATTAATATTTCTGAAATACTCGTTTTAGTCGCTAACATTAGCGACAATGTTCCACTTGCCCTCTCCCTTGCTAACTGAAGACCGACTCTATAAATTGCCGTAAATGCACTAGTCACTATCGCATTACTTATAACCCATTTTTCAATATTTTCCGCACCATAAACATAGTATCCTACTAGTGAATAACACATCATTTGCATTAGTGGAATTAACAAATCTATAGTAAAGAAAGCACGCCAATCATTTAATACCGAAGACATTTTATATGAAAAACTAACTCTTCTAAAAAATCTATACACATTTTCCATATTAAAACACCTCCAAAGTCCCATTAATAACACATAGTTTCTTAATTTTTCTAAATGAAAATATACTAATAATAAAATAAATAATTATAATAATCACCAATATAAACGCTACTCTCAATAATTCTTCATTACTACCACCTTGAACAGCTAACTTATAACCTTCCATCGCCCATGTTGGACTCAATAAGTATGAAATATATTGAATAAATTTTGGGAAGATCGAAATAGGAAAGACCATCCCAGTTAGCATTATTATCGGATAATCAATAACATTCATAAGAATACTTATTTTTCTAGATAAAGTAAATAATCCTGCCATCATAAAACCGACAGCTATCATAGACACTATCATTAAAATTGTTATTAATACAAAATAACTAAAACTTGCAAACTGGATAGATTTATTAAATAAAATTTTTACCGTCAACATATTAAGTCCAAAACTAAATATTCCCCAAAGTGTGTTCCCTAAAATTTTTCCAAAAATGATATTTTCGAAACCTATCGGTGAGGTGAAAATCATTGGCATAGTTCCTAGCCATTTTTCTCTATCCATATCACTAGCTGATGAAAAACAAATACTTCCCCAAAAAGTAGCGATTCCCGCTCCTATAAAAGCATATAACATAAAATCTTCCACACTACGATTTTGATAAATCATCCCGAGTAAAATTCCACTTAATATCGGGCTAATAAAAATACAAAATCTAAACATTGGACGTGCTATTGATTGTTTCATCTGAACTTTGGCACTCATTAATATTGCTCTCAACATATTATGCATCCCCCAATAGTTCTATATAAATATCTTCTAACGTTATTTCTAAATTCTTTTTATTTTTCTCTTCTTGTTCGCGTTCTTTCTTTGCTTTTATTTCTTCTTTTCTTTCGTAAGAAACAAGATTTTGTAATCCTACCACATCATCCAAGGCAAGCAGTTCACCTTTTTTTATTATCGCAATTCTATCACAAAGTTCTTCTGCTTCTGGCATATAATGAGTTGTTAGTAAAATAGTTACTCCTTCTTTAGACAGTTTTTTTATTAATTCTCTTAATTCTTTTGCTCCTACTGGATCTAATCCAATACTCGGTTCATCTAAAAATATTACTTTTGGATTATTTAACAATGCTCTTGCAATTTGAAGTCTTTGTTTCATTCCTTTGGAGAAAGTTTCTACCTTTTTATCTATAAACTCACTTAACCCCACTTGAGCTATTAATTTTTCAATTAATTCTTTTTGATCTTTAGAAGGAATTTTGTATAAATCTGCAAAATATGCCAAATTATCTCTTGCACTAAGCCGCCAATAAAGGCTCCTCTCACCACCAAAAACAAAATTAATATATTCTCTAACTTTTTTAGCTTCCGAAAAAGTATCAAACCCAAACACTTTTGCTTCTCCTTCGCTTGGAGCAAGCATCGTAGTCAAAATTTTTATCGTTGTTGTTTTACCCGCACCATTAGGTCCTAACAAACCAAAAATTTCTCCTTCTTTCACTGAAAATTCTATTCCTTTTATAGCTTCAAATTCACCATTTTTCGGAGTCTTGAAACTTCTTTTTAGACCTTTTACATCTATTATATTATCCATCACTTTCTCCACTTCCTAAAATAATTCCGACCTAGACTTTTCAACAACTAATTATATTCAAATCCCTTAATAGAGAGTCTTCAATAACGTTTATTTATATTCTACTTTACGTTGTTATTTCTGTAACAACTAATTTTATCATACAAAAGCTCCTTTAGTAGATTTTAATTAATCTATAGTCTTATCAATTTATATATTTCACTTTTATACATTATATCAAATATCACTACTCTCTCATAGTGAAAAAGGAGAAATCATACCACATTGATATGACTTCTCCTCTTTTCGAATGAATTTCTATTCTTTTTTCTTTATGAATTATTATTTATCCCTCGTTCTACTTCTTCTTTTAAATACTTATGATATATTTTTTCCTTTTAACGTTTTTCAAATTTCAATAAAACAAATATTCCCAAGCCAAACATTATTGTTAATATGTTCAAAGATACTCCAAGAACTTTTATATTGTCATAAACGAAAGGTATTAATAAAAACAAGACGCCAAATACTGAATAAAAACTAGTTATGATAGTATGAATAGCTCCAAGATCTTCTCCTTCATAATCATCATAGAGCATTTTTTCAAAGAAGTTTCCAGAAACTCCTATTACAACAAAGGTGATAAAGAAAAACAATAATTTTAGATAACTATTATCTATTATGAATACTAACAAAAAGCTAGTTCCTGATATCAAATAATCCATATAGAAGAAATTTTTGGGAGGAACTTTTACAAAAGGTGCAACCATTGCTCCTACTAAGTCCGCACCACGCCATACAGAAAGAACTAAGGCTATCCATTTTACATCAATATTTATGCTAATAAGATAAAGCGGAAGCAGTTTTAAAAGCAAGTCAGTAGCTCCGCTAAGAAATGCTTCGATAACAATTATCTTCGACGCTGCGTTTCGTGAAAACAATGTCTTTATATTGCCGACTATACTAGCTTCAACTACCTCTTCTGTTTTCTTAGTTTCTTCGGTAGTTTGAATATTTTTATTCAGGTTTAACTTTGTAAAGAAGTATACACCCGCTAAAAAGATTGGAATACTTAGTTGCATAAGTGACAAATAAGTGATGAACCCAAGTAACAGCGATGCAACGAAATTACTAAGTATATCTAATGAATTTGAGGTGAAATATTGAATATCAACTGATTTATTAATCAAATTATTATCATTATTAAGAACTTCAGGTGTTACTTTTACATTTAATGAAGTAAGAACACAATTTACTAAGTTAAATAAAAAGTTATAAATAAATATAAAAGCAATATGAGCTTTATTTATTAATGCAACTATTAAAAGACTGACTAAAATAATATGCATAATTTGGAAACAGAGAATCCAAAATTTTGTATTTTTTATCTTATTAAAGAAATAACTATATGAAAATGCGACTAGCGATGGAATCATTCCTATTAAAGCAAACGACGTCAATGTACTCGCTTCTATATTGTATACTTCTACCAAAGCAATCGTTACCGCAACCATATAAAAGCTATCCGCTATATTCAATACCGAACGCCCTAAGATTAGATTAATAAAATTCTTAGGAAATATTTTTAGTAATTTCAAAATTATGCACCTCCCATGTGAGTAAGTCGATTTGAATATATATTAACACTAATATATTATATAGTCAATTCTTTTTTCTGAAAAAACCGAAAATATAAATAAATAATCTGAAAAATTATAGATTTTATATTAGAGAAAATAAGTAAAAGATTTTTTTTAATATAAAAATATTATATCCTATTACATACTAATTTCACCTCATTCATTTTACCTAATAGAGGATAAAAATAATGACCACCCCTGAAAAGGGGTGGTTTTCTCTTCGGGTATAACCCTTTGTTACTAACACGCACCTCAAGGCGCTGGCTTTCACATTCGTTCAAGCCCTATTGTATTTTAACGCCCGCCACCCGTTAAACGGGTTTATCTATTTTTTTTATTTCCAAATGGATTTGTGTATTCTTTTGTTGTCAGTTTATCTATTGCAATGTCATGCGATTCTTGTTCTCTGATATATTTTCTTATTGTACTTTCATTTAATCCTACAGTACTTACATAGTATCCTTCTGCCCAAAACTTTCTATTTCCATACTTGTATTTCAAGTTTGAAAGCATATCAAATATCATCAGTGAACTTTTCCCTTTCAAATATCCCATAAAACTTGATACACTATATTTGGGTGGTATTGATAACAGCAAATGTATATGATCTGGCATTATATGTCCTTCTATTATTTCCACTCCTTTGTACTTACATAACCTTTTTATTATATCTACTATATCTCGTTTGTATTGATTAAATTCTATTTTTCGTCTATACTTAGGTGTAAATACAATATGGTATTTACACAACCACTTTGTATGCGATAAACTATTATGTTTATTTGCCATAATTAAAATCATCCTTTCTTTATTTTAGAACTTGAACTACTCTTATTTTATCAAGAAAGGATGATTTTTCAATTGTTTAACTTTTATCTCGCACCCGCATAGCGGGTGGTTTTTTGTTTCGGAGACTTCGCCTCCTCAACTGGCTAAAGCCTTTAATAAAAGAGCTCATCAAAAAATCGGACTGATTTTTTGATGAGCCTATATTTCTCTGATCTGACTGTCTTTGAAGTATACTTCTATCTTTATAAATTTACAAAATACCATTGCATACATTTGTTATATAGTTTTACTATTCTAAATTTAGTTTATGTTTTGCCATTTTGCGAATACGTTCTGGAGAAGTGTGGTCTATAAATTGACTTTCTTTTAGATCTAGCGCTGCAATTTCTTCTTTATCTGTTAAGTCTAAAGTAAAATCAAATACATTTAAGTTTTCTTTCATACGTTCTTGTTTTGTAGTTTTCGCTAACACGACAATATTTTGTTCTACAAAATAACGTATAATTACTTGTGCGACTGACTTATTATGTTTTTTAGCTATTTTCTCTAATACTGGATTTGAAAAGATATTGTTTCTACCTTCTGCAAAAGGTGCCCACGCCTCTAACGTAACATTTTCTTCTTTTAGTATCTCAACTTTTTCTTTTTGTTGATGGAATGGATTTAGTTCAATCTGGTTTACAGCTGGCATTTCGCCTGTAAAAACTCCTAAGTCAACTAACTTATCATAATTAAAATTAGAAACCCCTATTGATCGTATCTTTCCTTCTCTTTTTAATTCACACATAGCTCGCCATGCGCCATATACATCATTATATGGTTGATGGATTAAAACTAAATCTAAATAATCAAGTTGCATTCTTTGTAAAGAATCTAAAATTGATTCTTTTGCTTTATCATAAGAAACATTTTCTACCCATACCTTAGTAGTTATGAATAATTCTTCTCTGGCTACTCCGCAATGTTTAATTGCTTTTCCTACTTCAGCTTCGTTTAAATATACTTGAGCAGTATCTATATGTCTATATCCTGCTTCTATTGCTGCAATAACTGATTTTTCAGTTTCTTCTTTTGGTATTTGATAAACTCCAAATCCTAAAATAGGTATTTTATTGCCATCCATTAAAGTTAATTCTCTCATTTGTTAACTCTCCTAACTTTCTTTAATTTTATATATTTAATTATCTAACTTTTTTATATATTCAATAATGGTATTTAGTACCCTTATTACATTTAGAACGGGCAAATTATTCAATGTTTTTAATACCGGATGTTGCCCATCATTCCACTAGATTACTTTATTATACCACAAAACTAACACTTCATTCCACAGATGAAAAACAGAGAGTGACTCAACAAAATCGATTTCTCCGAAATCGCGATTTTTGAGTCACTCCCATGCGCTTTATTGTCTTTTATTGACTTTAAAACAAAAACGCGTTACAATGAAAGCTCTAATAAAGGAAATACGATTTGATCTATCTGTAATTACAAACATATATTATGCTTTACATTGATAAAAGGAGGTATATTTCATAAATAAGAATTTTAAATTTGTACATACTATTCTTTCTACTAGTCTTTTAGTCACCCCCCTGTGTCTTATATAATTCAAATATAAGCCACCGTCTTAAACGGTTCTACATTGGAGTCTAGTTAGCGCTAGGCTCTTTTTATATTTTTATTATACCATAATTTAGATAAAACTCAAGTAAACTTAACTCAATGATACAGTAAAATTATTACGGAAAAATAAATTCCTTTTAAAAATTAGATAAGTATTGCTCTCCTTTTTTAAAAAATTATATAACTTTATTTCGTAGATTTTTTCTTCTCATTGCGGTAATCTATTATATATAAAATAATCTCAACTACTAAAAAAATTATTGCTATCTTTATAACCTTTGGAAAGAATATACAAAATACAACAATTGGTATTAACTCTAATAATTGTTGTTTATTCTTTTTGAAAATAGGTTGAGAATTTCTTCTAAACACAAAATATAAAAAAGCAATAGTTATAGTTGCAACTATAGATCCTAATGTACTATCCAATACTAATAACCTCCTCTTATTCGGGAATTTTTATATTATGGTGTTATTTAACTTTACACCTTTATTGTAATATGAAAATACAATGGTATCAATACGAAAATCTCAGTAGCTCATTTCATATAAAAACAAATGTACACTTAGTCATCTCTAAAACAACTAAGTGTACATTCTCTTATCTCTCATCACCTAATAATTCTGATCTTATTATCACGCTTATTGCTAAAACAAACATTATTAGACTTAAAAATATTGTAACGTAAGTATTTATATCAAGATCCATATCGAAAATTACAGTTCTCATACTCGTTAATTGGTAAGTTAATGGATTAAGTTTTGATATATAGTATAGCACCTTAGAATTATCCAGACTATAAAAAGTCGGTGCAGCAAAAATTATCGGTAGTAATAATGTTCCTAAGATAAGATCTCTAGTTCTATACGATACAGTTCCTAATGAGATAATAACCCCAAGAGAAAACCAAAATACTAGACTAATAATTACAATAATTAATACTTTTAAGAAAGGAACTATCTGTATTTTTATTCCTAAAAAGAACGATAAGAAGTAAATTAATAATACTTGCACTATTGTGATTCCTAATGGAAATACTAATTTCCCTAAGAAATAAGAAATAGCTGATGTCCCTTTTATTCTTTTATACGCTAGAAGTCCCCATTTTTTATCTAAATTCACCCTATAAACCGACTGATTCATCTGAGAATTTAGTATTACTCCAATTATTCCAACAAAAATGTATTCAATATAGCTAACATTTTCTCCTTTAAAAGCTAAACTTGAAAAAGAGTTCCCTATCCCAAATCCAAAGAATACAAAGTACAAAATTGGAACCATAAGCTGAGTATATATAATCTGCTTATTATTTTCGATCGCCTTATATTCTATATACGATGTCGCCCAAAAATTCTTCATAACATTTTTCATATAATTACTCCTCCAATTCCAATATTCTCTTCAAGGTAATTTCTTCTTTCTGCAGGCTTCCTATTGTAATATTTTCTGCCAATAGTAGTTTTAAGACATTTGAAATTTCCTCTTCTTTTTCCAAGAAAATTTTTAAATTTTTATCATCAACGATTGTAATAGTATCTTTATGTTTCTCTACTACATCTTTACTTAATTCGCCACTGTAAGAAATGTTATATACTATTTCTTTATTATATTCTTTTAAGAAAGTGCTCATTTCCCCAAAGTATAAACATTCCCCGTCGTTTATATAAATTATCTTATTACAATACTTTTCTATAAGATCTAAGTCATGAGAAGATATAAAAACAGCATGTTCTTTATTGTTATTTTTTATGTATTCTAATATATTTTTTGATAATACTATATCCAATCCTGTAGTAGGTTCATCTAAGAATAAAATTTTTGAATCTGATATCAAACTTCTTGCTATTTGTACCCTCTGCAGTTGTCCTCCAGATAATTCTGTTAAGTCTGATTTCTCCTTACCTTTTAAACCTAGAACCTCAATAATCTCATCTACACTTTTCTTGCTAATAGTATTTTTAGAGTATAATACCCCCATATAAATATTGTCATATACATTTAAGTACCAATCTACTGATTGATTTTGCATACAGTAGTCTATATCTCGAACAGATACACCTTCACCAAAAGATACCTCTCCTTCGATCTTAGAAAACAATCCTAATGTAGAATTAATTATCGTAGTTTTCCCTGAACCACTTTTACCTATAAGTGCAATCATATCTCCTTTTTCCGCAGAAAAAGAAATATTTTTAATCGCGTAATCACTAGAATTTTTATATTTGTATGCTAAATTTTTCACTGTTAATAGATTTACCATCTAACTCCCTCCTCCCGATATTACGTTTTACTTCTAATTACTTTTTAGAAAAGGGAGTGACTCAAAAATCGTGATTTCGTAGA
>NZ_KQ959974.1:9037-30211 GCF_001553035.1 Gemella haemolysans
TCAATAAACCACTGCGTCTATGAGTTCTCATAGACACTTTGTTAAATTTTATGACTTTTAGGTCATCCACTTCAACTCTTTAATATGTAGTTTACATGTAGCTTACACAATAAAGTGCGTCTTCTTGAATGAGTGGCTTATTAATCGAATGTCTACTTTAACAAATACTATAAAATCATTATCGTCTGTTAAAATAGCTGATTCTCCTCCTCTATCAAAATTATAATGAGAAACAACAATTTTTAAGATCATAAGAAACTCAAAAAATAATGATGATTCTCTTTATTATTATTATTATTCACATTATAAACTATAAAATTCCAATATCTAATACCATTTTTTTGTCCTCCTTATTTTATGAGGTTATAAAGCTTTACAGTTTTATTGTAATATAAAAACGATTTGAAAGCAATATGAAAAGAAAAAAAAAAAAAAAAAACGCTTTCCAAAATTATCACCTGTTATTTCTAGTTAATAAATACTGGTTTTCATAGCAATATAACATAGTATTACTTCTCAAATTGAACCAAAAAATGTACACCAAGCTATTTCTAAAAAAACTAAGTGTACATTGTTTCATTAATTTTTCATTTTTTAAATTTTTTCTAAAAACTTTTCCTTAATCTAATAAAGCGTACTCTCTATTTCTTAAATTCACATACAATACATGAATAGCCGAAATTGCATTTATTAGCAAAATATAATAAGCAATGTTTTCCACGTATAATCCTACAAAACTTAAAATAATAGTAAATAACGGTGAACTTATTCGAAAAATTTGAACTATACTTTTTCTATAATCCTTATCATTAATTTTTATAAAATTAGTCCTTAATTTTATACTAATTGACACCCCTAATGCCACTATTAATGATAATAATATCACTTGCAATGGTAAAAATACTTCGCATATAACCAATATGAAGAATACTATATCAAAAATTATGTAAGACATAAGTATTCTATTTAAATTCATATCATATTTCTTAGTAAGTATTAAAAATAAAACTACTGTTAGTCCTGGTATAAAAAATACAATACTAGAATACTGTATTAAATTCCTAGCCGCTAATTGTTTTATAAACAACGGTATAAAAAACACTGCTGTTCCAGACAATAATGCTGTATTGATTATAATATATTTTCTTTTCAACTTATTAAAAACTAATCTTTCAGAATTTTTCTCAGTTTCATTTTTAAAATTATTTATTTTGAAACTTGAAAATAAAACAAACACAATTATAAATACTATTAAATATTCATCAATATTCACCTTATAAATATAACTACCTAAAGAAAAACCAAGTAATTTTGACAAGTTGCTGTATAAGGATATATCTGTCACTCCAGCTTTGATAGACTTACTTTCCTCTATTACAAATAAATTGTAATTAAGCAGAACTATTGATATTAATAAGTAATAAACAAAATAAAATGTTAAGACATAGTATAAATTTATGTTATTCTTAAGAATAAATACTACTACTGAAAAAACTATTAATATATAATAAAAATACTTTGTTTTTATACTAGTTAATAATCTGAAATAACTAGTATCTAGAAAAATAAATATTTCTATCAAAGTAGTTATTAACAAAATAAAATATATAGGAAAATTATATACAGATATAAATTTCACCGTTATATATGAATATAAAACACTCAAAATTAAGTTCAAACATAAATACAAACTTCTCGCTAATTTAACATTAAATTCTATAAAGAACACCTCCTATATGATTCATTTTGTTCTTATTTATTATAACTCTCTAACCTTCTTAACTATTATGATCCTGTACTTTGATATTTTTTTAATCCGAAATTCCATATTGTTTTATAGATTAGTATAAGTAGAAGCGGTCCAAATAATATTAAAAGCCATGTTTCTAAATTAAAACTATCATGCGAATTTATTAAATTTACCACTAGGAAATATCCCACAAACGCGAATGGAATAATTATTAGTACTACTTTAATAAAAAACGGATAAATATTAACTGGATAATTTGCTAATTGATACAATTGCCATAAAACTGATTTTATACCATCATTTGTTATCGAAAAAAAACTAATTGATACTAGTGCTAAGTATATAGCCTCTCTTACTAAAACTGCAGATATTGTAAATAAAATGAATTTTACTATAAATAAATAATTTACATCAATATCTAAGTTATATAATGAAAAAATCACAATTACTACACCTGTAATTAACTCAAATAAAGCTTCCTCATCTAATTGGAAAATAATAAATTGATAAAGTATATTAAGCGGTCTTAATAAAAATAAATCAAGTTCTCCAGTTTGAATCAAATATGGAACTTCTAAAGTTGTCACGAAGAAAAATTCCCATAACGCCGATGTTAATGTTAGAAAACCATATAAAAATAACAATTGATATAAAGAAAAGCCACCGATTAATTCTGTATAATTAAGCGTAATAAGTAATACAAATAATGTTGTAAGAGTATCTAGTAAATAACCCAAATTTCCTATAATAAAATCTAGTTTATAACTCAATATCCTTTTTACATCCATTTTAAAAAACTCTGCATATAAATATAAATGTTTCTTCATATTAACCTCCCATTATATCAAACTTGTTAAATACATATTGTGATAGTTTTTTTGAAATTATCAATAATATGATTAACCAAAACATCTGTACACCAAGAATAAATAAGACTTTTCCTAAATCATTATCATGTACAATAATAGAAATAGGTGCATACATTACAGCGTAAAATGGAGTTACCTCTGATATTCTTAACAATAGTTTCGGATATAAATCTAAAGGTAGCAATCCTCCACCGAAAATAATAAGAAGAGCATTGACTAATTCAGATACGCCGTTTATTCTTATAAATACTGTTGATAATAATGCAATAATATAACCTAATAAAAACGCAACAATATAACTCAAAATATACACGAATATAAAAAGTACAAACCTCTTAAGAGATATGGTTCTAAATATTAAATTATAAAACAGTAAAATATAAATAACTAAAATCGGCAGTACTTGAAATTTTAATTTATAGAGAAAATTGCCTAAAGTAGTGAAAAACGTTATAACTATTAATCTATTAGGCTTATTCAAATAATTAATAATAGTACCTTTTAAAATCTTCTCAGATACAAAATTGGTAGTTATTTTTATAGGTAAAACTATTTGTAACATAATCGCAAACAGTACATAAGTTATTATTTCATCAATATTTTTGGAATTGTATTTTTCAACATATATCCAGATACTATACTGTATTAATACCATAGAAAGTGATGCAATTATCTGCATTATCGTATTAAATTTGTATTGTAATAAACTTTTGTATTGATATAAAGTATAAGCAAAAAATCTATTCATATTTATCACCCGTCTTATCCTTCACAAGCAATACTTCTTGTAGATTTAAGTCTAATACTTCAGTTTGTGTAATAATACTTTCATTCGGTAGTAGTTTTATTATATCCAACACATTAAATTTAGTTTCATCAAAAACAAATTCTTTAGAATCAATATTTGTACGTAAAGGCAATATTCCTTCTTCATCTAAATCTACTATATTCTCTCCGTACATTTTTAATTTTTTATATTTATTAAAAATTTGCTTGAAGCTCTTCACTTCACCATCATAATTAATTTCGCCATCACTTATCAAAATCATTCTCTTACATACTTTTTCAATATCAGAAATCTCATGGGTTGTTAGTATGATAGTAGTATTATACTTCTCATTTATTTTTAGTATTAGTTCCATAATTTTCTTCTTTGTTTCTATATCTAAACCGATAGTCGGTTCATCTAAGAACACCAGTTGAGGTTTATGAATAATACTAGCTATAAACTCCCCACGCATTCTTTGTCCTAAAGATAGTTGCCTTACTGGTTGATATAAGTACTCTGTTACATTTAATTCTGTTATCAAATAGTCTAACCATTCTTTATTGTCTACTTCATAGATTTTTGCTAAATACTCAAAAGAATCAATTAGTGGTAAATCCCACCATAAATGTGATTTTTGTCCGAATAGTGCACCTATGTTTTTAGCATTTTTTTGCCTGTTTACAAACGGATCTTTACCGAACACTTTTATTGAACCTTTTGTAGTAGTTAGTATTCCTAACAGTAGTTTTATTGTTGTAGATTTCCCAGCTCCATTATTTCCTATATATCCTACAATTTCTCCTTCTTTAATACTAAAATTTATATCCTTCAATGCTTGTTTAACCGTCTTTTCTGTATTAAAAAAGCTAACTCTATTTTTTATTATGTAATCTTTACTAAGACTCTCAACACTAATTATCTCTTTCATAATATTTCCTCTTATTTTACTGATTTATTATCCGATTCACGATGATTTTCTTCATCAAATTCTCCTATTTTTCTAGAACCTATTCTCCTATTTTTAACTATATTAACGTGTTTTTCTCTTAAAGTCAATATTTTCTGAATATTACGTTTATTTTTCTTTTAATTTACGATAAGGAAATTATTTTCGCTATCGAATTCGGTTATTTTTGAAACAATAAAAAAAACAACCCCATCTCACTAAATCAGGAGATGAGGTTGATACTTAGTAATTTATTTCTTTTGTCTTTTAACTCTTTTTCATAATATTTCCTCTTATTTTACAATCTATTATACCAATCAAAATTTAACCCCATCTCTTTTTTTATAAATTCATAAGACCTTTCTGGTAATGATGAACGTAGTTTCTCCAACTCCACTTTAATTTTGTCCTTAAATAATGTCAATTCATCAGCTTCTTGAAATATAGATATAGAAAACATTAATGAATATATACTCTTCCTTACACTAGATAGTTTTTTCCCTCTTGTTTTATTAATATAATGGTTTGTTCCAGCTAGTCTCTTAACATCTTCTGAATACGGCAATTTATCTATGAATTTCATAAAATTATCATCTATTGGAATCGAGGTACTAGTGCAATAAAATCTCTCATTATGGGCTGTAATATTCCTATAAATACCCAGAATTTCTAGTATTCTAGAAAAATTAACACTGTTTATAAGCAATCCTCCATCCCCTGCTATATTAAATTTTTCTAATATTTTTTCTTTAACTTCATCTATTTGTATATTAAAATATTTACCAACACTTCCAAATGTCATAATATTCATTAAAACCCACATTGGGAGATATGTGTGTTCATCTATATATTTTTTTATATATGCTTTCTTTTTCCTTTGCCTTCCTATATTTGAATATATCATTGTCATAATCTCATCATAGACAGTATCATTTGTATATCTCTTTTTCTTAGGCTTCATGTACTTAAGGGTAGCTAAGTCATACTCTGTTCCAGCTGTTACTGTATATCTATGACCACTTTTTTCTTCTATTTCTTCAACACTAAAAGTTTCCCTATTATAATAAACTCTTCGTAAATACTCATTCTCCTTATGCAAAGTTTCAGAAACTGTTTTGTTCTGACCATAATTAGTATGAACATCATAAAAAGATTGGATTATAGCGTGTTTTAATTTCTCCTCGATAATTAATATTTCTTCTAAAAAAATTAATCTTAATTTCCTATCAAATTGATATAACGCCTCAAAATATTCTGGTATAGTTCCTAAAATATAGTAGTCCTCATTTATATTAGCTGCTGCTGGATAATTACCTTTATTCTCCAAAAATGGATTTTTATAAGCATTTATTAGATTATAATGACTATATTTTTCAAGTATTTTTTTACTAGATTCCTCTATAGTCATACCTCTTTTCACTAATAAATCTATTCTCTCTGTTTGAGTTTTATATATTTTCTCCATAAGTGACCATTCTCCTCTTATTAGAAAAGCCCCCACTGTGTACACAGCAGAGGCTTCTATTCGATCTGTATGTTCAGTATATCATACATTAACTAAAACTACAATAAAAATCCATCATTTTCTAAAATATGTGAATGAAAAGTGATAATGTTCTAAGTAGAAAAAAGAGAAAATATCCTAACACAATAAAAATAGGGTAACACGCAAGTCCTAAATTTTAAAAAAGTGTATATGAGAATTCGTAGAAGAAGTGGTTTATAGATATCTAAATTCTCTTTATAAAAGTTTTTTAGATATCTAATAAACTTTGTGGGAAGATTCGATAAAATCTTGTTTCTTCAAAATCTCGATTTTTGAGTCATTCCCTTGGAGGAATAAAATACACCAAATGTCTAATTTGATTATATAATCTCCCATTTTAATTTTTCTCAACTCTTTTCTTTCCTTTTTCTCTTCTTATTTTTATAAAAAGAAACACAAGAATCATTATAAAATATCCTACATACATAATATTGTTTAAAATATACAATATATAATTGTTTATTAAATATCTATTAATAATATCTATTAATAATATCTATTACTATAATAATTGGAAATATATAAATTAATAATTTTTCAAAAAAATCTTTCTTCAGTTTCATAATTTCTAATCATCTTTTTTCATAATTAACAATATATGTACTAATTTTAAATTATTAAATCTATTCTTCCTCACTTTATTCTCCCATTAATTTCAAAAAACAGACTTTTGATTTAGTAATAACTTAATCTGATACTATAATTTATTTATCTTTTAACAAAAAACAACAATTAATATAACTTTCTACTATTTCTCCAATTTTATTATCATCTGTCAAATTTGGAATTTTTTCTTTAGTTTTTTCTATTAATAAATTTCTATCTAATAAATGTATATCCTCGGTTGCTATTTCATCAGTAATGTCCGAATAGAATATAAGCAAATCTTCAGTTTGCTCTGTATTTAACCCATTTTTAAAACAAGCAAATGTAAATGACGGTTCTTCACCGTACTTAACCCTTAAATAATCTACTAGTTCAACAATAATTTTAAAATTTAGTAAATTATCATTAAACATTTTTTCAATCATAGGATCCATAATTATTTTCCCCTTTCTATTGTACTTATTTACAGATATAATTATATCATTCTCTCATACCAAAAATAAATATCTTTAATTCACTTCGAAAAAATATATTTTAATTTATAGCAGATAAATCTACGATATTTTTTTAAGACTCATTAGTGATATTACTATAATGATAATTAAAGAATATAAATTTATGTACGAAAAATATTCTTTTCCTAATTTTTCTATCAGAAACGCTATTATTATACCTCCTAGAGAATACAAGACACTTCCTAAAACTAGAATTAATGATAATACTTGCCCCATTATTTTTCTAGAAATTTTTCTTTGGAAGAATGTTGCTTTATAAATTAGTACTGGTGCTGAAGCGATTCCTGCTATAATAAGTATAATTACTGAAAAAATAATATTCGTACTAAAATAAAACAGTATCAATAATAAACAATGCACTATAATACCTAGGCAAATTAATTTTTCTATTTTAATTTTTGATATAAATTGTAAACCTATTATAAGTGAAGCTAGTATAATACCAACAGATTGTAAAGAATTTAATATTCCATACGCTACACTATCATTATTTAAATTTTGTTCTACATATATTGGTAATAAAACGATAAAACTTCCCCAAGTGAACATATTCCACAATGTCGTGTTAATTGTCATAAGTAATATCTCACTATTTTTTACAATATACTTCATAGAACTAAATATCGTATATTTTTCCTGTCTATCTTCATTGTTACTAAATATTTCGTCACTTTTTATTGTACTTATTATTATTGCTGAAATGAAAAATAATACAGCACCTATTATAAAAGCTATACTATTATTACCTAGCACTCCCATTATTGCCACAGAAATCGAACCAAAGATATAAGAGATGTCGAAAAATATTATCATCAATGCATTAGCTGTTACTAATTGTTCATCATCACACACCTCTTTTATTATTATATCTCCTCCTGCTGATAAAGGAATTCCTATGACGCTATTCAAACCTATCAATAATCCTATAATACTTAAAGATATCTTATCATTAAACGGCAATAAAAAAATAATCAGAAAAATACTAGCTCTTAATAGTAAAAACAAGAACATTGCTCTTCCAATATTAAACCTATCTAACACTTTTGATATTAATGGTCCAAAAACTATAGCTGGCAATTGAGTCAATACACCAAAAACAGCTATCAATAGTGGGTTTTTAGTTTCTTCATAAATTAACCAGATAATACTGATACTAACAAATGATTGTGCTAATGTTATAAAGTTAATCGAAAAAAAATGCTTTATAAAATCAACATTTTTTAAAACACTCATATATTTATTCATAAATTAATTCCTTTTTATTCCATAGTCTCTCATGTCTTATTCTAAAATTTTAATAATATGTGAATTTATAAATTTTAAATATATCTTCTAAAAATTTTTCCCTTATTTTTCATAACATATAAATAATTACTATATTTATTATAATATGAAAATAAAATGGTAACAATTTGAAAATTTTAATATAAAATCATGCACCCTCTACTTCACTTCTCCCTTTTTCTTATAATATTCTTTCGCAAAATCTACGCAACTTTTTAAATCTATACACAGAACTGATGTTTTCTGAATCTCTTTTATTTGATAACTCCCCTTACAATTCTCCAAGAATTCTTTCTGTACTGTTAAAAAATCATCATATATATCTAATTCGATATTAGAGAACTCTAACCACTCTCCATCTACATTAGCACTTTCTTTTATTGTTTTTCGATTTAATGAATACTCTGCAAGATGTAATGCTGTATTAGTTTCAAAATCAGTTCCTAATAACAAAATTTTGGCATTTTGATCATACAATCTCCCTAATGGTGAATTGTATCCTAAGCCATCATCTAATGGATGCTCTTTTATAATTTTCTGTGCTTTTTCTCCTACTGCTGAAAAAGAATATAGTGGATGAGAACTTCTAACAGAATGTTTTAGATTCATAACAAATTCGCTAAATTTTCCCATACCTCGTGTACTAGATAAATTAACATCATAAGATAAACTTTCCTGTTTTATTTTTTCTATCCACTCCTCAGGAACTTTAGGATATTCCCAGTACTCTGGAGACATATTCTCTAAAGATTGTGTTGGAACAACGAGCGTTCCACTTTCTCCTAATCTTTCCATAAGAGCTTCATAAATACATCTTGCACCGCCGATTATATAACCGAATTTACTAAGCGAAACATGTGCAATCAAGATATCACCTTCACCTATTTCTAAATCTTTAAATAAATTTAAAAAATCACTTTTACCTATTGGCATTAAATTATTATCTAAAGCATCACTCATAAACTTATAACTCATACTTGTCCTCCTTATTAAATGGGAGTGACTCAAAATCTTATTTTCGGAAAATCGATTTTTGAGCACTCCCCTATTTTTATTTTTCTATTCAATCTATATCATTTTTTACTAACTTTCACTTGTATCACAATTTTATAATATTATCAAATTTTCCTCTCAGTTCATCACTTATGTCATGGCTAATCATTATTATAGTTAATTCTTTATTTCCTAACAGCATTTCTACTAAACTTTTCGCTGATTCTTTGTCTAAAGCTGATGTTCCTTCATCAATTAAAAGTATTTTTTTGCCATTAAATAACGCTCTAGCTATAGCCAATCTTTGGCGTTGTCCTCCTGAAAGATTTTTTCCATGAACCTCTACTTCTGAATATAAGAAGTCTTTCTGTGTTAATCCCACTTTTTCTAAATACTCAGCTACTTCATTATCCTCTACTACTTCTCCCATAGTTATATTGTCTTTAACAGTACCTGAAAATACGAAATTTTCTTGTTGAATTATAGTCAGCTTTTCTAGTATTTGCTTAGTAGATAATTTTTTCAAATCAATACTACAATACTCTACACTACCTTCATAATTTCTTAATTGTCCTGTAATTATTTTAAATAATGTTGATTTACCAACACCACTATCTCCACTTACTAAATATTTATTCCCCTCTTTTATATCAAGGTTCAAATTATTTAGAATTTCTCTATCACCATAACTGAAATGTAAGTTTTTAATTTTAAATAATGTTTCTCTTAAAGAATATTCAACAGATGAGTGGGTATCCTTATTATTTAACATGAATTCATCATGCTTAGAGAAAATAGGTTTTGTCCCTTTAATAAATGCTATTCTATAACCTACTTGGCTCATACCATCAAATACAAGATTAGCAAACATTCCTACAGCTGCAACTGCACCGATTTCCAAATTATCTTTAACAACTAAATACCCTGTAACAAAAACTAATAACACTTGGAAAAAGACATTTAAGCCAAAGTTAAGCATATAATAATTACTTTCCAATTTACTTTGTTTTACAAATACATTTTTCAAAATTCTACTTATATGAGCTATTCTTTTAGGAATTATTTGTAATTTATTAAGAGAGAAATACGTATCATAACCTAGAATCGTCTCCTCTAACGAAGCTACATAGTTTTCATTTTCTTTAGTAACTTCTGTTCCCATATTATGAAGTTTTTTATTAAAAATTTTTGGAAGATAAATTAATATTCCTGTTCCTATAATAGTAATTAAAGAAATAATCCAGTGATATTTCAATAGAGCATAAAGAGAAAATACCACACCAGAAAGACTGTATATTATAGCAAATATATTCCTCAAACCTTTTTCTTGAATCATTTGAATATCATTGTTAAACCACGATTGATAAACACCAGATGAGTTATCTTTATACTTTTCAATATCTAATTCTACAAGGTTAGTAGACAGATTATCCTTAACATCTATTCCAATATCTTGAATAAAAATCTCCTCTCTTACCTTTACCACCCTATCAATTACTATAATAACAATCCACGTAACTGATAAGAATAAGATAATTTCAAAGAAACTATGTAGATTTCTATTAGTAAGCACAGTTATAGCATCTGCATTTAAAAAGTTACTCTTCATAAGAAATAACTGTCTTAACAATATAAGAAAACAAATTAATAAGAACCTATATTTAAATTTTAAAATATATTTTTTCATAAATACCTCCTACTTTTAATTCCACTTAATTTAATATCATGCTAATAAGGGAAATTTTGAGAACTATATAAAACATCAACTTATATTTATACATTTATTATAGTATGAAAAAAAGATGATAACAATATAAACTTATAATTTTCAGAAAACTTACTCTAATTGTCTTGACACGAAAAAAAAAGTCAGTATAATTAAAGTTACATAAACCTTGTAACTTAAATACAAACAACATTTATGTAATCTATTCAAAGGAGAGCAATATGATTAAAAATATTTTAGAAGTTATAACATTGAACAAATTAAAATTATGGCATTATGTTTATTTTGACATTAATAGTATCAATAGGGACTGTTTACGTTGTATACGCTCGTGTTGATATTGTTGATTCTGTAATATACAAAACAGGGTCTCTTTGGACAAAAGTTGGCGTTATTATTTGTATTTTAATAATAGTAGAATTACTTAGAGCGTGGTTAAAAATTATAATTGCACAATTAGTTAAACAATGGAAAATATATCTAGGTGATAGAATTAGTAAAAACATAGAAACTATGTCTCAATCAGAATTTAATAAGGTTGACTCTGGTGAGCATATGACTAAATATACTTATCAACTTGAATTATTATCTGCGTATTTATTCTCACCATTAACCGGTTTACTTAGTGCTATTGTATTATTTATCTCATCAGTAGTATTTTTATGGCTTATTAATTGGAAATTTGTTGTATTCGCCCTATTATCATCAATCGCTATGTTTTTAATAAGCGGTAAGTTCGGTAATAAAATTAGTGTAGGATATACAAATTTATCAATTTTATCAGGGAAATTTTCTGGAGTTTTAAAGGAATATTTAACAGGTTATGAAGATTTAAAAAATATCGGTAAGATAAATTTATTCTCAAAAAATGTTAAAGCTAGTCAGGTTCAAAAAGAAGATCAACAGTATAGTATTTCTAAATTAATGGCATTTGCTGAGTTAACTTTACAAAGTATCGAGAAGTTACTTGAATTATTAATTTTTATATTTGCGATTTACTTAGTTTTAAAAAATGAATTAACTATAGGAACGATAGCTTCGGTATCTACTATACTAGGCATATACCTTACTTCTATCAATCAATTGGTTGATTTGTATATTAAGGTAATCGGTACAAAAGAAATATTAAATAGCGTTATAACTAAATCAACTGCTAAAGAAACACTTTATCCACACGTTGAAGAAAATATTGAATTTAAAAACTTTAATTATAGTTTCGGAGATAACCATGTCATTAAAAACTTCAACTTTAATATAAATAAAGGTGGAAAATACGCCGTAATCGGTAAAAGTGGTTCTGGGAAATCTACTATAATCAAGTTGCTACTAGGAAAATTACAATCCAACCAAGATAAAGTTTTAATTGATGGGAATCCTCTTGAGATACAAGATGATATTAACTTCTCCAACGAGATTGGATATGTGAGTCAACAAACATCTATTTTCAGCGGTTCAATTCGATATAACATCACTTTAGATGATAGTTATTCAGATGAAGAAATATGGAGCATATTGGAAAAAGTTTGTTTAGCTGATAGAGTTAAAGCTTTATCTGACGGCTTAGATCACAACCTATCTAATATGGGAGAAATCCTATCAGGAGGAGAAAAACAAAGGTTAGTTCTTGCGAGAGTCTTAATTAGAAACTATCCAATTTTAATTCTTGATGAAGCAACCTCAGCATTAGATGAAAAAACAGCAGTACAGATAGAAAACAATATCTTAGCTGACAACAAGTTAACCTTAATAATGATTTCTCACCATATACAAGAAGAAATCAAAAAACAACTAACAGAATGTGTAGAATTAAAAGTACAGTAATATCACTTATTAAATAGATTAAACAAAATGGGAGTGACTCAAAAATCAAGATTTTTAAGTCACCCCCGTTTTTTTATTTTCCCCTATATAATCAAGAAACAACAGTACAACAATTATATTGAATACTTACATTCCAAATTAAAATTTTAAACTAAAAATTTCTACACTTTGAACAGTGTTTTCCTCCAGACTTTGTTCAAAAGTATAAACTTATGCAAATTTCTTATAAAAGTATAAATATCTCATTATAAATAGAAATGAAACTAACACGAATAGAAATGCAAACTTAACTAGATTATCTATAAATTGTAAATAGATAAATACTAATAAAACTCCTGCTACCTCTACCAAATATTCAATTACACTCGCTTTTTTCCAGTTGATTTTGTCATATAAGTCAACTACATAATATTGAGCAATACCTAATATCATAAACGCCAATGCAGCTAAACTATATGCCTTAATATCTGTTTTATCTTGAGTGAAAGCTTCAGGTAAAAAGCTTGTAGTGTTAGTTAAATATTTATTCATCGCTATAAATAAGAAACCTACTACTTCAACTTGCAATACCAACAAACCTAAATCTTTAAGCTTATTCATTTTTCTCCTCCTCCCTTTTAAAATTATTTTATTAACTAATACAATATAATTACTTATACTTATTCAATTATATTATACCATTTTTAAAAACGTATTCAAAATATTTGTGATGCTATGTTACGTGTATTTTTTTATAAGAGTGACTAAAAAGTCCTAATATTTAACAAAGTTCATATAAAAACTCATAAACACAGTGGTTTATTGATATCTAAATTCACTTTATAAAAGCTTTTTAGATATCTAATAAATTTTGCAGAGGATGACTAGACAAAATCTTGTTTCTTAAGAAATCGCGATTTTTGAGTCATTCCTCATTACATATACCTCATCATACATTTTCAAAGTTTCTGGATAAGATCTGTGTGAAATATGAATCAAAGTCTTATCTTTCATACTTAGTAGTAATTTTTCAATTAAGATGTATGTATCTTTATCCAATCCTGATAATGTTTCATCTAAAACTATAACCTGTTTTTCCTGTAATATAGCCCTAATTAATGCTAACCTTTGTTTTTGTCCACCAGATAAGTTTGATTTTCTCTTATCGTACGTAGTATTAATCAAATCAGAAGCATCTTTAATTTTGTCATCTAATCTAGTTTCTTTTATTAAAGTCATTATTTTATCCGCTTCTATGTTTTTATATAAAGTAAGATTATCAATAATTGTACCTACAAATATAAAGCTATCTTGAGGTACATAAGTTATTAGTTGCTGAATTGTGTTGTATTCATAACTGTTAATATTTTTTCCGTTTAAAAAGATGTTACATCCCTCAAGGTTTTTCGTTAATAGTAATGCTAACGTCGATTTTCCACTGCCACTATCTCCTTGAATTAAATACTTTTTACCCTTTTCAAACCTAGCTGAAAAATTACTAAAAATTTCTCTATTATTAAATTTATAACTTTCATTTCGAACCTCTATATTTTTAAAATCGATAATTTTATGACTATCTATATATTCAAACTTCTCTTTAGAATCTAATTCTCTCTTTATATCTTTTACCGATGTTATATTAGCTATAGAAGCTGTTATCAAATTAACAGGCATTACTAACTCTGCAGAAATAGTAAAAATAGATACTATATCCCCTACACTAGTATTTCCTAACAGAGCTTGACGACCTCCTATATATAAAATAGCAATAATAGTAGCGTAGAATACTAATCCTGTTAAAACATTTACAAGTGATACTAAAATATTCTTTCTATTAACAAGTTTATTTATTTTTTTATATTCATTAAGTAATTTTTCATAAAATATATTAGCCGAATCACTATTCTTAATAACCAATAACCCTTCTAAAAAATCTTCAAGTTTATCGTTATAACTAGCCTTTTGTATAGAAATACTATTTTGAACATTTTTCAAATATGACTTGAATAGGTTAGGAATTACAATCGGAAATAGTGACAATCCTATAACCCAAAACGCTGTTGTTACATCTAATTTGAACAACGCTATTGTAGCAAAAATAAAATAAACCATTCCTTGATACAAAGAAAAAATCGTATTATAATATTGATCTTTTACCATTTCAATATCATTGTTCACAGTAGATAATAAATTTTTACTCTTTGTATCTAGTTTATTCCTAAGTAAACTACCCACAAGAGTTCTATGAATATTGAATCCAATTTTGTTTAAATAAATAGTATCTAAAATCTGACGTAAATATTCACATATAAGCATTAGTATAATAATTACAGATAAATAGATAATTTGATCGTAGAATAATTGTTCATTTTTACTAGTGAGGGCATCAACAACATATTTAATTTGATATGAAAAATAAATATTAATTCCCGAGACTGCTGTAATAAGAAATAAAACTACCGCAAATAAAAATTTCCTCATATTTCCCACTCCTTAGTTGAGTCCTTCTATTTAAAATTTCAGTTTTTATTTTATAATAGCCTTTGAAAATCTAAATACAATAAAAAGAAATTAATTGCTAATAAAAGCTAATCAATTTCTTTCTTAATATTTGATATTCTAAAATAATTCAATCTATAGATTAACTTTCCACTCAACATAAAATCCAATTAACGTTTTGTTAAATTATAGAAATTATATCAAATAAAAAATTGGTAGTCAATGTTATTTCTGAAAATTCAAGGTTGTTTTTAGAATTTATTAATTCTTAAATTAAATTCCAGTTCAAATATAAAAGAATTTAACCTAAAACTAATCGTTTAACTGAAACTAAAAAAATACATATCTTCTCTTTTCTATTATATTAATGGTACTCCATACAAAAAAGCTAGGAAAAATTCCTAGCTTAACATTCACACTTGAAATATAGGTAGTGAATCACCTTCCTTTATACTACTATATTTCTACTAGAAAATCAATTTTTATATTTTGTTTTAAAAAATTATCATATTAATAAATCTATACTTATTATTTTATATAATTGAATTTCATTTTGTCTTCTTTCTATTTTGTAAGTTCAAATACTCGAACTTAATTTTATTATATACTAACATTTTCTAATTTCTAACAAGAAAGTTCAATTTCTTTGAACTTTTATTAAAATCATGATATTATGAATCTAACAGGAGGTGAAGTTTATGGCGACTTCTACTGAAAGAATAAATCAAATAATGAAAGAAAAAAAATTAAGACAAATAGATGTTCTTAATTTAGCTAAACCATTTCAACAGAAATATAATATAAAATTTTCTAAAAGTCACTTATCTCAATATGTAAATGGTAAATCGAATCCAGATAACGAAAAAATCTTCTTATTATCAAAAGTATTTGGCGTTACAGAAGCGTGGTTATTAGGATACAATGTACCTAGATATGAAAGAATAGAAAATACTGGACCTCAAACCCCACAAGGTCTAAAGATTCCAGTATTAGGAACAGTTGCAGCAGGAATACCTATCTCAGCTGTTGAAGAAATCCTAGACTATGAGGAAGTACCTCAATCGTGGAAAAACCAAGGTGAATTCTTTGGACTTAGAATTAGCATGAAACCAGATATAAATCATGGAGATACTGTTATAGTAAGGAAACAATCAACAGCTAACAATGGAGATGTGGTGATCACTCTAGTAAATGGGGATGATGTCACTTGTAAGAAGTTTGAAAAGCTTGATAATGGAATAATACTAATATCTAATAACTCAGAATACTCACCTATGTACTTTTCAAATGAAGAAGTAGTAACAAAACCAGTAGTAATTTTAGGACGAGTTGTTGAGTTAAGAAGGAAGTTTTAGAAAGGAAGGAATAATGAAATCAATATTTAAAGAAGCTCAAAGAATATTTGTAAGTGTCATGGAATATCATCAGTATAAATTCAAATATCTTCCAGAATCAGTTTTATTTAAAGCTAAACAATTTTATAAAGAGGCTCAAGGGAAAAATACTAAGTTCTTTCCAAAGTTTAAACGTGGAACAATTGTGTATGTGAAATTTGGAGTTAATATTGGTTCTGAATTGAGTGGTAACCATTTTGCTATTGTATTAGATAAATACGATAAGGTTACAAAGAGTACAATCACAGTAGTTCCACTGTCTTCAAAAAACAATAAATATTATCAAGAACTAAATCCTTATGATAATATTTATTTTAAAAATTCTAAGTATCACCTTAATAAAATCGATGAGTTAATATCTAAGTGGGAAGTAAAATCCAAGGAATATATTTCTGAAATCGATGCTTCAAGACCTAACAATCTTAATGATTTTAAAAATTATGTAACGAAATTATTAATAGCAAATGATGGAATTATGACTGACGATATTCAAAAAAATATAAACAACTATTCCGAAGAATTAATAACCAAGGCATTATATAAATTAAAAAAAGGAAATAAAGAATTCTTAGAATCTAAAGACCAACACTTTAAAGGTATAGAAAAATATAAGAAATATAAAAATAAAGATAGTTATGCTTGTGTGAATATGATACAAACTATAGATAAAAGAAAACTGACGCCAGTTTCAGAATTTGAAAGTGCTGGAAATATTACAATTTCAGAAGAATCAATGAATCTTATAGAAAACAGAATAAGAAAGATTTACTTTAACATTTGACAAATAAATAAAAAAATGAGATACTATTAATATAAATTAGTGGTGAAACATCCACAACAATATCATTATTCGCTGTGAAACATCAGCATCAATATCATATTAAGAGTATCTCAATACGAGGTACTCTTTTCTTTTTTATAACTAAAAAGTTGATCCACTTGATATTTTATATTATAATTAAGTTACTAACATAGATACTTAATTATATCTATCGCAAATCTTAACTAGAACTTAGTGATCGTAACCGTTGGTAACTAATTACTGACGGTTTTTCTTTTTTAACTAGTCAAAATCAATCAGTTTAGACAAAATAAAAACTCTCTACACTTCCTCCTTTTAATACTCCCCTACAACTTTGTATTTTCTCAGTATATATTTTAATTGTTCACCCGTAACATCTTCGTATTTATAATCTATATTTTCTACTGCTAGATAGTTCAATACTTTCCTAATGCTAACATATCCTTTTTTTGCAACCACGATATGATCTAGCATTTCAATACCAACTATTTCACCAACTTCCATTAGATTTATCGTTGTTTTAATATCTTCTATAGAAGGAGTTGCGTCTCCACTCGGGTGGTTATGTACACAGACGATGCTCGAAGCACTATTTTTTATTGCTAGTTTAAATACTTCTCTTGGATGCACTACTGACATAGATAAACTACCTTTGAATACTTCTCTTTTTTCGATTATTTTACCTTTCGTATCAATATCTAATACTACGAAAACTTCTTGCGTTAAATTCTCTAAAGATGATTTTAAATAATTGGCTATTGACTGCGGGCTATCACACTTCACATCTAAAACATTCGTCGCATATATTCTTCTTGCAAACTCTATATTCGCTAGAATATGTATCGCCTTCTCCTGACCTATCCCTTTATGTTTCATAAGTTCTGTTAAAGTTGCATCTCTTAACTTTGTAATGCCACCCATATCTTTTAGAATCATGTCGGAAAGCTCAATTACATTTTGATTTTTTGTACCTGTTCTTAATAATATTGCTAGAATCTCTTTATCACTGAGAGCTAAAGCACCTAATTTTTTGAATTTCTCCCTCGGACGATCTTCTTCACTAAACTCTTTAATAGTGTATGCTACCATAATAATCCCTCCCTTATTAATATTATTGTTAAATAGCTGAGTGCTATGAATGGTACTAGTGGTAGTTTCGTTTTTCTTTTAACTTTTTTCAAAATAATTAATCCAATAGCGAAGAATCCTGCATATAAAAATGTGAAAATTAACAAATACACTCCCTCAAATAAATTTAAATTTAAAGCTAATACACAAAATACTTTTATGTCGCCATAACCTAAACCACCTCTTGTGAAAATATATAATATATGAAAAATAATAACAAGATAAATAAAATCTAAAAAATTGAATAAATAATAGTGAATATATATAGAAGAAAAATTTAATATAATTAGAAGATAAAACAACTCATCATTAACTTCAAATGATTTTATATCTTCTATTCCTAAAAAAATGAGAATAATAAATATACTGACTTCAAGATAACTAATAAAAATAAAATGATTTTGGAAAATAATAAATAATACAATAGTAATAAAAGTAAAAATTTCGTATAAAAATACATCTAATGGAATTTTTTGATTACAGTAACTACATCGTCCTTTTTTAAACAAATAGCTAAAGATTGGAATTAAGTCGCTCCCCCTTAATTCTTTATGGCAACTTGAACAACGACTTCGTCTAAATAGGAACTCTTTTTTATTTTCACTATCTACTAAACATTTGATTGCACTAGCAAATATAAGACTTACAATAACAATAAATATGTATCTTTCCATAAATATCTCCCCTCACTTTATAACCCTTCAATTATATTTTATCATAAGTATATTTACCTAACCAACTTTATCCTTACTGATGTTTTAGCTATTAAATAATATTTTTTTATTCGTAATATTTTTTAAAAATCTCTTCGGAATTCTGTATACAACTTTTCCTCTTGAATAGATTTTCACAAGAAATCATACTCATTTTCAATTTCTATTATCATTCTAGTCCACTCATAGTAATATCTATTTTCAAAAAAATTTACATTTTTTCATTTTTGTAGTATAATATTGTTTATAGTTTCCCGAAGGCAAGATTTCCGCCTTAAGGAAAGTAGTTTTATATTCTTATTCTACACTATTATTTTTATAGAAGGTGATTAAATGATTTTTAAAAAATTTTTGAGAAAAAGTCAAGAAGAGTTAGAAGCTGCGAATCAGCTTTCTCTTCAAGAAATTAACAATACAGTTGATGTTCCAAAAGAAGGAAGCTTTTTAAAGAAAGTCCTGGCTTATAGTGGACCGGGAGCATTAGTAGCAGTCGGTTATATGGATCCTGGTAACTGGATTACCTCTATCGCTGGTGGTGCTCAATATGCGTATAGCTTACTATTCGTTATACTTATATCGAATCTTATCGCGATGTTGCTTCAATCAATGTCTGTAAGATTAGGTATTGTAACTGGTATGGACCTAGCTCAAGCAACTAGAAAGCATACTGGTAAAAAAATGGGATTTGTTCTCTGGATAATTACCGAACTAGCTATTATGGCTACCGATATTGCAGAAATTATTGGTAGTGCTGTAGCTTTAAAATTATTATTCGGTATTCCTTTACTAATAGGGGTTATAATAACTATCTTTGATGTATTCTTACTCCTATTATTAGCACATTTTGGATTTAGAAAAATCGAAGCTATTGTAGCTACCTTGATATTTACAATTCTAATAATATTCTTCTATGAAGTTTTATTAGCTAACCCTAATACCGGCGAATTAATTAAAGGTTTTATTCCGAACAAGGATGTAATTAATAATAAAGGTGCATTATTTATTGCCTTAGGTATCGTGGGAGCTACAGTTATGCCTCACAATCTGTACCTACATTCTTCTATTGTTCAAGCAAGAAGATACGATAGAAAGGACAACAAAGTTAAAAAAGAAGCTATTAGATTTTCTACTATAGATTCTAATATTCAACTTTCAATCGCATTTGTTATTAACTGCTTACTATTAGTTCTAGGTGCTTCTTTGTTTTATGGTCATGGTGATAGTCTTGGACGCTTTACAGACCTTTATAACGCTTTACAAGATAGCAGCATTGTTGGAGTTATTGCTTCACCACTCCTTAGTACACTATTCGCCGTAGCTCTATTGGCCTCTGGTCAAAATTCTACTATTACCGGAACATTATCAGGACAAATAGTTATGGAAGGTTTCATCCACATGAGACTTCCTATGTGGATTAGAAGAATGCTGACTCGTGTAATTGCGGTAATGCCTGTTGTCATTTGTTTAATAATTTTTGGTGATAGTGAACAAGCAATTGAAAGCTTACTGATTTATACACAAGTATTTTTAAGTATTGCTCTACCAATATCCATTATCCCATTAACACTCTATACATCAGATAAAAAACTTATGGGAGAGTTTGTTATTAAAACATGGATGAAAATTGTTGCATGGATCTGTACAGTCGTATTGATAATCTTAAATTTCTGGTTAATAATATCAACATTCATATAAAATAATAGGAGTGACTCAAAAATCGTGATTACTAAAAAATCGATTTTATAGAGTCACCCCTTTTTTCATTTCTTAATATATTTAAATTGTACTTAAACAACAAAAAGAGGCTCTTTGTCAAGTTCGGGGCATGGAAAAA
>NZ_KQ959975.1 GCF_001553035.1 Gemella haemolysans
AGAGAATAATATCCGCTATCTAACGCAACTTTTCCTGGTGTTAATCCGAAATTTTTTTCTATCTGATTTAATCTATCTATATATGGACCACTATCATGAACGTTTCCTGGAGTTATGTGACAATCCATGATTATATTATTTTTCCCATCTACTGTTCTATGGTCTAAATACATAAAACCTTCTTCTTTATGATCTCTGTGATAATAACCGCTATCCGGATCAGTTGTGTTAACTCGTTGTCTTTTTAGTTCTTCTTTTTCTTTATATTCAAAAGGCTTTTTTCCTATTTTTTCTCTCTCTTCGTTTATTTCTTTTTCTAAATCTAATTTTCTTTTTTTTATTTTTGTAGTTACTTCAACTTTGAATTTCTTTTTATTTGCGTTAGCTTTTATATGTGTTGAATCAGTAAAAAACTCAGTGCCTCCAACTAATTTTTTATCAATTGCTTGGTTCACTATATTTATAAATATTTGTTCGAATACATCAGTTCCTTGGAATCGTCGAATATAGTTTT
>NZ_KQ959976.1 GCF_001553035.1 Gemella haemolysans
ACTTCTTTTGACATATTATAGTGTTTTAATATTTTATTCTCTAAAGCAAATGTTTCATAAGGAACTATCACACTTTGTCCCAACGCCCCAATTAATAGCACACTTAATACTTTATTTTTATTTTTTCTAGAAATCAATAATACGACTAATGCTGCAGTTCCCAATCCTAATCCATAAATCGGCGTAGAACTATCTCCTGTATTCGGTAATAACTTTTCTTCTTTTTTTTCATTAATTTTCTTATATACTAAATAATACGTTCGATTTTCTTTATATCTTTCTGGTATTGCTCTCTTTATTAACACCTTTTCACTTTCATTCAACTCATTTTCTTCTACATATTTAAAAGTTATTTCTCCTGCTTTTGCAATATTTCCTGGAATATAATTCCCAAAAATCAATGTTCCAATCACAATAGGACTAATACCAATAGATAGCTTACGAATAGAATATTTCAGTACTTTATTAACATTTTTTTTCATAATTTTTTCTCCTTTTTAATTACAAGAAAATCTTCTTTAATTATTATTTGATACTACTAATTATATCAAGACAAATTAACATATTCAACGTAAAAGTTTAATATTTTTATTCCATAGCAAATAAACCTATAGAATCTCATTTTCTTCTAAAGTATCTTCATTTGGTAAATACATTAATAAATGATTTATATATTTCTTTGAATCCAATCCATTTCATTTGCCAATTCCGAATAAAGTCTTTATGATAGCACTGGATTGTGCTCCTTCAAAACTTTGAGAGTGACTCAAAATTCGTGATTTTGAAGAAACAAGATTTTGTCAAGTTATCCCCGTAAAATATTATACACTATCGCGGAATCGTAAAGTACCCATTCTATTTTCCCCTTACAGAGCTTTAGTATAATCGCAATAGATTTCTCTTCTTTTTTGATGAGTGGCCAACCTCTAATGGTACAATTTGTTTTGACATCTTGTTTTCCTCCATTCCTTCTTTTATATTCTTATTATAAAGGAATTTATGTTCAGAAGATAGATACCTCGTTATTGGACACTTACGATTTAGTATACAATCATTCATTACCCTGAATTTGACAAAGAACATCGAGTAGGGGCTAATTTCTAGCCCCTCTCACACCACCGTACGTGCCGTTCGGCATACGGCGGTTCAAACCAATCTTCAATTCATGCTTTTCTAAGTAGTAATCAAGACAACTGACCAGTCCTTGCCCTGCAAGGACTGGTTTTGATACTGCTTGCTTTAGTACCGATTTAAGTGCTATAAATTGGTAGTGGTCACCCCATCCCGATACTTTATCTGCTATCCATTTAGGGACTCCTAATTTTAATAATCCCCGTAGTCGTCTTGATTTCTTCTTCCATTGTTTCCAAATTATTACTCGAATTCTTGTTCGTAGGTGTTCATCTACTTTCGTCATCGCAGTTTTCATAAATCCTAATGAAAAGTAATTTATCCATCCTCTTATCACTTGATTTAATTTTATTATTCTATCTACTAGTGAGATACTCCATTTTCGTGATGTTAGTTGTTTCAGTTTTCTTTTGAATTTCTGAACACTTTCTTCGTGTGGCCTACTTTTCCATTCTCCTTTTGTTTTCCAAAATCCAAACCCTAGGTATTTTAGTTTGCTTGGTCTTACTATTTTCGTTTTATTCATGTTGACTTTTAGTCCTAAGTGTTTCTCTATAAAACGACTTACTGAGTACATTACTCTTTTCGCTGCTGATTCGCTTTTTACTGTTATTATGCAGTCATCTGCGTATCTTACAAAGTGTAGTCCTCTCTTTTCTAATTCTTTATCCAGTTGGTTGAGCATAATATTTGATAGTAGTGGTGATAAGTTCCCTCCTTGTGGTGTTCCTACTAATGTTTTGTGTTTTCCTCCATTAATCATTACTCCTGCTTGTAGGTATTTTCTTATCAGTGATTCTGTATCTCCATCATGTATTATTTGGTTTACCAAGGTCATTAGTTTGTCCTGTGGTACTGTATCAAAGAATTTCTCTAAGTCTATATCTACTATCCAGTCGTAGCCGTCATTTAGGTATTCTAATAGTTTGACTACTGCTGTTTCACATGAACGATTTGGTCGAAATCCGTAGCTGTATTCTGAAAAGTGCTGTTCACATATTGGTGTTAACACTTGTGCTATTGCTTGCTGGATTATTCTGTCCATTACCGTTGGTATTCCTAGGTTTCTTGTTCCTCCGTTTGATTTTGGTATTTCTACTCGTAGTACGGGTTGCGGTTTGTATTTTCTTTCTTTTATTTGACTCTTGATTCTCTTCCAATTGTTTTGGATGTATTCCTCAATGTCTTCTATTTCTATTCCGTCAACTCCGCCTGAATCTTTCTTTAGTTTTACTTGGTGTAATGCAATTATCATGTTGCTTTCTCCAAGTATTCTATCTAGTAATTTTGACATGTGTTTGTATTCCTTTCTCGTTTCGCTCTCCTGTAAGTCGTCTTATATTTGTGAGCTTTCTATTAGTGTATACGTCTTAACTTTCAGCTCTATCAGACCTGGCTTTACAGTTACAATCAAAGTTGGTCTACTTCGTTTGGTTTGTTCATCCCTTCACTCCACTTCCATTACAGAAGTTTCCTCGCTACTATGGAATCGGCTGACTTCTTGTCGTTCGTTGTTACTAGGTTTCCCTCGACAAGACCTCACGGGATAAGTCGTACATCTTTCCTCGTTTACTCTCGCAATTTACGTACTTGGGCTACGTCTATCTTCTTGGACTTTAGTGCTTTGGGCCACCTTATCCACCCAATACGCCTTATTATCGCGTTTCTATTCGTAGAGCCACGATTTCGCTATCCCTTCTGTAAATGTCAATATAAAAATGTACAAAAGT
>NZ_KQ959977.1 GCF_001553035.1 Gemella haemolysans
CATGCAGTTTCTGCATTTGTCAACAGCCTGAAGTATTATTAATAATACTATTATAATTTTTAATCTATCATCGTTACTCATATAAAATCCCCCTTTTTAAAATTCCTGAAATTAACTTATAGTCAAAGCTCCCTAATTAATTCCATAATTTTTTAGATTATTTTAATTTGTTGATAATAAATTTTTTTTATAGCAAATCTATCTTATAATAATATTAAATGTATAGTAAAATATATATTATATCTTACTTATATTATAACACCTAAAGAAAACGTTGTCAAAACAATAAAAAGTGAGAAATGTATTTATTTATGTGATAATTTTCAGTAGTAGATTTTAGGTCTGATCAGTTCTACTACAATAATAAAATAACAGTAGATAATATAGTTTTCTTTGAAATCTAGCGTAGTTGTGTATGTAGCGTATTATTAGCGTTTTTCATGTTTTTCTTATAAAATATATAGAAGAACTTTTAAAAAATTTATTGTAAAATATAGGAGAAAATTAAATGAATACATTACACCAATCTTTAACAGCATTATTAGCAAAATTAGAAGAAAAAGAAGTACTAAAAAAAGAAAATATTAACACAGAAGACCTTAAAGCTGAGGAACTTGCAAAACACATTCGTGATCGTTTTGCTAAAGAGCACGCAGACTTAGAAATCCGTAGACTTTTAGAAACAGTTCACTACGCTAACACTTATGAAGACAAAGTGCTTAAAGAAACAGCGTTTTTAGTAGATGAAATTAGTGAATATATGTTTAAACTAGAAATCGCTAACCGTGATTTCGTTGTAGGTTACTTTAATACATTAATTATCGATCCAGCTGTAGAAGCAACAGAGTACAACTTCGTGTTAATGGAAGTTGAAAGCTTAATTGAAAACAGCTTCTTAGAATTACCTGAAGAAGAGGAATAATAATGAAAATCTTAATACCAACAGCCAAAGAATTGAACAAGAAGGCTATTTCACATGGAAAGGTAAGTCTAGGTAACAAAAGTACTGAAATAGTAAGTGCAATAGCTAAATTAAGTGTGAAAGACCTGGCGAAGGCCTATAAAATCAAAGATGAGAAGGCTGTGGAAGAATTTTCCCGTTGGCAGGCTATTAAAAATAAAACGGCGAAGAGTTACGAAGCACTGGAGTTATTCAATGGCTTGATGTATAGAAATATAGATCGCGCTGGTTTTGATGAGACTGATAAGAAATATATAAAAGAAAATGTCTTTATTACAACATCTTTATATGGTGTAATAGGTGCTTATGATTTAATTCAAGAGCATAGATTAGACTTTTTACAAAATATCAAAATATCAAGTCAGTCTTTAAAAAACTTCTGGCGTGAAGACTATGATAAGAGTATCAAGGATGAAAAGTTAGTTGTGTCATTACTTTCTAGTGAATTTGAAGAGGTATTTTCAAAAGAACAGAGGGATAGATTTATTAGACTTAGCTTTATGGAAGAAAAAGAAGGGGTGCTAAAAGTGCACTCTACAATATCGAAAAAAGCTAGAGGTAAGTTTTTAACAGAACTTATAAAAAACAAAGTTTCTTCTGTAGACGAAATGAAACAGATCAAATTTGATGGTTTCGAATATAACGAAGAGAATTCAGATGAAAAGACATTGGCTTTTATAGCGAAAAGATAAAAAAATAAGGAAGGTTAAATATAAAAGGAAAATAAGAAAAAGGACAGAAGAAGATGAAATTAGAAACTAAAACCAGTAAATTATATTACGGATTTCCTGTAATATTAATAGGTTATAAGGACAAAAAATGGAAATACAACGTGACGGCTTGTAGTTCATCATATTCACTAGGTGATATGATTACAGTTGGACTTACAACAGATAGTAATGCAGTAGATAACATTAAAGAATATGGGGAATTCACTGTTAACGTTCCATGTCAGCAAATACTTAGTAAGGTGGAGATTGCTGGATTCCATTCAGGTCAGAATAAAATCGGTATGGCTGATATGACGTATGATCCAGCAAAATATATCGATGCGCCGATTATGGATGAGTGTATATTATCACTTGAATGTAAAGTTGAAAATATCTCAGAGTATGGGAAATACACGAATTTTGTAGCATCTATAAAACGAAGAGTTGTTTGTGAAAATCTTCTAGATGAAGAAGGAAATATGAAATATATTCAATTCAATCCAATTTATTTTATGGGTGATGACAATAAGAGAGTATATCGTTACTTTAATGAAGCGAGCAAAAACCATGGAGAAAATATGGGTTGTTCGTCAGATGAAGATGAATATAACCCACTTTGCGGATAATATAATTGAACAAAAATAACGAAGAAAGGAGGATATTAGTATGTATTACAATATGCAAGTACATAGTGCATATGACTTATTGAATAGTACAATTAAATATGAGAGTCTGTTTTTAAAGTTAGCAAAAGATAATCAGCAATCGGTTGTAATAGTAGATCCGAATATGTATGGAGCGATAAAAGCTCATAAGCAAGCTAAAAAATCAGGGATAAGTTTAATTCAAGGTTTAGAAGTTAGTTTGGGATATGGAATTGGGCTTTTAAAATTCAATTTACTGTGTAAAACAGAGAAGATGTTTTATAAATTATTAGAGATTTCTACAAAGTTTATGAATGGAGAAGAGTGGACTGTTGAAGATTTTTCTAATGATATGGTTGATTACAGAGAAGACTTTGTTTTGATTGTTGTAGATGAACTTAGGGATAGTATGGAATTCTCTTATTTAAAAAATTTACTAAGTAAGTATGATTTTTATTTCGGTTTTAATGAGAGTTTCCAGATAGGTCTTTATAGTGATTATGATAATATTGTTTATACTAAACCAAGTTTCTATCTAAATAAAGAGCACTATCAGCAAGTCATTGTTAGTCGTGCTATTCGCGATAATAAGAAACTTAATATACAGGAGCTTACGACTATCTCAGGAGAAGACTTTGTCAAAGAACAAAAAGACTTTGAAGAAATCTTGGTACCAGGAGATGAAGAACTTCACATTATTTTTGAGAAGTCATTTGCTAATCAAAAATTAATAATAGATAGCTGTAAATATGAATTGAATTTTTCAGGATATCATTTGCCTAAGTATATTTGCGGAGAAAAAGAAGAGATATTCGAAAAGTTATCTTCTAAAGAGTACTTGCATTACTTAGTTCAAAAAGGAGTTAAGGAAAAGCTAGTAGGTAAAGACTTATATCAGTATAAAAAGCGATATAGTTATGAGCTTAAGATTATCGATGAGATGGGCTTTAATGATTACTTCTTAATCGTGTATGATTTTGTGAAATATGCCAAGGATAATGGGATATTAGTAGGTGCAGGACGTGGTAGTGCTGCTGGGAGTTTAGTATGTTATTTACTAGATATAACAGAAGCGGATCCATTGGAATACAATCTTCTGTTTGAAAGATTTTTAAATAAAGAGCGTATTTCTATGCCTGATATAGATATAGACTTCCAAGACACTAGACGTGATGAAGTCATAAAATATGTGGAAAAAAAATATGGTTCTGATAAGGTAGCACAGATTATTACTTTTACAACATTTCAATCGAAAAGTGCAGCCAGAGAATCGGCGAGAATATTGCAGTTTGATGAACAGACTCTGAAGTTTATTAGTAGTAATATTAGCTCTACAAGAACATTAAAAGAATGTTATGAAATATCAGAAGAATTAAGAACGTTTATTAATACAAGTAATATTAATAAACGTTGGTTCAGTATAGCGCTAAGTTTAGAGAATCTACCGAAAAATCCATCGGTACACGCAGCCGGTATAGTAATAAGTGATGACAAACCATTGGTTAACTATACACCTTTAGCCGAATCGAATATGACGAAGTACTTAACTCAGTGGACGATGGATGACGTAGAGAGTGTTGGTTTATTAAAAATAGATTTCTTAGGTATTAGATACCTAACTATGGTATCGAGTATTGTTGAAGAAATTAGAAAAGAGAATCCGGCATTTGATATAACAAAGATAAATTATCAAGATCCTAAGGTCTATGAATTATTTGCAAAAGGTAAGACAGAAGGTATCTTCCAGTTTGAATCAAGTGGAATGAAGGAGAAATTGAATCTACTAAAACCTACTGAATTTAATGATATTGTCGCTATGAATGCTCTTTATAGACCGGGACCGATGGCTCAAATAGAAGTCTATGTACGTAGGAAAAATAAAGAAGAGCAAGTAGTATATCCACACCCTCACTTAGAAAAAATATTAAAAGATACTTACGGGGTAATTGTTTATCAAGAGCAGATTATGTTGATTGCGGTGAACTTCGCCCATATGAGCCTCAATGAAGCGGATAATATGAGAAGAGCGGTAAGTAAAAAGAAAAAAGAAGACCTTGAGTACTATGGACGTATTTTCATAGAAAAAAGTGTTGCTGCTGGCTATGATATAAAAGTCGCCGAGAAACTTTTTGATCTTATCGTTACCTTTGCGAATTATGGTTTTAACAAGAGCCATGCTGTTGTTTATAGTATGTTAGCTTATCGATTAGCTTATTTAAAAGTCTATTATACTAAGTATTTTATGACAGCCTTATTAAATAACGTAATAAGCAGTGAGAAGAAAATAAATGAATACAAACAAGAGCTTATGAACCTAGGTATTAATCTTGTAAAACCTGATGTTAATAGAAGTTTGGCTAATTTTAGAGTCTTTAAAAATGATATTGTTTTTGCATTAACCGCAATAAAGAATGTTGGTTATAGAAGTAGTTATGAAATAGTCCAAGATAGAATTAATTTCGGATCATATCTAGATATAGATGATTTCTTAAAACGAATGAATAAGAAGGTTGATTATCAAGCTGCAGTTTCATTAGTTAAAGCTGGCGCTTTAGATACTTTTGGTTATAATCGAGCTACTTTGATGAAAAAGGTAAATGATTACTATTCAGATAATAGGCAGTTTATAAATAATGTACGTGTTGCGTTGTCTGCAGAAAGTGGTCTAACATTAAAGGTAGAAGAGATAGAAGACTATTCAATCACAGAAAAAATCCAAATGGAAAAAGAAGTCACAGGGACATACTTCTTAAAACATCCAGTCCAAGTAGAAAAAGAGAAGTATTCTTATTTACCGTTACAGTATATTGGTGGTGAAGTCAGCGATAGTTATGTAGAAATCATAACGAGAAAAGAGATACGAACTAAAAATGGCGATTATATGGCATTTTTAACAGTTAACGATGGAAAAAATGATTATGATGTTACTGTTTTTCCAAGTGTATTCAAGTATGCTAATGTATTTATAAAAGCAGGAAGTTTCGCTGTTATGACTTTGAAAAAACAACTTCGTAATGGTAGAGAACAGTATATCCTAGAAAAAATTGCCAGTTTAAAAAATTATAGAGAATATTGCCTAACTAATATAAAAACTATCTATACAATTATTGATAAAGAAATATTAGAGCTTTTATGTGAATATAAGGTTGATGATGGAAGAGTTAAGGTAATAGCCTTGCTTGATAATGATTCTACAAAAGGGAAGACAATTACAATTAATAACGAACATGAATTTGTTCAAAAATTTTTGGAAAAGTTCCCTGGAAAACGCATCAAAATCACATATAAGTAAAAAAACAAAAATAATCGAACAAAAATAAAACAAAATTCTGTTTTTACTAGAAAAAATCTCAAAAATATGATATTGTTTATAGGTAAATTCAAAAATAATTAATAAAATTATGAGGAAGGTAAGACTACATGAAAAAAATCGCAGTTTTAACAAGTGGTGGGGATGCACCAGGAATGAACGCAGCTGTGCGTGCCGTTGTAAGAACAGCAATCTATAATGGATTAGAAGTTTATGGAGTATATCAAGGATATAAAGGATTAGTTGAAAACAACATTAAAAAACTTGAAGTAGGAGATGTTGGTAACATCATTAACCGTGGTGGTACAATGCTTTATTCAGCACGTTTACCAGAATTTGCTAACCCAGAAGTTAGAAAAGGTGCTATTAAAAACTTAGAAGCTCTAGGAATTGACGGACTAGTAGTAATTGGTGGAGATGGTTCTTACCGTGGAGCTATGGCTTTAAGTAATGAAATGAACATTAAAACTATCGGTGTACCAGGAACAATCGATAATGACATCTGCTGTACTGACTTTACAATTGGATTCGATACTGCACTTAACACTATCGTAGACGCAATTGATAAAGTTCGTGATACTGCATCAAGTCACGAACGTGCATTCATTATCGAAGTTATGGGACGTAACGCAGGAGATTTAGCATTATTTGCTGGTATCGCTGGAGGAAGTGAAAGTCTTCTAATCCCTGAGAAAAAAGAAGATATCGAAGAAGTAGTTGCTCGTATTAAAGCAGGGGAAGATCGTGGTAAAAAACACTCAATCATCGTTTTAGCAGAAGGTGTTATGGGTGGACAAGAATTAGCTAAAGAATTAAAAGAACGTACTGGAGAAGAAGTAAGAGCTACTATTCTAGGACACATTCAACGTGGTGGAACTCCATCAGCTCAAGACAGGGTATTAGCTTCAAGATTAGGTAACTACGCTGTTCAATTATTACTAGCTGGTAAATCAGGTCGTGCAGTAGGTATTCAAAATAATAAACTTGTAAGTACTAAATTTGAAGATGTATTTTGTGATGTTCACAATGTAGACTTAAATATCTATGAAGTATCAAAACAACTTTCAATCTAGTATCGAAAAACGTTTTCATTCTTGGAAATAACTATTTTTTAGGAAAGTATTTGAAAATTTATTGGAAATAAGTTAAAATAATAAAAGATTAAAAATTAAGAGGTATATTATGATACAGAAAAAAACAAAAATTATTTGTACTATTGGACCTAAGTCTGAAGCTAAAGAAACATTAACTCAAATGGTAGAGTTAGGGATGAACGTTTGTCGTCTTAACTTCTCACACGGTGACTACTCAGAACACGGTGCAAGAATCCAAACAATCAAAGAAGTTAGAGAAGCTACAGGAACTAACTTAGCTATCCTTTTAGATACTAAAGGTCCTGAAATCAGAACTCACAACATGGAAAATGATGCAATCATGTTAGAAACAGGAAAAGATGTTATCATTTCTATGACTGAAGTTCTTGGAACAACTGAAAAATTCTCAATCACTTATGGTGAATTAGTACACGACGTTAAAGCTGGAGATACAATCCTACTTGACGACGGATTAATCGGATTAACAGTAAACAAAGTTGATGTTGAAGGTGGATTAATCTACACTACTATTCAAAACGGTGGAGTACTTAAAAACAAAAAAGGAGTTAACGTACCAGGTGTATCTACAAAATTGCCAGGTATTACTCCAAAAGATGAAGAGGATATTCGTTTCGGATGTAAACAAGATATCGACTTCGTTGCTGCTTCATTCGTTCGTACAAAAGAAAACGTACTAGAAGTTAGACGTATTCTTAAAGAAGAAGGATGTGAACACGTTCAAATCATCCCTAAAATCGAATGTCAAGAAGCTATCGATAACATCGATGAAATTATCGAAGTATCTGATGGTATTATGATTGCTCGTGGAGACCTTGGGGTTGAAGTACCAGCAGAAGAAGTACCAATCATGCAAAAAGATATTATTGCTAAATGTAACGAAGCTGGTAAATTCGTAATCACAGCTACTCAAATGTTAGACTCAATGCAAAAAAATCCACGCCCAACACGTGCCGAAGTATCTGACGTAGCTAACGCAATTTACGATGGAACTGATGCAATCATGTTATCAGGAGAATCTGCAGCGGGTGCTTACCCAATCGAATCAGTTCGTACTATGGCTACAATCGCTAAACGTACTGAAGAAATGCAAGATTACTCTCGTATCTTAAAAGAACGTTCTAAAAAAGTTGTATCTAAAGATATTACAAATGCAATTGGGGTATCTGTAGGATACACAGCTCTAAATCTAGACTTACACACAATAGTAACTTACACTGAATTAGGGAAAACAGCTAGATTAATTTCTAAATACCGTCCAAACGCGTCTATTTTAGCTGTAACTCCAAGTGCTAAAGTTGCTCGTGGATTAAGCTTAGTATGGGGAGTTGATGCTCAAATCTCAGAACAAGCTAAATCTACTGATGAAATGTTAGTAACAGCGGCGAAAATTGCTAAATCTTCAGGATACGCTAAAGTTGGAGATGCTATCGTAATTACTGGTGGTATCAACACTTCAGTAAGTAATGCTGGAACAACAAACTTCTTAAAAGTTTCTGTAATCGACTAATATAAAATTAAAGAAGAAGTAGGAAAAAATCCTATTTCTTCTTTTTATATATTTCTTTGTAATTTAAAAAATATAGGAAAAAAATATAAAGTAAAAACAAAAAGGGCCCGTAATGGACCGCTTTTCGTTATATGAACACAAAATAAAATTTAGGGTAAATTATTATTTTGTAGTATTGATCGGAATTGCTTCCGACATTAAATTAAAAGTTTATTGTTAAATAAATTTAACAACCGAAAGGAAATATATGACTATAGTCTTATAGTCGTTAAAATGGAAGTCGAAAGAGTCTTCCACAGTTTTAAGAACAATCAAATAGATTGCATGAGATATATAGATATATCCTCTTGCCTATTAACTCATGTAACAATACCATATATTGTTTGGGAAAATGGTCAACTCTTGATATATTAGCTAATTTATTTAATTTGAAATATTCCCACAATATAGATACTTCAGCAATAATTAATATCAAATGTAACAAATAGTATAATTGAAAAGAAATTAAATAATATTAATTATACCAAAATATTTTAATGATAAAATTATCTTATTAACTGTTTATATTTTTATTTTATCATATTGTAAACGTTCGTCAAGGATGCAGATATTAAGTTGAAAAAATATATTCTTATTCTTTTATTTGTATATGCATGTTAAAAAGCTGGAATTTAAAGAATAAATAAAAATATGTAGTATATGAAAACTAATAAATAATGGTATTTACAAAATAATAAAATTATAAAATTTATAAATTAGAATGTGATAAAAGATAAGGAAGAGGAGAGACTAGAAGCATAAATTAAAAAACTCAGTTTCTGGCCTTTCCTCTTATAGAGAGTGGTATGTTTAAATGTTACAAAATCAATTTAGATTCTTGATTAGAATCTAAATTGATTTTTAATTTTTATATTATCTGTTTACAATGTTAGGAGAATCTCCAGTAGTTATTACTTCTACTGCGGCATTTAAAGCTCCTTCTACAAGATTTTTAACTGCTGTTTCAGTGTAGAAGGCAGTGTGTGGTGTGTAGACAATATCATCTCTGTCAATTAATTCTTGCATCAATTTATCATCAAATTCTTTATTTGAGAAGTCTTTAGGAACGTAATTCCCTTCATTTTCATACACGTCAAGACTAGCTCCTAGTAGTTTACCACTGTCAAGTGCGCGAATAACAGCTTTAGTATCAACAAGAACACCACGAGCCGCATTAGCGAAGATAGATCGGTCTTTCATCTTGCTAAAGAATTCATCGTTTACCATGTGAGTATATTCTTTTGTAGCAGGTACATGAATTGTAACTACATCAGATTGAGCTAATAATTCATCGATACTATCAACATACGTTAACACTTCACGAGCTGCATCAGAAGGGTATAAATCATAACCTATAACTTTACAACCTAATCCCTTAAATAAAGTTGCTGCTTGACGTCCAATGTTCCCTGTTCCAAGGACACCTACAGTAAGAGTTTGTAGTTCTCTAGAAATAATATTTTTATTCCATGTGAAATCATGTTTTTCAACGTTGTTTAAAATTTTTCTAATATTTCTGCTTATGTATAGAACAGTTGTCACAACATGCTCAGCAATCGCGTTAGGTGAGTAACGTGGAACGTTTGTCATGCTAATTCCTAATTCACGCATGTATTTAATATCGTAAATATCGAATCCAGCCATTCTGTTTGCGATAACTTTTACACCTTGCTCTTTTGCATAATCATAAACTTCTTTTGCGAATGGTCTGTTTTGGAACATAACTGCCCCTTGTTTTCCTTCTAATAGATGTTTTGTTTCCCCTTCGTGTAGATCAACTTCTACCTCCGGATGTTCTTTTAACCATGCATCAACAAATGGTCTTTCATCTTCTCTTAAGTTAAATAGTGCTAATTTCATAATAAATCTCCTTTTAATTTTTTTATATTTTAGCTGAATATTAGATTAGAATATTGTATTAAATATATACGTAGTAATATCTAGTATTCAGCTAAAACATAACATTGTAAAAAGTAGCAACACATTTTAGATAACGCTTACAACTTTTATTTTAACAGAAAATTAAATTATGTCAACACATGATAAAAAATGATACAGAAAATATATTTAATAAAAAATAATACGCTTACAACGTTGTTGTTATAATCTTTATTTAGGAATATCAAGCGAAGAGGCTATTGCTGAAGGCAGTTAGCCTAAAAATAGACATTAATATGAAAGTATCAGAGACAAATATTATTATATTTATTAAAAATACGATTATAAAAATTTTTTAATTTATAGTACAGTTGATAGGGTGTGTTAAACAAATTCTAAGAACTATTTAGAAATTTTTCTAAATAGTTCTTGACTTTAATATTAAGGTAGAGTTATAATCTATTTAGAAAGATATCTAAATAGAATTGTAGTTCGCGATATGCAATAAAAAGAGGTGATATATATGGGATGAGTGAAACTTTAAAGGCGATATCTGATCCAGTAAGAAGAAATATACTAGAAATGTTGAAAGAAGAGAAGAAAAGTGCAGGGGAATTAGCTTCGGAATTTAATCTATCTGGAGCTACTGTCTCTTATCATCTAACTCAATTAAAGAAAGCGGGTTTAATATTAGAATCTAGACATAAGAATTTTATATACTATGAATTAAATGCCAGTGTATTCGAAGAAGTGTTGGTCTGGATCTATGGTTTAGGAGGAAAAGACGATGAAAGTAGATAAAAAAAGTTTGTTTTTAAGTGTCGGTATCTGTTTATTGCCGATATTAATTGGAGTTTATTATTATGATGTACTACCTGAACAAATAGCTGTACATTTCAATGCTAAAGGAGAGTCAGATAATTTTGTGAGTAAAACTCGTGTGATTGTCGAACTTCCTATATTCTTTGCTATAGTTCAGGTTATAATTTCATTAGTTGTAGATTTTGATAAAACTCCGAAAAAAGGTGCGTTAATTATTAAGGGAATTGTACCTTTGATAAGTGTTCTAGTTCAAGGCGGATTAATAGCATATGCCTTAGATAATAATTTTAATGTAACGAAATTAACAGCTCTTGTCATCGGGATATTGTTTATTGTACTTGGTAACTATCTGCCTAAAAAAGAATTTTGGGGGAAATACAATTTTAATCTTTTTGGTTTAGAAAAAGGTGTTAATGAACAAAAAGTAGTTAGAGCTTACGCGTTGTATATGACTTTTAGTGGAGTTGCTATATTTATTAGTGGATTCTTTAGTTCAACAGTAGCGTTAGTTTTAATAGTTATTTCGGCAATTTTCTCTACGGTTTTACCTTTTTACCTGGTTAAGAAATATAAAGCTTAGTAATAGATTATAATAAGTAGCATACATGTATACCTAGAAGAGAGTATTCTTTCAATGGGGATATATTGTATGCTATAATTACATACACGAGAAGTTTTATGTAGTGAAAAGTTTAAGTTTGTCTAATAATAAATTAGGAGGACATAGAGTGTTAGAACTTAAAAATATAGTTAAGAAGTATAATACTGGTGGTAGTGAAGTAGAAGTACTAAAATCTGTAAATATTCATTTTAGAGAAAATGAATTTGTCTCGATTTTAGGAGCAAGTGGAAGTGGAAAAACAACGTTATTAAACATCATAGGTGGATTAGATAAATACACATCAGGTGATATGGCTCTTATGGGGCGTTCTACTAAAGAGTTTAAAGATAGAGATTGGGATAGTTATAGAAATGGGACTATAGGTTTTGTCTTTCAAAGTTATAATTTAATATCTCATTTAAGTGTTATTGAAAATGTAAAATTAGCTTTATCTATCTCAGGTCAGTCAAATGCTGAAAATGATGAGAAGGCGAAAAAAGTATTAGAAGATGTTGGCTTAGCGGAGCATCTTTATAAAAAACCTAATCAACTTTCTGGGGGTCAGATGCAAAGGGTGGCGATTGCTCGTGCATTAGTAACTGATCCAAAGATTATTCTTGCTGATGAGCCTACAGGAGCGTTAGACAGTAAGACTAGTGTTCAAATTATGGAACTTATTAAAGAGATAAGTAAGACGAAGTTAGTTATAATGGTAACGCACAATCCGGAACTTGCAAAAGAGTACAGTGATAGAATAATACGAGTTAAAGATGGAGAGATTCAAGAAGATACAAATCCGTACATAGTTGAAGAGGTCTCTGATAATGGTTTTGCTTTGAAGAAAACTGCGATGGCATTTAATAGTGCGATTAAATCTAGTTTTAAGAACCTACTTACGAAGAAGTTCCGTACGTTTATGACGGTTGTTGCGAGTAGTATAGGGATTATTAGTATAGGTTTAGTATTGTCTATTTCATCAGGGATGGATAAATATATTCAAACGATGCAAAATGAAAACTTATCATCTATGCCGATTATGATTAGTGCAAATCAGGTGAATTTTGGGTTAAGTGTTGATGATGATAACTCGGAAAAAGACTCGAACGCCTCGGAATTAGTGCCGAAATCACGTCGAGACGTGCATAGAAATTTATACTCAGTTGATTCGTTAGGGAATGGAGAAACATTTATAAGTTATATTCAAAATAATGCGAAGGATTATTACTCTACGATTGATTTTGCAGAAGGTTATAAATTACAAGCATTAACTAAAAATGCAAAAGGTGATGTAGTAGCTGTAAAACAAGAGCAAACTTCATTGAATGATAATATTTTTGGCGTATTACCAGAAGATAAGAACTTAATTATGAATCAATATGAAGTGGTAAAATCATCTAAAGAAAGTTTTGAATATCCTAGCGATAATGAGGTTGTGTTATTTACTGCGAAGAATAACGAAATTGATAAAGCTACGATAAAAGCTCTAGGATTTGATGAAAACACAAAAGTTAAGTATGAAGATGTTATCGGAAAAGAATTTAGCGTTATAGATAATAATAACTATTATAGAAAAATTGGTGATGGTTTTGTTCCACGTGATGTTGATACTAAGATGTATGATTCGGGAACTAAGGTTAAAGTAGTGGCTATATTAAAAGCTAAAGATAGTTTTACTAGACCTCAGATGACGATTGGTTATACAAGAGCTTTACAAAAAGCGATGATAGAAAAAGAAGCTAAATCTGATATTGTAGTTGCACAAGAAAAAGACAAAACTAGAAATATTATAACTAATCAGAAGATGGATGGTGACACTGCCGAACAAGTTCTTGCAACGTTAGGAGCAAAAACTGCACCGAGTGCAATTAATATTTATCCAAGATCTTTCAATGATCGTGATAAAATAGCTGGGGTTATAAATGACTTTAACAAGAAAGTAGCAGAGAAATATGGTTCAGATAGCTCAGATTATCATAAATATAGTATTACGTATGCGGATTTAGCAAAGCAAATGACAACAATTATGTCGCAGATGATTAATACAATTTCGTTAATCTTATCGGCATTTGCGGGAATTTCATTAATTGTATCATCTATTATGATTGGGATACTAACGTATGTATCTGTAGTAGAGAGAACGAAGGAAATTGGTATTCTCCGTGCAATTGGTGCTCGTAAAAAAGACATTACAAGAATCTTTATCGCAGAAGCAGGATTAATCGGATTTATTTCCGGTGCTGTAGGTGTAGTGGTGACTATGCTTCTATCTATTCCTATTAGTAGAGCTGTTGCTAAGGGATTAGAAGTGGAGAGTTTTACAGCGTCATTAAATGCTCAAGCCTCAATAGGATTAATAGGTCTTAGTTTAGTACTAACACTTATAGCTAGTATTATTCCATCGAGAATAGCTGCGAAGAAAGACCCAGTAGAAGCGTTAAGAACTGAATAATAAATAATATGAGGAATAGTAGATTGTGTTATAATCAGAAAGTTGAGATAAAGTACAACTTTTGATAGTTAAATCGAATCTAGTATTCCTCGATTTTTTTATTTGTTGTGTGGATAATTGTAAAAGAAGAATTACTGATGGTTATTGTTGCTATTTAAGTGCAATTGACATGTTTTTTAGTTTACAATATAATTTATATTATACATGTATTAAGTAGGGGGTTTTTATGATTGTAGGTTCATTTATAGTTTTTGTAATATTTCTTTTGTTGTTTTTATTTGTTCTGTATTTAGATAGAAGAAATTTATTTCTAGGAATATTTTTATAGCTACAGGTTTGAGTTTTATTTTTTATCTAATAGCTTTTACTGGTCATCATGCACAAGATAATAGGTTTATCTATAATTTGGGTGTAGTATTAGTTTATATAGCAGTGGTAATATTCACTCTGCTGCCGATTGTAGTAGTAATTCTGTTTTTATACAATTCATTTATGCTTATTAGAAGAGAAGGATTAAGGATTAGGAATCTACTGAGTCTAGCTACATTTTTCTTACTTGTAGGTTACATTGTTTATTGGCCTCGTGTTGCTACCTACACACGTGATAATATTCTGTTAGATACTCTCTATGTTTATGTCAGTTTAGTAGTTTTATATTTTTTATGTATAGCAATGTCTTATTTAGTATCTAGCGTTTTAAATTTCATTAATATTCTACCGAGAAGGATTGATTATGTGGTAGTTTTGGGTGCAGGATTGATAGGTGAGAGAGTAACACCTCTTTTAGCTAGTAGAATTAGAAAAGGGATAAAAGTTTATAAGGCTAATCCTGGAAGTAAACTAATCATGTCGGGAGGGCAAGGTCCCGATGAAGTAGTATCTGAAGCCTTTGCAATGAAAAACTATGCTCTTGAGCAGGGGGTTGATGAAAAAGATATAATCTTAGAAGATAAATCAACTTCTACCGAAGAAAATATTATTTTTTCGAAAAAATTTATTCCGGCTGATAAAAGTTTCGCGTTGGTGACGAATTACTATCACGTATACCGTGCATTAGTCCAAGCAAAAACTTTAGGTTTTAGATGTATTGGGTATGGAGCACCGACAAAGTTTTATTTCAGTCTTAATGCTTTCATTAGAGAATTTATCGGTTATTTATATTTCAAGAGGAAACAGCACGCTATAGTTTTAGGGATACTTACATTCTTGTTTATAGCTTCTATCCTATTTGTGGAAATATACTATTGGATTAATTATTAGGAGAGTTAAAGAATAAAATAAAAATACATTAAGAAAAACTCGAGCAAACCAACTTAATTAAGATTGGAATTCTCGAGTTTTTTTATTGTTTTAAGTATGAAAAACATCGTTTTAGGTGATAAATGAACTAAACTAAGAAATCTTTGATACAATAAGAATATAAACAACGTTGAGTACAGGTTTTATGGAAATTTCGAAAAAATAATTAAATATTAATATTTACTTTGTAGTTTGTCGATTTAATTACAGAATTAGGAAAATTAATTACCTTAGAGATAGATAGCTACATAGTAGATTTGGAGTTGGAGGAGAAATTATGGTTAAAACTATTATAGAATTAGCTTTAAGGTTTGTGGTATTCTTTATACTTATATACTTTCTAACATTCGGTTTTACAGAGGTTAATCCAGGTATTATTCTTACATTATTAGCAATATTAGTGATGACAGTATTTGTTCGGGTGTTTGCTTTGCTTAGAAAACTTCCTGCCATACATCCTGCAAAAGCGAAAGTGATAGGAAATACAAGTACATTAGTAGTAATATTACTTTTTGCATATATTAATAAAAATTTTTCAGAAGTTAATTTAAAATTATTTATGCTAAGTTTAGGTGTGTTTGCTATTATTACTACAAAGAATATTATTGAATATAAAATATTAACTAAATAAAACTAAAAAAACATGGCGTCGGTATAATTTGTATCATTATGAAGTTGCCATGTTTTATTTTAATTATTGGAGTGTTCTTTAATAGTTTTTTTAATGTTCATAAAACGCCAATTCTTTCTCGTTAGGAGTTATAAGTCCTAACGAATAGTGTGGTCTTTTAAGATTGTAAAATCCCTCAATATACTCAAATAAAGAAAGTGTTAATTCTCCAATTGAGTGATAATTTTTTCTATTGCACTCCTCTTTCTTTAGATACTTAAAAAAGGCTCGCAACAGATATTTAAAGAACGACTCACAGAAAGCATTATTGAAAGGATATCCTTTTTTAGAAAAAGATTGAATTACGTTAAATTTGTCCAAAAGTTTTCTAAAAGGAGCTGCTGTGTACTGAGTACCATGATCAGAATGAAACATAAGACTAGTAGGAGAATTTCTTTTATTGTAATCATTATTAAATGTGCTCATAATAGGTTACAATCAGCTTTATTAGAAATATTCCACGATATAATTTTTCTAGAAAATAAATCCATAATTATACATAAATAAAACCAAACACCATTCACTTTTATATAAGTAAGATCGCTAGCCCAGACCATATTAGGCTCAGCAGGATTAAATTCTTGTTTTAAGTGGTTATATAGTTTAGTATCCTCACAGTTTTCTTTACTCGATTTGATAAAAGGTTTAGAAGTAGACGTAGTAGAGTGATTTGATTTTTGAATTAATCAATATACTCTTCCAACGTTAACTTTAATACCATAATCACGCTACAAAATATGAGTAATTTTATATGTACCAAGTCGCTTATCGTAGTCTCCATGAATTTTTAGAAATTATTTGATTTTCTTAGATTCTAGGAAGTATATTATTTGAGATATATTTATAGTATGTGCTTCTATTAATATTGAATACTTTACATAACAGCTTAATATTATGTTGATTTCTAAAGGTGAAAATAGCATTTAATCTTTGTTTGAGTGTGGAGTGAAGATGGTAATCCCCTTTTTTAAAATTTGGTTTTCTTCTTCTAAATTGAGTACTTCGTTTTTGAAGTTTTTTGTTTGTTTAGTGGTAAACACATCTTCACGTTCAGTTTTAATCTCAGAATACTGTTTCCCCTATTTATTAACAAAACTTAAAGAAATATCATAATATGTTGAGTCTTACTATTTTGATATAGACTAATAACTGATCTTTTAAAATCTTCATCGTAGACATTTCTTTATTTTATAATACGTCCTCTCTGTGTCTGATTTACTATATCTTGTGGGCGCTAGGTGTTTACTTTCTTTGTATTTTCTGGTGGAATTAGTTTTAGACATAGTAAAAATATTCTTGATATTTTGTTGTGAATTTATTGTATCATAATTTACTGTATTTTTTATTTTAAATTTACATAATTTAATTTACATAATTTAAGTTATATTTTAAGTTCAAAAAGTATAATGAGACTGTTAAAATATAATAATTATATATAATTATTATTATAAACACCTATTAATCTTGGATTGTTTTTATTTTTAAGAAATATAAGGAAGGAGAAATCTAAATGATAGGAAAAAATAATAAGTATTTAAAGGATACAAGAAATGGAGTAAAGGTTGAAAGTTACTCTATTAAAAAGTTTAAAGTAGGGGCGGCTTCAGTTGTTATTGGTGCTAGTATTTTCTTTGGTGCTGGAGCAGTAGCTCAAGCTAGTGAGGAAGTATCAAACAACACAACAGCGGATAATACAACAAACGCTGGAGCTAAAGAAAATGTTCCTACTGCACCAGTAGCGACGACACAACCAGTAGCTAAAGAAACTACTAAAGAAGACGTAGCAGCAGCAGTAGCGGCAAAATTAAGTGGAGAAACTGCAAAAGAAGTTAAAGCTTTAGATAAAACTAAACTTGAAAACTATATTGCAGAAATCGAAGCAAAATTAGCTAACGGAACATATGAAAGCAAAACAGAAGAGAGTGTTGCAGTATTAAAAGAAGCGCTAAAAGTAGCGAAAGACACACTAGAGAACGCAACAACTCAAGACGAAATTAAAAAAGCTTACAATAAACTTGTAACTACAGTGAACACTAAATTAAAAGCAAAACCTGTAGAGAAAAAAGAAACTCCAGTAGTAGATACTACTAACGGACAACCAACTGTAGGTAAAAAAGCAGAAAACACTGAGAAAAAATCAGAATCTAATTCAATCGAAAACACAGGATCTAACGACTCACGTAACGGTAAAGCATTAGATAAGAATAATGCTTTTAGAGCGGCGATTAATGGATCACTCAATTCAAGTGAATTTTCTGGTAAGAATGCCAAACAGTTTCAGTCAGTTCGCTACAGTGTGGATGGAGCCAAAACAGCTTGGACAATCGATGTTGTACCAACTCATAATGGTATGCAAACTCTTGGATTGCTGGTCGCATCAGATGATACCATTGAAAGTATTGATGTTGTAGACCGTGGTCCTAACGCTGGAAAACTGAATGAGCAATATTCCCCTAATAAAAGTTATAAAACTTCTATGAGTAATTCTAAAGCTTTAGTGGAATATTATTCATATGCTGGTGGAGGAATTCCTGATTCGATTACCTATAGAGTAGTGACTAAAGGTACCAACCACAATCTGTTTGCTCGTTTTGCAACAGCTCCTGCAAAAACCACACTAGAAAATGCTGGGTTAAATGGTACAGCAGCTATTAAAAGTCGTATGTCAGAATTCCCAGAAGGTGGTGTTAATATCTCATCAAGACTGGCACCACAACCAGGAGTGAACAACACCTATACCCAAACAAATGACACGATTACAGTGCCTACAGTAGCTTCTACAGATACAACCGTGTCAGGTACAGGTCAGCCAGGTGCTATCATCAATCTTAAGAGTCATGGTAAAACTGCTAAGCAAACTCAAGTTGCAGCAAACGGCCAATGGTCAATCCCACTTGATTTTGGTTTGAATAGCAATACTACTGGTGGTGCACAGTTAGTTGCTGGGGATAAGATTAGCGTTAGCCAAACGGTTAGTGGTGTAGAAAGTGCTGATACAGATGTAAACATCTCTCTAGGTCACTCAGAAATCGTTCCATCATCTAAATCAAAACAACAGAATAATCTTGTTGAAAATGATAGAAACGTTACCTTGAAAGTGCCACACGATGCAGGAGCAGCTTACTTCCAATTCACGGACGCTGATGGCAACGCTAAAGAAGTTGGGCTTAAACGTGATGCTATTCCAGGTAACTGGAAAGTGAACTCTTCAAGCAGTGCACTTGCAAGCGTTACTTCAAGTGAAGATGGCAAGTTCTACTCAACGATCAATTTGGCATTGAACAAAGATATGAAAGCTGGAACAACAGCTAAAGTTATCTCTAATATGCAAGAAGGTAGCTATTCAAGTCTTCAAGGATGGCAGTCACGTAACGTTGAAGAAGCTCCAAAAGAAGAGACTCCAGCGCCAAAACCACAACCAGAAACACCAAAACCACAACCAGAAACACCAAAACCAACCACTCCAGCAGCAGATGCAACAACTAGCGGTCCAGAAATTGTCAATGATTTGGCAGGTAAAGCAAGTACGCCAGCTGATGTGACAGTAAAAGCACCAGCAGGTTCAACTGTTAAGCTTTACAACACAGATGGTGTTGTGATCGGTGAAGCTGTTGCTAATGCTCAAGGTGTAGCAACTGTTCACCCTACAAACAGTCTTCCAGCAGGAGAGATTACAGCGACTTCAACACCAGCAGGTGGTAAAGAGTCAGCTAAGAGTGCACCGATTACGGTTACAAAAACACCAACTCCGATTGAGAACATACCAAAGACTACCATTCCTTATTATCAGTTACAAATGATGACCAATGCGACAAAGGTGACACTTTATCGTGGAGATCACCTTAGTTTAACAGGTGCAGCTGCCGGGACAGCCTTGCGTTATTTTGGGATTACTCAAGAAACAGCTTTTAATATCGCAGGGGTAAAACCATCGGGTGGATTAGAAGATAATGGCAGTTCAAAAATAACAAATAGCGATGCTAAAGCCGAAGGTACTGTTGCATGGAACCAACCTCTTGGAGATAAGACGATTACTTTTAGAGTTATTGGAAGTCCAGATCCAACAAGCGAAGATAGGGCACAAATCGATCGACATATCATTGTTACAGTTCTTGAGGTTGCTAAAAAGTATGAACCAGTTGCAGGTACAAAATTAGATGTTGCGAATTCTAATAATCTTAGTGAAGATGATAAGAACAAGGTTATCGCCTCTGTTAAAGCTGCTAACCCAAGTCTTCCAGCAGATTCACAATACAGTGTGGATGAAAAAGGGAACCTTACTATCACTTATCCTGATGGATCAAAAGATAAGATTGCAGTAGCATATCTAGTAAATCCAACAACTCCAGCAGCTCCAGCAACTCCAGCAGCTCCAGTAGTAGCACCAACAGTAGAGATTCCATACTCTAATAAAGATACTAAGGAAGTTTATGTATATGCTGGAGAAGAAAACTCATTCGATATCAAATTCAAAGATGATAGCGGAAAAATTGCAAGTGCTACTGTAAAACAAGGTGGTAACAGAGCGTTTGATGATGTTGCAGGTGAAGCAAATACTATCAATACTCAGTATGGATTTAAAGCAAATGTTATCAATGCTGAAACTCCAGCGACAGAAAAAGCCCCAGCAGTCAT
>NZ_KQ959978.1:0-372 GCF_001553035.1 Gemella haemolysans
GAATTGGTGAATAAAATAATGATGAGATGGAACCTACAAGTGCATCAAACAACAAGAGAGATTCCAATAATCAGTTTACAAAAAGAAAAAGATTCCTTACTACCATTACCACATGAGAAAATAAGGAATCGCTATAAAATAACAACCCTACAAGTAAAAGTAAATAAACAAGCAATGATTTCTTACAAGTCCAATCAATATTCGGTACCAATTGAATATATAGGTAAGAAACTAAATCTACAAGTAGAAGATAATTATTTATACCTATATGATAACATGAAATTGGTAGTAAGTCATTTATTAAGTGAAAAAAAATTAAATTATAAAGAAGCTCATTATGAGCAATTTGTTAAACACACTTGGAATGATATA
>NZ_KQ959978.1:472-726 GCF_001553035.1 Gemella haemolysans
AAAGAGAATTTAGAATATCTTAATTTAAAGCAATTCAACCACAGACTAGATGAGATAATAGAACTAACTCAAAATAGAACAATGTCGGTAATAGATATTCTATTGAAACTAACAGATTATGAAGTAGATGTGAAAAAGCAAAATGTAAAAGAATCTATGATTAAAGTAGCTAATTTCCCTTATAATAGATCATTAGATGATTTTGATTTTTCATTCAATTCTGATATAAATGAATTAGAAATAAGGAACTTAGC
>NZ_KQ959979.1 GCF_001553035.1 Gemella haemolysans
CCTGCTGAAACTGTTAAACCAGCTCCGGCTATCCCAACTCCTTCTTTACCAGATGTGAATAAAGTAAAGAAACCTGCTGAAACTGTCAAACCAGCTCCAGCTATTCCTACACCAACTTTACCTGAAGTGAATAAAGTAGAAAAACCTGTTGAAGATGTCAAACCAGCTCCAGTTATCCCTACTCCTTCTTTACCTGAAGTGAAAAACGAAGAGAAACCAAAAGTAGAAGAACCAGTTGTAAGACCTAGCGTTTTATCATTTGCAGGTGTACAATTTGAAACTAGTGATGGATTTATTTTAAATGAAAATACTGTTGGTACTCCGACTTCATTAGGATTAGTGATTGATCATAATGGACACCAACATTTTGTATACTATAAGCAACTAGTGAATTCTAAATTTGAAAAATTAATTCCTGAAAAATATTTAGAACAAGCTAAAAAAGAGTATAAAGAATTAGAAGACAAAGTAACTGAAAAAATAAATTACTTATCAAGCAAAAATAACATCGATAAAAACACAATTAAATATGTATCTACAGCACAAGGAGATGCTCTTTCATATGACGGTAAAACAACATTATTAGATAATATTAATGTTAACGATGTAACTGAGGCTCCTACTGAAAAGCCAGCAGAAAACAACAAAGAAGAAAATAATACAGAAAATAAAGAAAATTATTCTGAAGAAGTAATTAAAAAAATTAATCATCTTGCTAAAATACTAGGAATTGACCCTAAACTTATTAAATTAGTAGAAACTGAAAACGGTCAAGCATTAACTTATCCTCATGGTGATCATAGTCACACTGTATTATTAAATGCAATTCATATTGATGAGACTGACGTAAATATTACTGAAGAAATTCAAAAACAAATTAATTACATCGCTGAAGTCTACGGTGTACCAAAAGAAGCTGTTAAAGTGACAAAAGATTTCTTCGTATTTAATGAACCAGCTCACGCTTATGATCCAACACATATTCACCCATACCTAATTCCTCGTGAGAAATTCCATATTCCAGAGGTTACAGGTGACGATGAAGTGGATTTTGAAAATGAATTACTTGCCTTATCAAAACGTACAGGTATTCCTGCAGATAAAATTAAACGTGATGGCGATAAATTTGTAATTCCTCATGGAGATCATGATCACTTTGTTAAAATTTTATCTAAAGGAGCAGACATCTATTACAAAAATAGAATTCCTAATATCACAGGAAACTATGTTTCTGGAGACTTCGATAAAGAAGCTGTATTCAAACGTATCGAGGAACTTAAAGCTAATAACCTTGCTAAACACAGCAATGATAAAAAACAAGCAAACCGTGTAAATCGTGCACTAGATCAATTACGTGCAACAATAGAAGAATTACCAACTAACTCTACTAATGGATATCTTGCGATGTTAAATGATTTTGACAAAAAATACATCCAAGAAAAAGCTAATGCGGATACTTCTAAAAATGATGAATTAGTTAAAAAATATAATACTCTACTAAATAGAATCAAAGACACTGATATTGAAAAATATGGTCTTTCAAAAACTGACTTAACTAACGAGTTAAATGAAGCTAGCTCAAATAAAGATGCTAATACACTAAACAAAGTTAGTCATATGTTAGATGAACTTCAAAAATTCGAAGATCGTGAAAGTATTACAACTGTAAGTTACATTAAATACTTCTTAGAAAATATAGATAGTGATAAAATTGATAACCAACTACGTGAAGAACTTGCTTCTCTTGTAAAAGATTCTTATGAATCTCAAGCATTCATCACTAAAACACCAATGAGAACACTTGTAACAAGACTTATTAATGCTAAAAACGCTCTTCACTACGCGCTAGAACACAATGAAAGTTCAAAAGTTGAATTCGGTGAAAAATATAATAAATTAAATGAAACTGACAGTGATGGTGTAACACTACGCTCTTCAGCTGATCAATTCACTAAAGAAGCTAACGATCCTTCATTCCCAATTGAATTCTCTAATGCCAAATATGATAAAGCAGATTTTGAAAAATATGCAAATAAAACAACAGAGAAACCTGAATCTGCTACTCCAGCCACTGAAGTGAAACCAGAAGAAAAAGATAATAACACAAACAATGACAGTAACACTGGAAATCAACCAAACAATGAAGTAAGTACACCTAAAGAAGAAAATAATACGACAGATAATAAAAAAGTAGAACTTACTCCAGAAGAAACTGCAAAAGTAAACTTACTTGCAGGAATCTTTAAACTTTCTACAGATTCATTAAATATTATTGAAACACCATATGGAAAAGCGGTGAACTTCACACTTGGCGGAAAAGCTGAAACGATATTAATTAATGATATCGATAGATTACTTGCTGCATTATTAGCAAATGCTAAACCAAAAGAAGCTTCAACAGAAAATAAAAATAGTACGACTCTTAACTCAGAAAACGAAGTTTCTAATGGCAATAGTAATACAACTACAGTAGAACCAAAAAACAACACAGAAAAAGAAGAATCTTCTAACAACATAACTACTCCAACAGAAGAAACTTCAAATAATTCAACAGAAGAAAAATAATCTAAAAAGACTTGACAAAAAAGATAAAAATAGAGTAAAATTATATTAAATAAATATATAAAATTTGATTATAGACATGTTTTAATCTAAGAACATTCCCAGAGAGAGTACAAATGCTGAAAGTACTTATTGTTTATTTTAAAATTCTACTATAAATAATATCAAATTAAATTAAATTTCAAGAATCTTTTAGATTGAATTTGGGTGGAACCACGGTATATAAATTAATCGTCCCTTGCGTCTTTGACGTAAGGGACTTTTTATTTTACTTGTAAAGATTCAATCAAAATAAATTATTTAGAAGGAGCATACAATTATGTTAGATATTAAATTATTCAGAGCAAATCCTGAGATGGTAAAAGAAAAGTTAGCAGCAAGAAACTTAGAAACAGATGTAGTTGACTTACTTATCGACTTAGATAAAAAACGTCGTGAGCTACTTGTACAAGTAGAAGATTTAAAAGCACTTCGCAACAAAAAAAGTGAAGAAATTGCTATCTTAAAAAGAAAACGTGAAGATGCTTCAGATGTAATCGCAGATATGAAACACGTTTCTGATGAAATTACAACTCGTGATATTGAAGTTAAACAAATCGCTGAAGAAATTAATGAAAAAATTATTAGAATCCCTAACCTTATCTCTGATGAGACTCCTATTGGTGAAGATGAGGATGAGAACATCGAAGTTCGCCGTATTGGACAAGTAAGAGAGTTTGATTTTGAACCGAAGGCTCACTGGGATTTAGTTGAAGAATTAGATATTGCAGATTTCGAACGTGCATCTAAAATTTCTGGAAGCAGATTCGTATTCTACAAAAAAGCCGGAGCATTACTTGAGCGTGCACTAATTAACTTTATGATTGATACTCACGTTGTTGAACACGGATATGAAGAATTTATGGTACCTCAATTAGTTAATAGAACTGCTCTATTCGGTACAGGTCAATTCCCTAAATTCGTTGAAGACGTATATACAGTAGAATCTGAAGGTTTAACTCTTATCCCTACTGCAGAAGTTCCATTAACAAACTACTACAATGGAGAAATCTTAACTGAAGATATGTTACCAAAAGGTGTTACAGCATTCAGTATCTGTTTCAGATCTGAAGCAGGAAGCGCTGGTCGTGATACTCGTGGATTAATCCGTCTTCACCAATTTAATAAAGTAGAAATGGTTCGTTTCGCTAAACCTGAAAATTCATATGAACAATTAGAAATAATGACTGGACATGCTGAAAATATTCTTAAAAAATTAAACTTACCATATCGTGTAATTACTTTATGTTCTGGAGATACTGGATTCTCTAGTGCTAAAACTTACGATATCGAAGTATGGTTACCAAGTTATAACGCTTATAAAGAAATCAGTTCTTGTTCAAACTGTACAGATTTCCAAGCACGTCGTGCAAATATGCGTTTCAAACGTGAAGACACTGGAAAAGTTGAATTCCTTCACACATTAAATGGTTCTGGATTAGCGGTAGGACGTTGTCTAGCGGCTATAATTGAAAACTACCAAAATGAAGATGGTTCTATCACAGTACCAGAAGTTCTTCGTCCATACATGCGCGGAATCACTAAAATTGAAAGAGATTAGTTTTATACCCTATCAAATATAATTTTTCTTTTCATGATAATGCCAAGAGAGATCTTTTAGACTCTCTTGGCATTTCTTAATTTTACTAAAGTACAAAAAAGTAGTGAATTAAGATTCTCTCCTCTCAATTCACTACTTTATATGTTGCGATATAGACTATATATCTATTTGAGTTTTTTCAAATTTATCTAACGCTTGTAAATAACCATCTGTTGCTGTAACATGCCAGGCTAAGCTAACTTCTCTAAAGTTATTCAACCAATTTAGTACTTTTCTTAATTTCACTGGATTATTAGCAAGTACTGTCTGAGCTTTATTTTCTAATTCTGTTAATCTGCTATTGACTACAGCTTCATCAATATTTCCATTTACTTTAGGAATATCTATATAAGGTATTTTGTTTTGATTATATAGTCTCCATCCAGGACTCTTAATCGGATAATAATGGCTATGATCACCATGATTTACTATCATTTGACCATCTTGAACCTGTATATGTTCAACTGTTGTGTTCATACTACTTGCCAATGCTGTTATTTCTTTTTCAAAATCTCCTTCTAAATCTGAGCTCATCACTGGAACAGTTATATCACTAAGTGCAAGACGTTTAGGAACACCGTTATAATTAAATACTAACGTATTACTCTCAACTCTAATATCACTTACATTTATTCCGTAAAATAATGCAATATAATTTTTCTTACTATCTATAGTTGCTTTATCTTCGGTTGTTGTTGCTTCATCTTTCTTAGCTAAAAATTCTTTTGCTTCTTCTAGTTGTTTAGCTGATAAATCAGATTTTTTAACAAAATGATTATGATCACCATGTTTTACAATATATCCATCACCTTCTTCACTAACTATATTATTCACATCGAATACAAAATCGTGTTCTTCGGTTTCAGTATGATTATGTGTTTCTAAATCATGGTTTACCTCACTATTAGACGGCTCCGTTACTGAAGTTTCTTTATTCGTATCCTCAGCAGTTGGAGTAACTAGGTTATCTTTAACTTGTTTTCTTATTTCACTTAATTGTTTTTCTAAATCAATCTGTTTATTTCTACTTTGATCTACGCTGTAAGACATATCAAGATAGATAATACGAGCTTTTTGTTTTAATTCATCAGCAACTTCTGGAGCCAGTTTTTTCTCATCTTTAAGTTTTAATATCTCTTCCTGTAGTTTTTCTGCCTGTTCCGTAATATAGTCTACAGATAAAGTATAATTTTCTTTTATGTCTCCACCTTCGACTTTTTCAAAATTACTCATTATTCCTTTTGGAATATTCCCACCACTTGGAATTTCTAACTCTTCTTTTGGAACAGTATTATGACTTATATCTAGGTATTCTAAAGTTTTATTTTTTTCTTTTAATGCTAATGTAGATACATAGTTATTTGACATTGTTAAGTATTTTAGTGCTGTAAGATTATTTACATTTTCCATTGTTCTAATAACATTGTTATTAACCGTTAAGTTAATCAATTTATTTTGTTTATTAGATGGAAACTCACTAATTTTATTTCCACTAGCATCTAGATTTTCAAGCGCAGATAGTTTATTAATGTTATTAATTTCTTCTAATTTATTGTTTTTAATTTCTAGACTTGTAATTGTACTATTCTCAAAATCTAAACTGTCAATCTTATTATTGTTAACTTCTACACTTTCTAAAACTTTAGCATTTTTCAAATGAGATAATGTTGTTATTTTATTATCATTTGCCACTATTTTTTTCAACTTAGGTAAGTTAGAAACAACACTTAAGTCCCTAATATTAGTATTGTTTACTGTTAATTGCTCTAAACTATCATTTTTAAGAGTTGCTAATTCTAAGCCACTATTATTAGATAAGAATAAACGTTCTAATTCATTTTTACTACTCAATGCATCTAATTTTGTAATATTATTATTTTCAAGGCTAACTGCTCTTAAGTGATTTAAATCTTTTAGAGCAGAGATATCTTTAATTTTGTTATTGTCTAAATTCAATGACTCTAAATTAGTAAGATTTTTTAGTACATCAATATTCTCAATATTATTTCCTGCTGCAGAGACTAATTTTAAGTTCGGATAATCTTTTAAGAATGAGATATCCTGTATATCATTTTCAGAGAAATCAATCCCTTCTAGTGTTGGTATATTTTTTATAAATGAATAATCCTTAATACCAGTTCTTGATACATATAATTGTTTCAATTTTTTGAATTTATAAACAGGTGTTATGTCATCGATAGAAGTATATCCAATACCTAGAACTTCAATATTTGGCATAAGATCCAATCCATTTCTTTTAAGTGGATCTTTGTTTTGACCTATGTTTAGATACTTAACAGTTTTCAACCACTCTTTCATTCTCTCTAGATTTGTCTCGTGTGCAGGAAAATCAGTATCAGCTGATGCGTGTTGAATATCATGAATAATATCATCATCAAATCCTAATTTTTTCAGCGTCTCAGCTCCCGAATTACTATGTGGATCTGCCAAAGGTTTTGATGTATCTATGTCTTTAATCAATATAGTATGGCTATGATCTCCATGTGGATATACCACCGCCTTACCTTCTGCTGTTTCAATTAATTTTATAGAACTTTTATCTATATTTAATTGTTTAGCAACATAATCGATTTTTTCTTCAATTTCTTTTTCCTCTACTGTATTTTCATTTTTCCCTTCTGCTGAATTATTCGGTGTCTCTGTATTAGTAGTTGCAGAATTATTGCTTGAATCATTATTTGAAGAATTATTTACTTCAGTGTCTAGAGTATTCGAATTATTCGTCTCTATATTTTCTTTGATATTTATATCTTTTAACAATTCCGTTTTTCCATTGTATGAAATTGCATCCCCGTTTGAAGTAATAACATAACTAAATTTATCTTTAGCTATATTATTCTTTTTAGAAAGATAATTAATTTTGTCATTAACTTCTTTTTCTAATTCAGCATACTCATCTTTTGCTTTATTCAAATATTGATAAGGAATAAGTTTTTCCCACTTAGAATTAACTAATTGTTTATAGAATATAAAATGTTGATGCCCACTATGAACTACTAAAATACCTGTTGAAGTTGGTGTTATTATACTTTCATCAGATAAAATAAATCCATCACTAGTTTCAAATTGTACACCTGCAAAAGATAAAATGCTAGGTCTTACAATCGTTTCTTCTACTTTTGGTTTCTCTTCTTTTTTCACTTCAGGTAAAGTAGGGGTTGGAATAACTGGAGCTGGTTTGACAGCTTCAGTAGGTTTTTCTACTTTATTCACATCTGGTAAAGAAGGAGTAGGTATAGCCGGAGCTGGTTTAACAGTTTCAGCAGG
>NZ_KQ959980.1:0-7850 GCF_001553035.1 Gemella haemolysans
AATATTTTGTCCAATTTTTTGGGTTCAGTACCCTTTGACCGAGTAAGATAGTTATTTTAAAAAATTATTTTCTTGAGTCGCCGTCTTTAAAACGGTGCCCTCTTTATAAATCTATTTTAACACAAGTAAATATATAAATCAATAAATTGATAATAGCCCCCAGAATTTAGGCAAATTTTGGAGAGATATTATCATTTTACAAGTTAAGATAACAATTTAAATCATAAAACCGAAACTCTATTTTTAATTACTTATTGTTTAGTTTTCTAAATATCACAAATTTGATACCTATGGCTAAGCTAAAAGTCCTAAATTTTAAATAGTGTATATGATAACTCATAGACCCAGTGGTTTATTGATATCTAAATCCGCTATATAAAAGCTTTTTAGATATCTAATAAACTGTGCGGGGCTGACTCAACAAAATCTTTTTTCTTCGAAATCACGATTTTTGAGCCACTCCCTCTCTCAATTCTCTTAACCTAACAATCCTTCATATAACTTCTTATCTAAATCTTTAAATACATTGAATACTACTTTTAAATCAGCATCCAGGTTTTCTCTAAAGAACTTCTTAACCTCAGCTACCGCTATTTCAGCAGCAAGATCATTCGGGAATCTAAATTCTCCGGTACTTATACAACAAAAAGCAATGCTCTTAAGATTATTCTCTAAAGCAAGTTTTAAAGAATTTCTATAACATGATGCAAGTAATTCCTTATCGTCATCTTCAACAATACGATATATTATTGGCCCAACAGTATGAATAACATGTTTAGCTGGCAAGTTATATCCTGCTGTTATCTTAGCTTGTCCTGTTTTTTCAAAACTTCCTTGTGCTTTTATAATATCATCACATTCTTTTCTAAGTTGTAGTCCTGCTTGCGTGTGAATGGCATTATCGATGCATCTGTGCAGAGGAATTAAACATCCTAATAGAGCCTTGTTCGCCGCATTAACTATAGCATCTACTTGTAGCGTTGTAATATCCCCTTGCCATAGGTAAATATTCTCATCGATTTCAGTTAAATCTTCTAATCTTGTTATTCCTTTAGCATTTAGAATCTCTTGTAAATACTCATCTTGAACTTCATAGAATTCACTCGGTAACTCCGACACTTTCCACGTGTTCATTAAGGATCTAAATAAATCTTTCTTTTCTTGTTCCGTCTCCGGTATTTCTATTTCTGAATTTAGTGTTTTTATTAAATAATCTAGTTTTTCCATATTCTAAATAGTTCCTCCATGTCACTTATTATTATATACCTTACTTAAACATGTGTCTATAATTGAGGCGTGCTATAATTTTTTCAAAGGTTAACGAAAAAGCTCCAGATCTTAAAAAGTTTTTATACAAACTCATAGATACAGTGATTCATTAACATAAAAATACGACTTCAAAAATTAGAGAATAAACTCTAACTTTTGAAGTCGATATATTTTATCTTATTTTTGTTTACGACGTTTTACGTAAACAGTTAGCCCTACTAAAGCTAGTACTGCAATTCCAGCATAAACTGTCGCATTATTATCTAATCCTGTTTTCGGTAGTAATGAATTAGATTTTGAAACTTTTCCGAAATCTTCATCTAGATTAAATGTACTTTCTTTCTTAGTTTCTTTTCCAACAAAACCACCTAGGATATCTTTAATTGATTTTTTAGAAACTTTTTTCTCCGCTTCTTTTAATGCTTCTAATGCTTTATCTACTTCTTCTTGAGTAGCCGTTGCCGAAGCTAATAGTTCTTGTGCTTTTTGAACTGCATCTAGATAAGCTTTCTTATCTTCTGCACTTGCACTTTCAAAACTATCTTTCTCTTTGACTTCTGCTAAATGACTTAGTTGTTCATTTAGGTTTTTCTTATCTACTTTTGGTGTTTCTGGTTGAGTTTTGTTGCCTTCTTTCTTAGGTTCCTCAGTTGTTGGTTTCGGCTCTTCTTTTGGAGTCTCAGCTGCTGGTTTTAGTTCTTCTTTCTTAGGTTCTTCAGTTGTTGGTTTCAGCTCTTCTTTTGGAGTCTCAGCTGCTGGTTTCGGTTCTTCTTTCTTAGGTTCTTCAGTTGTTGGTTTCAACTCTTCTTTTGGAGTCTCAGCCGCTGGGTTTGGCTCTTCTTTCTTAGGTTCTTCAGCTGCTGGTTTCAGCTCTTCTTTCTTAGGCTCTTCAGCCGCCGGTTTTGGCTCCTCTTTCTTAGGTTCTTCAGCTGCTGGTTTCGGATCCTCTTTTTTCAGAACTTCTACTTCTTTACCATCAAGAACATTTTCAACTTGTTGTAATTTTTCTAACACAGCTGCAACTTCTTTTTCAGTTGCATCTTTGTTGTCAAGAACTGCTGTCGCTTCTTTTATAACATTTACGAAGTTATCTTTTTTATCTTGTCCAGCATTTTTGAATTTAACCTCAGTTTGAAGTTTTTCAGTTTCTTTTAATTTTTCAATTAATTTAGCTTTGTCTACTTCTTTTTTCACTTCTGGTTGTTGTGAATTAGCTAATGTTACTTTAGCTGCGTTTAGGCTTGCTACCACACTATTTACTTCTTCTTGAGTTGCATTTTCGTTTTCAAGAACTTTCTTAGCTGATTCTAATGCTTTATTGTATGCATCTTTAGCTTCAATAGTTGCATTTTTGTACTCTTTAGTTTCATCTAACGCTTTATCCGCTTCTATTGCTTTTTGAAGCTCTGCTTTATTCACTTCTGCTTTCTTCTCTACTGGAGCATCTTTTGGAGTTAATACTACAAAGTTACTGAAGCTATCAGTAGTAAATGTAAGCTTACCATCAGCATAATTAACACTACTTACAGCTGTTAATTTTCCATCTTTTTCATGGAAGAAGCGCTCTGGAGCTTTCGCTAAATCTAAAGTTACCGTTCTATCACCAGGAACTTTAACTTCTTTTCCTGTTGCATCTACGATATGAATTCCAAAGTATTCGACATCATATTTGCTTAAGTCTACATTACCTTCTGTTAATTGTTTTTGAATATTTGCTTTCTCTTCTGCAGTTGGCTCTGTTACAACTAGTTTGTAATTATTGTAAAGTTTTTTCTCAGTGAAATCCACTGTACCTTGTGCTTTAGAGTTCTCAGCAGTTCCTACACTTGCTACTTTTTCTGCAACGTTTAAGACAACTTGTTTTTTGTTGTGCCCATCTTTTACTACTAATTCAAAATTGTTTTCTGCTGGAGTATATCCTTCTGGTGTTACTATTTGAATTGTGTATGTTCCATTTTCTAAGTTTTTCTGGAAAGCATTTTTTCCGTATAAACTTGTTGGAAGTGATATTTTAGTACCATCTTGAGCTACTGCATAAACTTTTGTTCCTGCTGGCACTTGTTTATCAAAGCTTATTTCTGTAGCATTTCTACTAATTTCATCAACTCTAAATTCAACCTCTTTTGTTGGTTTCTCTTTTGTTATTTCAAAATCAACTTTTGATGGTGTAAGTAGCTTGTACTCTCCATCAACCATAACTACTTCAACAGTATATTTACCGAATGGTAATGCTTGGTAAGTACGTTTATTTCTAGAGAAGTCTTCACCTATGATTTCACCTTTTTCATTAGTGATCTTATAACGTAAGCGACGTGAATTATTTCCAGTTCCATCACCTTTCTTAACTTCTACTTCTAGACTTCCTTTACCGTTTCCTTCAACATTTGATAAATTAATACTGTCTTTGTTGTTTGCAAAGTCTTTTACTTCAAAAGTAATATCTTTTAATTCTACACCTTCTGGAATTGTGTAACTTCCATCTTCATTTGCCGCAATAGTATTTTTACCATAACTTAATTTTTTATAGAATACTCCACTTCCATCTTCTAGTACTGGATATGGTGTGAATTTACGAGTTGCTTCATCATAGTAACCACCATTAGCACCTGTGATTTTCGGAGCTTTTCTATCGATTACTACATTGAATGTTGTCTCTTGCATATCTGCACCACTTACTGCTGCACTATAAGAAACTACATATTGATACTCACCGTCTGGAAGAGGGTTACCGTTATTGTCAACACCTTTCCAGTTTGTCATAGTTAATGATGTGTACTTCTTACCAGTATTATTGTAAAAGTTTTTATTACCAGAACCATTACCATTTTGGTAAAGTGGGTTCTTACGTTCTACATCGTCTTTAGCATATACTGAAAGTTTTAGGTTTTCGAAGTTACGGTAGAATACCCCTCTCATTCCTATCTCATCATAAATCTCATCACCATTCGGCGAGAAGAAAATTTTATCAGTAAAGAATCTTTCACCAGTAACAGGATTTACATATGCTCCTGCTAGTGTTCTCTTATCTTTTTTATCTTCTTTATAAGTTGTTAACACTCCTGTGAAGTTCATCTCTGTTAATGAATCCCAGTTATTAGGGTTTGAAGTATAACCATACTCATATGTTGGTTTTTCTCCATTTTTCATAGAATATATTGGTTTTTCTAATACTGGTAGATTTTGGAACTGACCTTTAAATCCTACAAATGGAATGTTTGCTTTTAATGCGCTTTCTTCATCATAGAAAGTTACAAATCCTTCTAGATAATAACCATTAGTAAATACTTTTTCTAGTTCTTCTTTGAAGTTCGTAGCATCTACGGTAATTTCTACTTCTTTTTCACCTTTTGCTGGAACTTCTACAGTAGCCCAATCAGTCGTCAACAACTTCTTAGGAGTCATTGTAAGTTTACCATTCCAATCTACTCCAGCATCTTCGCCATAGTAGTTATCTGTAGTTAGGTGAGCTGCATATTGTAAGTTTTGAGCTTTGTCTGATAGATTATGTAATACTAATTTAAAAGTAAATTTATCTCCAACATTTCCTAGAGAAACACTTCCGTAGTTGTTTTCTCCAGTCACATAAAGATCTCCATAAGCAGCTTTATTCGCATCGATTAACCCTGCACCTTGAAGACGTGGTGATCTATATGCTGTTGTATAAGCATCAGAATACGCCATTGGAGTCGCCGTACTCATGATTAATCTCTTCGCTAAGCCTTGAATTTCTTCAGCACTTAAGTTCGGGAATCTTTCTGATAATACTTGTTTCACAAGAGTTATAGCTCCCGCAACGTGTGGAGAAGCCATACTTGTTCCACTATCTAGACCATATCTTCCATCATTATAAGATGATAAGATATCTCCACCTGGTGCTGTTACATCAGGTTTTAAGTATCCATCAACACTCATTCCCCAACCAGTAGATTCATCGAATTCACCTTTTTTAGGATTGTCTTGTTTATCCCAAGCACCATTAAATGTTATTTTATATTCCCCTTCATGAGCAGAAAGTTCATTACCAAATTTATAATAAGTTGTTACTACAGGAAAATCTTTATCTTGTCCATTTAACGTTAAGTTATAAATAGTGTCTCCTTCATTGAAGTAGATTACCGCTCCAGCTGCTCCGTATTGTTTAGCTAGTTTAACTTTTTCTTCAAAGCTATTACCACCACGTTGGATAAGGGCGATTTTTCCAGTTAAATCTTTGTCAGCGTAGTTTTCAGCTTTACCAACTCCAACATATACATAGTCGTACGCTCTCTTCTCAAATTGTTTAGTATAGCTAAAAATTGGCATTTTTCCATTATCAAAGTCAGCATTGTCTTTAAGTTGCTCGATATTCGCCACTTCTCTGTTAAGAACACTGTTGCTTATGTTCGCTACAGAAATCGCATCTTCAGAAACCGATGGTCTTCCTACAGTTCCATAATCTGGATTAGCTGCACTTGGGTTTGTTTGTCCACTAGCGAAGAACGCATTATTTCCTGCCGCTGCAACTATATTAACACCAGCTTTTTTCGCAACATCCATCGCACGAACTAAACCGTCACCTACTTCTACTACTGAACCAGCTGGCGAACCTAAACTTAGGTTTATCGTATCAGCACCAAGTTTAATAGCATCTTCTATAGCTTTTGTATAGATATAAGACTCTGTTCCTGAATTTTTGGTATCCGAGAATACACGCATAAAAATCAACTGCGCTTCTGGTGCTATACCTGTTACATAATCACCATTTGTAAATTTCTCCTTAGGATTACCTACTGCAGTCCCAGCAACGTGCATACCGTGTGATTTATAAGCACTTTGTTTAATATCATTATCCCAGTCGTTATAGTTAAATGCAAAGGGTAATTTTTCACTATACCACTTACCGTAGTCTATACCCGCTTCTTTTTTTATTTTTTCAATTTCATCTTTAGATTTATATTTAGATTTTGAATTATCTGATAATCTAAGCACTGGATGATTCGGATCAAGTCCTGAATCTAATACTGCAACAACTTTTCCTTGTCCTCTATATCCTTTATTCCAAAGAGGTTGTATATTAATAAGATTATAACTATCTAAAGCTTTAGAAAAATCATTAGCTTCAGTGCTTTCTTTTTTCTCTTCTTTGCTCACTACATTTTCTGGTTTATTGTAGCTAACACTTATTTCAACAGTGTCTACAAAATCCAACTCTTGAATTTTTTTAGCATTTGAGAATGTAGTTTCTAAGGCAAAACCATTCATCAATGTATCATACTCAAACAGTTTTTCATAATCGATACCTTTATCTTTAATATCTTTTAATGCCTTTTCTCTAGGTGCTTTTGTTGATTCTGTAACTTCTTTAATTCCTTCTTTAGTTTTTAACTTATTGGGATCAACATCGCCCTTTAACTTAACAATTACTTTTACCTTATCATCATCTTGAAACTTATGTTCTTCACTTTTTGAAACATTCGATAGCTCATCTTTTTTTTCTTCTTGAGCTAGTGTTATTTTCGATGATACTCCATAATTAAATGTACTGATATTTCCTAGTAGTAATGCTGCACTCAGCACACTTACAGCTGCCTTTTTAGTCAGTGTCATTCCTTCTTCTCCTATCTTTTTTAAGTGTATTTAAAGTATATTTCTATATTTTAACATATATTATCTGAAAAACAAAGGTAATTTTCAGATATAACGTTTTTATAAGTATAATATAAATGGATTTATTATTTAATATTTTATATAAAATTTATAATAAAAATTAAAAACCAGGCACAGCTTTTGTACCTGGTTTTATAATAAAAAAGTTAATAAACGACTCGTAATACGTTTTTTTAAAATCATTTAATTTATAGTTAACTAATCGTCGTCGTTTAAAATGTAACTATATAAATTAATATTTACAATATATACATCTTAATTATTTCATATTCTTTAAATTTTGTCAAAAGACATCCCCTCTTTTTCTCCTCTTTTTTCTCTGTTTATACATTATTAAAAATATAATTTTTATTATAACCAAAAGAGAAAAAACTTTTTTCAAATAATTTCGAATGTTTTAATAAAGGTAGGCACTGCCCCGAAAGGGAGGTGATGAAACGATGATAGACATTACCCAAATCCCTGTGAATTTAATATCAGGAGTTATACTTCTTTTGATAGAATACTATCTGCTAAAGGATAATCACAGGAAAAAGTAGCCATTTAGCTCACGACGCACATATTTCACTTGTGTGTGAATATTAAATATTAATATAAAAAGCCAATTGAAAAAGCAGTTCAATTGGCTTTCGTGATGAAATTTGATAGACATTTCCCATTCACTTACCTATATTCTAACATATACCTTTTCTTGTTGTCAATTAATTCAGCAGTTCCTCTTCTTATTAACATAATCTTAAAAATATAACTTTAATCTCAATATCAACAAGAAAAGGTAGCCCTATTTAGGCACGACGTACATGTTATTCACTCATGTATGAATATCTATTCTCATACTAAGTGGTATGTTAATACATATAAAAAAAGCAACTGAACAGCACTTCAGTTGCTTTTCGTGGTCTTATGTGAATATAATCGTCCAATTCACTTATCTA
>NZ_KQ959980.1:7950-11516 GCF_001553035.1 Gemella haemolysans
TATAATCGTCCAATTCACTTATCTATATTCTAACATATACCTTTTCTTATTGTCAATTAATTCAGCAGTTACTCTTCTTATCAACATAATCTTAAAAATATAACTTTAATCTCAATACCAATAAGAAAACTTTTTCTAACATGACTTCTAGTGCTATAATAAAGATAGGCTACTTGCCCAAAAGGGAGGTGGTCGCATGTACGATATAATCGTCCAAATTCTTGTTGGATTATTTGTAGGAATTATTCTCCTATTTATAGAACATTTTTATTTCCTAAATGATAAAAACAACAAGAAAAGGTAGCCCTATTTAGGTACGACGTACATGTTATTCACTCATGTATGAATATCTATTCTCATACTAAGTGGTATGTTAATACATATAAAAAAGCAACTGAATAGCCGTTCAGTTGCTTTTCGTGATCACATGTGAATATAATCGTCCAATTCACTTATCTATATTCTACCATATGCCTTTTCTTATTGTCAATTAATTCGAAGGGATATACCTCTATTTCTTCTCCTATTTACATAATCTTAAAATTCTAACTTTAATCTTAATATCAACAAGAAAACCTTTTCTTATATAATTTCTAATGATATAATGAAGGTAGGCTACTTGCCCGGAAGGGAGGTGTTGGCATGAATACTAGTATTTTGCAAATTCTTGTTAATATATTATCCGGAGTTATTCTTCTGATAATTGAATATTATTTCCTAAAAGATAACAACGAGAAAAAGTAGCCATTTTAGGACACGACGCATACTCTTCACTTTGTATGTGAATATTAAATATTAATATAAAAAGCCAATTGAACTCACACTTCAATTGGCTTTCGTGTTGGAATGTACTAGTATCTTGCATTCACTTTCCTATATTCTATCATATACCTTTTCTTGTTGTCAATTAATTCAGCAGTTCCTCTTCTTATTAACATAATCTTAAAAATATAACTTTAATCTCAATACCAACAAGAAAACCTTTTCTTGCATAATTTCTAATGTTATAATAAAGGTAGGCTACTGCCCCAGAAGGGAGGTGTTGGTATCAATACTAGCATTTCGCAAATTCTTGTGAATCTATTATCCGGAGTAATTCTTTTGATAATAGAATATTATTTCCTAAAAGATAACAACGAGAAAAAGTAGCCATTTTAGGACACGACGCATACTCTTCACTTTGTATGTGAATATTAAATATTAATATAAAAAGCCAATTGAAGTACAAGTTCAATTGGCTTTCGTGTTGGAATGTACTAGCATTTCACATTCACTTTCCTATATTCTACCACATACCTTTTCTTGTTGTCAATTAATTCGAAGAATTCCTAACATTATTACAAAAAGGATAAAATCCTTTAAACTATAAATTGCGACACTCATAGAAAGGAACTTATGCATATGGGTATTCCAACATAGATTTTCATCAAAAGGATAAAACTTTCCCACTGACCATATGTAGGGCTACCTTTTCTAAGATCCACAACCACATCTAATACTTCCCCAGTCACTACTCTAATAAGCTCTGTTTTTGCAGCATTGCCTCTTGAAAATATAAACCAGGAACGACACCAGCTTCAACTGATAATGAATGATTGTCTTGAACAAAGTTAAAATCTATACCTAGTTGCTTATACTTCTCTTCAGAATAACTCTCCGTAAAGAAACCACGTTCATCTTCAAAACATCAGGCCCTATTATTTTCACATCTTTTAATTTTGTATCAAAAACTTTCATTCCAAACTGCTCCTATCTCATAATTAGACAAATTCTTTTCATCCTTAATTATACTGTATTTAGTATTTTTTTCTAATGGGAATTATAAACTCTTCAATTCAAAAAAACCAACCGAGATTAAACTCAATTGATTTTCTATAAAATATATAATTATCTTTCTAAACAAGACCACTATTTAAGCATTGCTTTCATCTCTCTGATATTAACAGTTTTTAATAAGAATATCATTGCTAGATAACTGATACCTCCAACTGCAAGGTAAATTATTAGACCTATAATTCCGTCTAATCCTAATGTCATTTTACATAACATCACGACTCCAAACATTACAAGAGATGAACATACAATCTTCGCTAAATCTTTATTAAACAGTAAGTTCTTATTAATAATATTACGGCTATAATACCATTGGATGGCGAATACTAAAAATTCAACTACTACCGATGTTATACTCGCTCCGATATATCCAAAAAATGGAATAACCGTTATATTAACAGCAACACTGACTACAGCAGGAATCGTCGTTGATAGCATGAACTCTTTATTTTTATTTCTAACTACTAACACCTGATATCCTAAAATATTCGTCCAACCGATAAACATAATGTTAAATACAATAATGTATAGTACATATTTTACATCTTGAAAGTTTTGTCCTAAGAATAATTTAACAAATACTTCATTTATCGCAATAAGACCAAATATCATTGGGAAAATAATAAGATTATACAAAATAAATGAAAATCTCACCATATTTTGTGCTTCTTTTTCCTTCCTTTCAGAAAGAAGATTCGCAACCCTTGGTAACATAACAGCTCCTAACGAACTAACTACGGTAAGAAGTATACTCGTTAATTTCTGCCCTTGTTCATAAATTCCAACATCTGAATATGACCCCAAAAGTCCAAGTAATGTTCTATCTAATACAACATAAAGCGATATTGCCACCTGCGGTAAAAAGAGCAGCACAATAGGATGTAGATTTTTTTTAATAATTTTAGTATCAAAAGAAGGGCGTTTTATAAATTTTTTCGCCGGTATCCACATGACAAATTGTCCTAAAAAATCAAAGATAACTATTAAAAAGATATACAAATATAAATCTTCACTACTTTTAATAAAAGTAAAAATACTGATTACCCCAGCTACTTTTACCATAGTATTCCTTAATGTTATTTTTTTAAAATCCTCTTTCCCTGTAAATAACCATGAAATATCAATCATTTTTGTAAGAAGAATTATTCCTAATATTATCGGAACTATTCCACTCATTTTAGGTATACTTACAAATGTAATTACATACACAAAAAGTGCCAATAAGCTAGCAATAAGCTGAATCGCATAAATATTCCAAAAAGTACTACTCACATCTCGAGCTGCCGCTATTTGTTTCGTACCATATATCCCAATACCTAACATCGCAAATAACGAGAAATAACTCACAATAGAATTATAAAATCCATAGTTCCCTAAATCTTCACTCGTAAAAATTCTTGTAACATACGGAACTGTTATTATTGGTAAAATAATAGTTAAAATTTGATACGAAAGGTTATATAAATAATTTTTTATTACTTTCATTATATTTCCTCATCATATATAAGAACCCCCAAAACACAGGAGATTTCTAAATTTTTATTACTAACATTAGTATACGGAATTTATCTCTATATTTCAACTATTTTTGTATTAATATTAGTTATCAATATTTTTTGAAAATCTAATCTTTCATGTTATAATTAATAGTAATTAGTAACAAATTTTAAAATATTTTAAAGGAGCAAAAAAATGATATACGCAGGAATATTAGCTGGTGGAACAGGAACTAG
>NZ_KQ959980.1:11616-32417 GCF_001553035.1 Gemella haemolysans
ATATTAGCTGGTGGAACAGGAACTAGAATGGGGATAAGTAATATGCCAAAACAATTCCTAGAATTAGGTAAAAAACCAATACTTATTCACACAATTGAGAAGTTTTTATTAGAGCCTGAAATCGAAAAGATTGTAGTCGGTGTTCATGAAGATTGGGTATCTCATGCTGAAGACTTAGTGGAACAATATGTTTCAGCGTTTGCTGATAGAATCATTATTACATCTGGTGGTGTTGATAGAAATACAACGATTGAAAATATCATAAACAGAATTAATGAATATAAACCTTTAACTGATGACGATATTATCGTTACTCATGATTCAGTTCGACCATTTATTACACTTAGAATTATTAAAGACAACATACGTCTAGCTAAAGAAAGTGATGCAGTAGACACAGTAGTAGAAGCTGTAGACACAATCGTAGAAAGTACTAACGGAGAATATATTTCAAACATTCCAAACAGGGCTCACTATTACCAAGGTCAAACACCACAAAGTTTCAAATGTTTAGATTTCTTAAACTTATATAACTCATTAGATGAAGAAGAAAAACAAATACTTACAGACGCATGTAAGATATTCGTTATAAAAGGGAAAAAAGTAGCACTAGCTAAGGGAGAATACTCAAATATCAAAATAACTACAGTAACTGACCTTAAGATAGCTAAGAGTATGCTAGAGGACGAATAATATGATAAATCAAATATATCAATTAATTAAACCGAAATTTATTAATATAAAATACAACGAAGAAAACATAAATGATGGTGATAAAATCATCATCCGTCCAAACTATATGGCACTATGTCACGCAGACCAAAGATACTACCAAGGGAAAAGAGATCCTAAGGTACTAGCTAAAAAACTACCTATGGCACTTATTCACGAATGTGCAGGGATAGTAATCGTAGACCCTACAGGTACATATAAAGTAGGACAAAAGGTAGTAATGATACCTAACCAACCACCAAGACAAAGTGACGAAGAATTCTATGAAAACTACATGCCAGAAACACACTTCCTATCAAGTGGCTTCGATGGATTTATGAGAGAGTTCGTAGCTTTACCTAAAGATAGAGTGGTAGCTTATAATGGTGTGGAAGACTCTGTTGCGGCTATTACAGAGTTCATAAGTGTCGGTATGCACGCAATGGATAGATTCTTAAAAAACTCACATAGTAGAAAAGATAGAATAGCGATAATCGGTGATGGAAGCCTAGCTTATGTTATGGCGAACATAATAAACTACACTCTTCCAGAGTGTGAGATAATCGTAATAGGTCGCCACTGGGAAAAATTAGAACTATTCAGTTTCGCTAAAGAAAGATACATTACTGATGATATTCCTGAAGACTTAACTTTCGACCACGGTGTAGAATGCTGTGGTGGAGATGGTAGTGGATATGCGATAAATGACTTAATCCAATACATCAAACCACAAGGGAGCCTAGTACTTATGGGAGTTAGTGAATACAAGGTAAATATCAATACACGTGATATCCTAGAAAAAGGATTAACACTAATAGGCTCATCACGTTCAGGTAGAATCGACTTCGAGAAAGCTATTGAGATGCTTAGCGACAAAAAATTCGAAAGAAGATTCAAGAATATTATTGAACTTGAACAACCTGTGAGAAATATTAAAGACATTCATAGGGTGTTTATGACTGATTTAAATACTGCATTTAAGACTGTTTTCAAATGGGAGGTATAAAGAGTACATGATTCAAAAGTTAAAAGCTATTATATATAGTCTATTATCTGTTTTTTTCATTTTATTAGCAATAATGTTATATCAAAAAGGAAACCCTAATATATATGGTTATTTATATATTGTAGTAATAATCACAATAGGGGTGATCTATTTACTTAAAAACTTATATCAGATTTGTAAAAATATAAAAAATAGTCATTATATAAGGTTTTTTACATTAATTATTTCTGCTATAGTTCTTACTATTGTAAATTTTATAAATCTTGTTCTTGTGTCATCAAAGGATTTCATTAAAAATTTACTTGTATCACCAAAGGATTTCATTAAAAATTTACCTGTATCATCAAAGGATTTCATTAAAAATTTATATGAAACATTTTTATCTCTAATAAAAAAATATTTAAAATTCATCATAATCACAGTATTTGTCATCAATTTAATTTTTTATTTTGATAACTATGATAAATTTCAAGACTATATGATTGATACAATAATTTTTTTTATTGGTATTTTTATTGGCATTTTGACTGCATTTTTTCTTTGGTTCTATAAAGAACAAGTTTTGATTCATATATTAACAATTATAATCACAATTACACTAAGCTTTTTATTAGGACTACTCTTTTTTACAGATTTTTCTATAGCACCGGTTATATTTTTATTCGGTTTATTGTTCGCTATAATAGAAAATATAGAAAAATTTATTAAACTAGACAATTATTATCCAAAAGAAATTGTCACTTTAGAGAATGATGACAAGATAAAAAGAAATAAACTAGTTTTAAATCTTTTTATAGGATTATTGTTTATATCTACATACAGTTTTTGTAAGATATTAATTACTAATCAAACATATAAAGAGAAAATTCTAGAATATACTAGGCTTAATAAACTCTATGAGCCGTTGGCTATAGGATTATTAGTCTTAATTATCTTAGAATTCTTAACCATACTCTTTATATATATATTTTCTAAACTATTAGAGAGCATTTCAAATCATTCTAAACAATATAGTAATGAAAACATAGCTGAATTAATGTACAGTATACTTACTTTTGGGATAAACAAGAACGTTGAACCTAAAGTTATAGATAAAATCGTAATCGGATATAACGAAATTGATCAAGTTGATCCAGAAGTATTCATAACAAATATAAGAGGAATTCCTAAAGACATACACATACTTTTAACAAAAGTTAAAGATATTCCTAATATTAGAAAACTAATAATTATATACCCTAATAAAGACGTTTATAGCTATGAATTTATCATCAATGAAGACAGCATAACAAGGAAATAGTTGATAGATATTCCTTCATCCATAAATAAATAGATTATCCTAAAATAAACATCATAAATTTCATTGAGTTTTATAAATTTTTTAAAAATAATATATAATTGTGTACTCAAAAGAAACTGCAATACTTGTTTAACTTCAAGTATTGCAGTTTTTATATTATTTATTTAATTCCTCTCTTACTACATTAAGAGCTCTTTCGATTACTATGTGCATATCATAATACTTATAGTCTGCAAGACGACCACAGAAGATAACATCTTTACCTTTTGCTTCTTCTAAATATTTTTGATACATTTCATTATTTTTAGCATCGTTAATTGGATAGTATGGTTCATCCCCACGTTTCCAATCTACTGAGTATTCACGTGTAATAACTGTTTTTTCTTGAGTACCTTTTTCGAAGTGTTTGTGCTCAATAATACGTGTGTAAGGAACTTCGCGTTCTGTGTAGTTCACTACAGCATTACCTTGGTAGTTCTCTTCATCTAGTACTTCGTGTTCAAAACGAAGACTTCTATATTCTAATTCTCCGTGTTTGTAATCGAAGTATTGATCAATCATTCCTGTGAATACCACTTTTTTCGCACTTGCTTCTAACTCTTCACGGTTTTCAAAGAAGTCTACATTAAGCTCTACTTCAATACCTTTCAGCATGTTTTCAATAATAACATTGTACCCACCGATTGGAATACCTTGATATCTATCATTGAAGTAGTTGTTATCAAATGTGAATCGTACTGGAAGACGTTTAATAATAAATGGTGGTAGTTCAGTTGCACTACGTCCCCATTGTTTTTCTGTATAACCTTTAATTAAAGTTTCATATACATCAGTACCAATAAGCTTGATAGCTTGTTCTTCTAGGTTTTTAGGTTCACTATCTTGCAGATGAGCTGTTTGTTCAGCGATTTTCGCTTTCACTTCTGCAGGAGTCTTAGTTCCCCATAATCCATAGAAAGTATTCATATTGAAAGGTAGATTGTATAATTTACCTTTGTAGTTTGCTACTGGTGAGTTAATGTAGTTGTTAAACTCAGCAAACTGATTCACATAATCCCAAACTTCTTTGTTAGAAGTATGGAAAATATGCGCACCATATTTGTGAACGTTGATTCCTTCAACGTTCTCACAATAGATGTTTCCACCAATGTGGTCACGCTTATCTATTACTTTTACTTTTTTTCCTTGTTTTGTTGCTTCATGAGCAAAGATTGCACCTGACAATCCAGCTCCTACTATTAAATAATCGTACATGTTTATTCCTCTCTGATTATCTTTTTATAATTTAGTATTATTGTACTGTTACGTGTTACTATTAAAATTTTTTCTTACGAATAGTTCTCCTACTACAAACCAAAAACTATTGTATTGCGGTAATAATATTAAGTCATCAATAACTCCATGCAACGCTAATAAAATGAAAATAATATAAAGATAACTATCTTTTCTTCTATATATTTTTCTCATTATTATTGTCATACTTACTAGAAATATTATCAAAAATATTATTCCTGCTTTTAATAATATTAAAACATATAAGTTATCTACATAATCATAAGTTGCTGTATTAAGAAATCCCTCTTCATCTAGTCCATTTCCGACTAATGAAAGTTGTTTACCAAACAAGCCATATCCATAGAATTTCAGAGTGCTATATCCAAGCGCTAATCTACCACCTAATTCTTCATTTAAATTTGCTTGCCAATCACTTAAGTAATTATAATTTAAAGTGAAATATATGCTAAATAAAGCTGCTAAAAAGAATATACCTATAAACATTCTATTTAATGCCAATCTTTTTATTGGAGGAATTTTCTTCATCATTGCAGACACGATTAGCAATAATAGTCCTAATATAAACGTTAATCTAGAATCTGTATATTGGAATAACACATAGTTTCCTATTAATAGGGCACCTAATGCTAACCATGAAATATTCTCTTTTTCTAAATAAACTTTCAAGAAAATTATATTACAGAAAATAGAAGATGGATATAATGCATACCTAAATCCTAAATACTCTCTCTCCCTTGTAGCTGAATACGAAATATAATTTTGAATTATACCTATATAGCTACTAAGGATAATAAATAATAACATAAACAAACTAATTCTATATGAAATTCTAAAAATCTTAACAACATCCATATTTCGCGCAGAATATATAAATATCGGAAGTAGTGACTGACTAATCCCAAAATATATATAAAAATAACCAGCAATTAGGGTTAAAATAAAGACTAAAATCCCCTCTCTATAGTTCAGTTTAAAATCTATAGCCTCCCTAATAATCAACAATAGAAAACAAATAAATAACAATATCTTCCCATAACTACTAACATACTTAGCATAAAATGATGTATTTATTAAACTATATAGCAAATAAATTACATACGGTACATAAAATAATGTGTTTTTTAAAAAATTTCTTTTTATTACTATATTCATAACTCCACACCACTTCTATTCATTAACTTTAAAATCTTCAAGACATTTTTCCAATGCCTTTTTATAATAATATCCATTTCTCAATTTATCACCAATTTTCTTAGCATTTTCTTTGATTTGAGAATATTCTTCTTCAGAAATATTATTAAGAATAGTTTCTATTTCTAACAAGCTATTTACAACAATACCAGCTTTGTTTTCTTCTATGAATCTTGCCATTGCCGCTTCTTTCCATATAATTACTGGTAATCCAGATGCTAAATATAGTGATGTTTTATGAGGATTATTATATCTTAAATAGTTCCCGGTATTTCCGCTACAAGTTTCTAAACTCTCACCATCCCACACTAAACCAAATTTACCTCGTAATTCCCCTGGTAACAACTCTGGAGGAAAACTTCCAAAATACTCTATTTTATCACCTAGTTCTGTACTTTTATCAAAGTTAGGACCAAAAAGATTCAATTTATAATTAGGATTTGTTTTTAACAATTCATAAATATAAGTACTTTTATCTTTTAAAAGATTACCCGCTATTGCTAGCCCTTCTTCTACTTGATTATGCATCGGTGCATCAGTTAAGTAATCAAAAATTTCTAGTGAAACTAATTTATTTTCCTCAAATCCTTTTTCTATAAGATATTTTTTCATATAATCATTATGACAAATAATTTTATCAAAATATTTTAACACTTGATTATCTGCAGTATTAACTAACTCATAATTATGTCCTACTCCTTTATAGACTCCTAATCTAAGTGATTCTAAATCGTGAATAACAGCTATAAATTTTGCCTTCTTTTTCTTTTGGATTAAAGGAATCATTTTAGCGTTTAATCCAATACCATAAGTAGGATGTTGATAAATAACAACATCACCTTCTCCAGCCTTAGAAAACACCTTCATCCACTGCATTAGCCCTTTTGATAATAACCATGCTTTTTGATATAATCTACCTTTATTAACTGGGAAAGGATTGAAAATTATTTCTTTACCATCGTATTCTTTTGTTAACTTATATATATCATTCGGCGCTTTTGGACCAGCTGTATTATCATCAGTTTTAAGCGCATTTATGTAATATATCATTTTTCCTCCTATGTTACCTATATTTTCTTCTCTAAAATTAATCTTTTAAATATCTTGTTCTTACTATGTCATAGATTTTTGGTGACATTATAAATAAACCATATTTCACTTTATTCTTTGCTATAACTCTAGGATTTCTCAAAACATCTTTCCAATACTTAGAAAAATTTTTTCTTTGTTTTTTCAAATCTTTTGTCATATTTGATTTCAACATAGCATTAACAACATGCAATCCGTTTAAGACATAGCGACTATTAACAGCTTTTCTCATACTAGAATTATTTGGAAAATCTCTCTCTATATAATTAAAATTGCAGTCCATCGCTTTGAAAAAATCAAGTATCTTCGGATTAAATTTAGAATTAACAATGCTCCCTGGACGCCTGTAATATTTATACAAATTATGCTTCCCTATCGCTATTTTTTCGCAAATATTTATATGCTCATAGGAACATGCTAAATCTTCATAAAGCATACCTTCTGGAAATGGATATTTTTCTAGAACTTCTTTTTTGTACAACTTTCCTCCAACATGAGTCCCAACTATATTTCCATAAAACATTTCCTCTAAAGCTGTTTCTCTATTAAGTACAGAAGCTTCTTCCAAATTAACACTTTGCAAAGTATCCTTGACATCATAACTTCTTACTTCTACGACTGTAGTTGCAGTCATATCAGCATTAAATTTATCACGTAATTTTACTAAATAGTCAACTGTTATTTTTTCATAGTAATCATCAGAATCTAAAAACATTATCCAGTCAGCACTAGCATTTTTAACTCCCGTATTCCTAGCACTACTTAACCCACCGTTTTCTTTATGGATAACTTTTACTCGACTATCTTTTTCAGCATATTCATCACATAATAATCCTGAACTATCTTTAGACCCATCGTTTACCAAGATAATTTCTAAATTACTATATGTTTGATTAAGTACACTTTCTACACTATATTTTAAAAATTCCTCAGCATTATAAACTGGAATAATAATAGCTACTTTATCCACAATCTAGATCTCCTTTAATAATACTTCAGCAATTCTTTCGCTGGCTCTACCATCTCCATAAGGATTACTTGCCTGACTCATTTTTTTATACTCTTCATTATCCTCTAATAGTAGTTTAAAGTTATTATAGATATCTTCTTCTTTTGTTCCTACAAGTTTTAATGTTCCCGCAGCAACACCTTCTGGTCTTTCAGTAGTATCTCTTAACACAAGTACTGGTTTTCCTAATGATGGTGCTTCTTCTTGGATTCCCCCAGAATCAGTTAATATTAAATAACTCTTATTAAGGAAATTATGGAAATCTATAACTTCTAATGGTTCAATTAGTTTAACTCTATCTTCTTCACCGAATATTCTATTAGCAACTTCCCTAACTTTAGGGTTTTTATGGATAGGGTAGATTACTTTTACATTACTATTTTCTTGTAACACACGTTTAATAGCCTTAAACATATTTTCCATAGGTTCGCCAAGATTTTCACGTCTGTGGGCCGTCAACATAATCAGACGATCATCACCTATCCAATCAAATAATTCATGTTTATATTCTGGATTAATCGTAGTTTTTAATGCATCTATACCTGTGTTACCTGTAACGTAGATTGTATTTTCATCTCTCTTCTCTACTAAAAGATTCTCTTTTGCTTTTTCAGTAGGCGCAAAATTGAAATTAGATACTATAGATACTGCTTGACGATTGAATTCTTCTGGAAATGGACTATAAATATTGTAAGTTCTTAATCCCGCTTCAACATGTCCAACCTTTATACCAAGATAAAATGCTGCTAATGCAGTAGCAAATGTCGTTGTTGTATCTCCGTGAACTAGAACTACATCTGGTTTCTCATCTTCTAATACTGGTTTAATTTTGTCTAAAATTGATGTTGTAATAGTGAATAGAGTTTGATTATCTCTCATTATATCTAAATTATAATCTGGTTCAACTTTAAAAACATCTAATACTTGATTTAACATTTCTCGGTGTTGCCCAGTAACACATACTTTTACATCAAAATTCCCATTTCTTTTTAATTCATTTACTAACGGACACATTTTTATAGCTTCTGGTCTTGTTCCAAAAACCAACATTATTTTTTTCATTAACATATCTCCTTATTCTTTTTTATTTAAAGTAATCAACACGACTTAATAATCATTATTTTCTCATGTTTGTATATTCCTGTGAATATCTCTTCAAAAATCTGCTATACTCTATCTTATCTAGTGTACTAACTCTAGCCATTTTACCCAAGGCTTCTCTCTTCTCTTCGTTATTAATCAGTAATTCTATACCCCTAGCTATATCTTCAATATTTTCTGGTTCTACTATTACTGAATTATTATCATCTATTAAATCTCCAAAACCTAGTATATTTGTCACAACCGCTGTTTTTTCATGTAGAAACGCCTCTGCTAAAGCTAATCCAAATCCTTCGAATCTAGAAGGAAATACTAGAAAATCAAAACTATTTATTAATTCAGAAATATCGTCTCTATATCCTAAAAATTCTACATTAGTACTTAAAAGATTTGAAAAAACTAAAGTTTTTAATTCATTCTCCATATCTCCCTTCCCTACTAGATATAATTTATAATTACTATAATCTAGTTGTACTAATGATTCTATTAATAAATCTACACCTTTTTGATAATCCAATCGTCCTATATAGCCTATTTTCACACCTGTAAAATTTTTAATTTCAGGTAACGTTTCTTTTGAGTTGTTTATTTTTATTCCATTATAAATTATTTCAATCTCATTTAAACCTAATTGTTTTTTTAAATGTTCTTTAACTGCTATGCTCACAGCGATTACTTTTGCACCTTTTAAAGAATACTTATACATTTTTATTTTATTATCAAAAATATTATGCGCTGTATAAATGTGCTTTGCCTCAGGAAATATATACATTAATAACCTTGCATAAAATGCTGCCATTCTATGATGTGTATGGATAATATCAATTTTATTTTCTTTAATAATTTTGCGCAGTGTATTAAAATTTGTCGCAAGTGTTTTAGGTGATTTCGATTCGACATCTAATATTTTATGATGCTTAATTCCATTCTTATTTAACTCTTCTTCCCACAGTCCTCCTGTAGAAGCTACATGAACATTCTCAAATTCTTCTTTTAAATCAGTAGCCAATTGATATACAATTTTTTCGGCTCCTCCTATGTCCATTGTACGTGAAATATGAAGTATATTAGCCATTTTGACTTCTCTTTTCTTTTACTATCTCTTTTATAAATGTTACATTTCCAACAAAATATCTTTTAAATAATCTTCTTGGTTCATTCGCTACTCTAAATAACCATTCTAAATTAGCTTTTTGCATCCACTTTGGAGCTCTTGGAATAGTACCTGAAAGAACATCAAAACTTCCACCAACACCCATAAATACACTATTTAAGCCATTATCTAAGAACTCTTGGACAATGTATTCTTTCTTAGGTGATGTTATACCAATATATACTATATCTGGATTCTTCTCAGCAATATCCGCCTCAATATTTTTTAACTCTTCATCTGAGAAATATCCATTTCTCGCACCAACTATATTTAAATTAGGATATGTTTCTCTGAAATTTTCTAACATTTTATCAACAACTTCTTGTTTCGCCCCAAAGAAATATGCACTATATCCTTTTTCACATGACAATTTCAGAAGATCCTGCATTAAATCTATTCCAGCTACTCTTTCAGGTAGAGGTTTACCTAAATATTTAGAAGCTAAAATAACAGATGCACCATCTGCATTTATTATCTCTGATTTTTTCACAATTTCCTCTAACTTTTTATCTGTTTTACATAGATTTAATTTATCAGCATTAACACCCATTAAGTGTAATGGTTTTTTATTGATAATAAATTCTTCTACTCTATCTATTGTTTCTTGATTCGTTAAAGAATCAATATCAATCCCCATAATATTTACTTTACTCATTTTAACCTCCTATTTCCCATAAGCTGCTTCGAAGTGACCTACTCTATCTTCTTCTTTTGGTAACCTCATAAAATCTCCATAAATATTTTCTAAATACTTTTCAGGCTCACTATGGACACTTAATTGCATACCTTCAAATTCCATTTTTTTAGGTTTTCCAAATACCTCTATTGGAACAATTTCTCTATCACGATATGTTCCAAGTACGTTTCCACCTCTAGGACTGCTATAAAAATCATATTTTCTTATAACTTTATGTAATTTTTTATTAATCTTTTCTGTATTCAAAATTTTATCAATTTTTGTCACTCTGGCAACTTTTACTAATATATTCTCGAATGCTCCCCTATCTCTATCAGAAATTTCTTGAACAACAGACAGTTTTGATAACATTCGATAAAATAAAATGTGTTTTTCATGCGTCCACTTAGATAGCCCTTTTTCCGGAAATCCATCTAATGGAAAGATGTCTAAAAATGGATTGCAATCAGTAGTACCAAAAGTTATAACTGTTGATGTATCACGAATTGAAGTATTTCCTAAATTATCTGTATGTTGTTTTAGTAAAACATGTTTTGGTAATACACTTCCTGATATTTCTATAAATTTATCATAGTCTTCTCTAGGCATTCCTAAATCCATATCATCATCCCAAGGAATAAAACCACCATGTCTGATTGCGCCTAATAATGTGCCTCCTAGAGCATAATATGTTAAATTGTGCTGTTCACATATCTCAGAAAATATTTTCAATAATTCAATTTCTTTCTCTTGTACTAATCTAACTTTATTTTTTATATCCATGATTCTTTTCTCTTCCATTTTATCAATTTTTATGTTAATATATCCATATTCACTTATATTAGTCTGTGTTTTAGTTTGGCGACGAAACACAGTCTTTTTTTATTTCAATAAAGAGTGGTTGTATATACACTTATATAGCCACTCCCTACTTTTACTTTTCTCTTAATTACTTACTTCCCTCTCTTTTTAAGACAACCATTATAGTTTTAAGTATAATTTTTATGTCCTGTCTTAGCGACCAATTTTCGATATATTTCATATCTAGTTTAACTACTTCTTCAAAATCAAGTATGTTACTTCTTCCACTAACCTGCCACATTCCAGTAATACCAGGTTTTACCTGCATACGTTTGAAGTGATGAAGGTCATACTGCATATATTCATCAACTGTTGGAGGACGTGTTCCTACCACGCTCATATCCCCCTTAAGAACATTAATAAATTGTGGAAGCTCGTCCAACGACCAATCCCTTAATTTCTGACCAAATGGGAAAACCCTAGGATCATTGTCCATTTTAAACATTAGAGTCGTCTCTAGCTCATTTTGATTAAGTAATTTTGCTTTCCTTTCCTCAGCATCCATATACATACTTCTAAATTTGTATATTTTAAACTTATTACCATTTTGACCTATTCTCGTTTGAGTGAATATAAGTGGTCCTGGCGCCTGTTTTTTCACTATCGGTAATATTATTAAACCAACAAGAATTGTCAACAATATTCCCACTATTGAAATTGCTATGTCCATTATCCTTTTTAATATTACCTGACGTAGTGTCGCTATTTTTATAGCTGATGTCAGATAAATATTATCACCTTGGAAGGTAACCACTGTATTCGCTCCAACCTCTTTTATAATTGGCGTAATATTGATTTTTGTCGGAATACCTAGTATTTCGAAGATCTTAAAGATTTCTACCAGACTAGTCTGTGATGATAAATTGGCATATATCTCATCAACTCTATGATGAGACAAGAAATCTCTAATTTCACTTATATTATGAACTACAGGCTTATCATTATAAAAATCATCTTTTGAAGTGTTAGCGTATGCCAACACCTCATAATTATCTGGAAGTTCTCCTATAGTATCTAAATCAGAAAAGTCAGATAAAATTATAATATTACGACTATCATCTCGATATCGATTATTTATTTTTTTAGAAACAGTTCTTACACAATAGATAAAAGCAAATGCTAAGACCAAGTAAATAATCAATTCTAAACTTTCCACTATATTAAAGAAATCTTTACGGTTAAATATTACCAAAAATAATGTAAATAATGAAACAATCTTCAATACATATATAGATGTTGACTTAAATTCTTTTAGATATCCACGTTCTGATATTGTCCAGTACTCTTCTGACATTAATGCCACTAGGATACCAATAACATTCATAACAATAAAGAAATATAAATTATCTTTTGACTTTTCTTGAAAATCAAAACTAAGAATATAAGCTAAAGATAAGGCCATTAAATCAGTCACTAAGAACAAAAACTTATTATTTCTTCTAATATAATACATCTTGTTCTCCTCTTAACTTAGACTTTATTTTTTATCTGTTTTTTTATTTGCTCCATAGTTTCCATAACCACCATAGTGCCCATAGTAACCACCGTAACCAAGTTCATTTGAGTTAACTTTGTTTAGGATTACACCTAAGAACTCCGCTCCACCTTTTTCTAGTTGTTCTTTAGCTTTTTCTACAACTTTTTTCTTAACACGATTAGCTTCAACTACCATTACCACTCCATCTGCCTTAGGAGCTACGATAGCAGCATCAATAACTTGCCCAACAGGTGGTGTATCAATAATTACATAATCATAATACTCTCTAAATACCTCAACCATAATATTGAAGTTTTTATTTTGTAGTAATCCTGTTGGATTTGGTGGTACTTGCCCTGCTGGAATAACATTTAAATGTTGAATATCTGTCTCATAAATAACATCCTCGATTGGAGATACTCCAGATAGATAATTAGTTAATCCGCTAATTTTATTTTTAAATTTGAAGCGCCCTGCCATAACAGACTTACGCGTATCTGCATCTACTAAAATAGTTTTCAATCCTAACTTAGCTAATGAGATAGCTAAGTTAATTGATACTGTACTTTTCCCTTCATTTTCAGAAGTTGATGTTATAACAATTACCTTCTTATCTTTTCCTAAAAACTGTATATTCGTACGTAAGGCATTATAATACTCTTCATTTTTAGGATCCACTATATTTTTATTTGTTAATAAATTAATTTGTGCCATGTTTTCTTATCCTATCTCTTTCCTGTTTTTGTATCTGGAACTACTCCTAAAAGTACCAGTCCCATACCATCTTCAATATCTTCTGCTCTTTTAATTCTATCATCTAATAATTCAAATAATACCACTCCAGCTACAGCTATAATGAATCCTAATGCTGTCGCTAAAATTGCATTTTTAGGAATATTCGGTGAACTTGGAGACGTTGCTGCTTTTGCTTCTTCCAGTGTTGTTACATCATCAATTTTTGTTACTTCTTTAATTTGATCTGCCGATACCTCTTTTACAGTATTAGCTAATTGACTAGCTACTTGTGGATCTTTGTCTCGAACAGTGATAGAAATAATACGAGTATCTTTTGGAGCATCTACGCTAACTTTCCCTGCCAATTGTTTCGCTGTTATCCCTAAACTACTCTTTTCTGCCGAATCTTCCATAACCTTGTTTGAAAGAATAATTTCTTTATAGTCTTTTATTAATAATGATCCTAACTGAACATCTTGTGTTGTGATTGCTTTTTCATCTTTCTTTTGATTAACCACATATACTTTTGTAGTAGATGAATATTGTGGTGTTACCAAGAATATACTATAAGCAAGTGATACTGCAGTAAACAGAACTGTCACTAGCAAAATCAATATTTTCTTCTCCCAAATACTTCTTATCAGTAGCATAATATCTAACTGTATTAAATCTTTTTCTTGATTATTCATTTTATATTTTTCCTCTCAATTAAATTATTTTATTCATTAATAGTTTTTCTTGATTTTTTTCAAATAGTTCATAAGCTATTGTAGGTCCATATTTTTCCTCGATAATATTATATGCTTCTCTCATATATGTTCTTCGAGAATCAATATTGTGCATATCACTTGCGATAAAGTGAACTAACTCTGCGTCTAAGTATTTTTTAGCACGCTTCTTGTAATGTTTGTGTTTGTCACCGATAAGTTTCGGTTTTAGAACACTAGCTGCATTAACTTGAATATAAGCACCCATGTTAATTAACTCTTGAACACCTTTTTCATCTACATCGTTATATCGTTCAACGTGCGCTACTACCGGAGTTAGTCCAAGTAATATAACCTTGTTTAATGCTCTGTGAATTTCTTTATAACGCATTTCATAAGGGAATTCTACAAGTACATAGTCTGTTTCTGCTAATCTTGGGTATGCTCCACTTTCTATCTTAGCAATTTCTCCTTCTTTATAGTAAATTTCGCTACCTAGGTAAACTCTTAGGTCGCTAGCTACTTCAGCGGCAATTTCTTCTACACGTTTGAAATTCTCTTTTATTATCTCTATATCTGTCTCAAACATTCCTCGTCTTCTATGAGGTGTTGCGATAATCGTTCTAACACCCTGTTTATAACTTTCTTCTAGTAAATCACGAGTATCTTTTTCGCTTTTTGCACCATCATCTACTCCGAAGATTACATGGGAATGTATATCTATCATCCTAATTCCTTCTCTCATCTACTTACCTTCCAATACTTCTTTAATATTATTTGTAACTTCTGATAAACTTTGTTCATCGATTTGTGTCATATATAAGTTCGCTCCAGGCATTGCATATGAAGGTAAGCCCATTCTTCCTGTCCCTGTTAAGGCTTGAGAGGCCACATTATAATCTTTACCTGCGCCAAGTTGTTCATTCGCAAGTCCCATAGCTGTCTCTATCGGCATATTTGTCTGAATTGATTCACTTAATTCTTTAATAACACTTTGGTAATTTGATAAACCTTCTTTTGAAGTTATTTTTTTTATTATCGCAGTTATAACTTTTTCCTGATTTTTACCACGGTCATTATCTCCACCATTAAGACCATATCTTTCACGAACAAACCCTAAAGCTTTATCAGCATTTAGATGAACCAATCCTGGTGTAAAACTATACTTACCATGAAGTGATGTAAACGCCTGATCATTATACACATCTACCCCACCAACTGTATCAATTAATTTTAGGAATGATGTAAAGTTAAGTCTAGCGTAGTAATCTATTTTAATACCATATAAATTTTCTAGCGTATGGATTGAAGAATCTACTCCATATAGACCTGCGTGTGTAAGTTTATCATATTGATTATTTCCACCATCGGCGATTTTTACATAAGAGTCACGTGGTGTTGTCGTTAATAAGATTTTTCCAGTTTTTTTGTTGATTGTCATAATAATATTAACATCTGAACGGCTGACACTAGATATAGGTCCATATGTATCGATACCACTTATGTAGATGTTAAAAGTATCACCAGCATTTTGTTTTGCTTTCGCATTTACTGATTTTGTTATTTTGTATTCATAGATTTTTTTCGTTTTATCTTTAAAATCTGCGTGTTGACTAGTAATAAGATCTTCGAATGAACTGTTAAGAATCATCGCTTTACTAGTTCCTGCGGCTAATTCCTCATAAGCTGAGATGTAGTTTCTAGATTCTGTAAGATTTAGACTTTGTTTTTCTTTATCGCGGATCTCTTTCATCAGCTTATTAATATTTTCACCATCTGCAGATACTGGAGCCGCTACTGCCTCTCCTTTTAGGTCTGCAAGTTTTTCAGCTGGATCGTTTTTCATAACAACAACGCTCATAGTGTACTCACTAACTGCTGCATTACTGTTTAAGTTGTCGAATAAGCCAATCGCTGTTCTAAACTGCATGTAAGAAAATATCAAGGTAATATTCATAACGATCAACATTATCGCATTAAATATTCTCGCTTTTTTCTTAATCACGAGGAATATTGCAAGTATTATCGCTAAGATTATTACTCCGATTATTCCGTAGTTGATTCCTCTAAAATCTAGAAAATCATACTTCAACATCGTCCAGCTGACTAGACCTCCGAGTACAATCAGTAAAACTGTCAATATTCCATTGACAATTTCAAAAGCTCCTATACCCGATTCAAATCTAGAGTTTCGGCTACTTGAATCTCTTCTCATTTTTCTCCATCCTCTTCAATTTATAAAATTTACTAATACAACCAACATTTAACTGTTCTGTATTATTTATTAATTCTCCATCAATTTGAAAGTATCTCTGATTTGTTTTTATAGCTAATCTATCCGTCGTTATTTGTTTAACTTTCCTCATTTTATTATGTTTTTTTAGAAGTAGACATAAATAATTGTATACGAAAGTTACTAAAGACATATTTTCCATGATCATTATGTGAAGTTTCCCATCTTGACCTGTAGCATTCGGGGCGAATTTTATCCCTCCACCTTCATAAGGTTGAATCATCGCATTAAGCAAATACAGCTTGTCGGTCGTGATTTCTCCACTATCCCATGAAATTTTCGCTTTATACTTTTTCAGCATTAAAATACCTATTACTCCTTGAAGAAGATAAATATACTTACCTAAATATTTCTTTAACTTCGAGCCATTAACTCTTTTTATGATGTCAGCATTAAAACCGATATCAAATCCCGAACAGAACTTCCTATCGTTAACAACACCTACATCATATTCAATAAATCTTTTCGATTCTAATAATCGACTTATTTCAATATCCTTCTTGAACTCTATAGACCTCGCAAGATCATTACCCGAACCATATGCAAGATAAATAATTTCTTTCCCATGGTAATTATTTATCACTTCGTTAATAGTTCCATCGCCTCCGATTACTATCAACTCTGCCCCGTGAATCTCATTCATAAGGTCTTTTGCATTGGTCTTTTTAGAGGTTCTTAGCACCCTGTAAGGCAACTTCTTTCCTTGTAAAACTCGTTCTATTTTATTAAGTTCATTAAGACTTTTCTTACTTCTAGAATTAACTATTATTTCAATCATATTCCGTTCCTATACAGAAAATACTTTATCTTAATAATTATACTATAAAATGCATTAATTATCAAAGATTTATCTATTTAAAACCTTTTAAAACAATAGAATTTTTTAGTTTTTTATAGACTATTTCTATCATTACAATTTATTAGTAAAGTTTAGTTATACAAAATTATTTTTTATATTTAGAAGATCTTAATATTAAATTTCACTTTAGAATAAACAGAGGATTTAAAAACATTTTCCTATTAGACATAATTTCAAAATAAAAAAACTATTCTATCGTTGGCAATCTGAAGTTGATCTTAATCCTCGATGATGCTCTTTAGATAAAATAGTTTATAAAATTCTCAAATAATACTAAACAATACTCTTTTACATGTACTCTAATCTGTCAATCTCTGGTTTGTCAAAAGTTGTTTGTGTGAAATCTTCGTTACCAGTATTTTTCGGCGGTCTTCTCACAAATAACATAACTGCCACGATGAAGTATAGTAAGTATACAGGAAGTAGTATCCCGACTGTCATTACTCCGATAACTATCGCTGAAAGTAGGAATAAGATTCCTGATACGATTCTCGCTCTCATAGTAAATGACGCAATTATCGCTAATACTAAGGCTACAATCGCAACTACTGTGTAAACTTTCACCAATAATACAAGTAATGATACGATGTCTACACCTGAGCTTTTTAACAATGATGCTACTCCAGGATCTTGTAATAAGTTATTAAGGATAGGTTCAAATTCTTGTTGTTTAAATGCCGTTGCTAACTGACTAGAAAACGCTCCAAGAGATAGTAGACCTGTTACAAGTATCATAATAACATTCGCGATCCACGCTAAGATTTTTTCTATTCTTCTGCTAAATGGTTTCATAATATTCTCCTTCTTTAATATATTGACTAAATTATATCATAAATTAATAATAACATGTAACAATTAATATAATTTTCTTGATTAATATCTTTATTGAAAACTCACTCTTGGTATTTACCTAATTTCTTTACTCTAGAAAAGTAATATCGAACATTTTCTTCTTTCGTAAAATACAGTCTAATCCCAGATTTTTCTAAACTTATAAATTTATAAGCAGCAGGTTTTTGACTTTCTGAATTTAGCACTCGAATATTTCACTTAGCACTCTTACTAATAAAAAAACTCCGAAAATTAATTCGAAGTTTTTAAAGATATTATATTATCTTGCACGATGTTTAGCATTTGCTGGTGCTTTTTTTGTTGGGTGAGCTTTGTGTTGAACAGCTGCTGATTTTTGTGAAACTACTGCAGATTTTTGAACTGCTGGTTTGTCCAGTAAGAGGGGTACATATCACATATCAAAATCACGATTTTTGAGTCACCCCCGCACAGTTTATTAGATATCTAAAAAGCTTTTCTAAAGCGCATTTAGATATCAATAAACCACTGCGTCTATGTGTTTTTATATAAACTTTGTTAAATTTTAGAACTTTTGAGTCATCCTTGTTTATTCAACATCTCCTTATTATAATTTACCTTTAATATTTACATATTTTAGATAAATTGTTATAATCAATAATCCCTCTTTAGTCCCCCTTACATTTTTTTAATAAAGGAGATAAAATTATGAGAGATTTTAAATTAAAAAATAATGTTACGATTGAAGTTACTGATGAAGTATTTTTAGCTATACGCAGTTCTCGTTATAAGGAGAGATATGCTGAAAAGAGAGATGAAAAACATCAACTTATTCATTATCATGCTTTCGATAGGGAAGATAGCGTTGGAGAAAATCTGATTAAAGATACTCGTTCGTTACCTGATGAAATAGCAATTAAAAATGATATGAATAGTACGTTGTACAATGCATTAGCTACTTTGCCAGTAGAGGATCAACTTCTAATCTATAATTTATATGTGTGCGACGAGTCATTACGTAGTGTTGCTGAGAAAATGCATAGTAATCCTATGACTGTTGGTCGCCATCGTGACAAGCTATTTAAGCATCTGGCTAGTTTATTGGAAAAATATAAAATTAAATAAAATCCTAACAAATAGATTGTCAAAACAGTAAAATGTGACATTTTCGTGAACTTTTGTATATAAGTTGTTACAAAGTAGCGATAATTTCACTATATATTATGAGGGATTAATTTTTGTAAGGGGGAGTTCTAGTTATTATCTCAATTGTCATTAATATTGATTCATGAATATTCGACTTTGTCTTTATTAAGATATTCGCATAGAGAGTTAAAGTAAATGGAGGCAAATTATGAAAAGACAACTATACCTAAATGACAAAGATACTGAGAGGTTTTACGAAATATTAAATCAAAAGAAACAACTGATTATAAAAGCTCTTTACAAAGTTCATATCCCAGCAAAACTTCATCATGAATTTTATAATTATGGTTTAGAAGGATTGCTGATAAGTTTTCTAATTCTAAATGAAGGTAAAATAAGCGAACAAGATTTCGATCGATTCGCCTTTACTACTATTAAAAGAAAATTAATCGATGAAATACGTTACAGAAATAAAGATAAAAGTATACCTTTGGATATTTTTGATAATAATATTTCTGATGCAACAGACAATAGTTACGAATATCTGTATATACAATTATTCGAATATGTTCAAAAAACTTTAGAACAACAAGAATTCGAATTCTTCTGTGAATTTGTTAAGACACTAAATATAAAACAAACAGCCAAGGCATTAAATATTTCCCTGGCAACAGCATATAGAATCCACAAACGTATTAAGGGAGTTTGTGAAAAATTTTTATTAGAATGTTAATATAGTATCTATACTCTCTATGTGAATATCTAAAAATATATAAACATCTTTTCTACTGATGTCAACCTGATATTGACTGTCAGTTTTTTCTTTCTATTAAAACAACGCTAGATAAATACCAAAATTTAAATATTCTATTTAATCATTTTAGACTACCTTATTTAAAATATTTCCCAGGCTATATGACAAGTTTAAATATCAGGAAAAATCATCTTCAAATCAGACAAAGATGTAAATGTCAAAATAAAAATGTACAATTATTCAAAACTAACATGATCTTTTAGTCGATAAGAATTACCTATAATAGGTACTACACGGGCTTGATGAAGCAGTCTATTAAGTATAGCTGAAGCAACTTTTTCATCACTAAATAATATAGCCCATTCAGAAAAAGGAATATTAGAGGTGGCTATTATGCTCTTCTTTTCATAACGACGGTATATTAATTGAAATAATAACCTCTCATCACCTTACTATAAAAGGATAATATTTTCAGTAAAAATTTCGACGGTTAGTATCTTTTATTTAGGATAAATGGAAAATCCTTTCTTTTTTTGATGAATAGTCAACGTCTAATGGTACAATTTGTTTTGATATTTTGTTTTCCTCCATTACTTCGTAAGCGTCCAATAACGAGGTATATTGAAT
>NZ_KQ959981.1 GCF_001553035.1 Gemella haemolysans
CACTTTTGTACATTTTTATATTGACATTTACATCTTTTATGTTTTTATTATAAAGAAAGTTATGTTAAGAAGATAGATACCTTGTTATTGGACGCTTACCTTACAAATCAATCGAATTTGACAAAGAATCCAAAAAAGCCCCCGATATTTTTCGAGGGCTTTTGCTATACTTAAAGATTTATTATAAACTTTAAATTAGTTTTTGTCGTTTTTACGACGTCTTGCTGCTGCAAGTAATCCACCTAGGATTCCTAATCCTAATCCTGCTAATCCAGTATTAGTCTCAGTTGTACCTGTGTTAGCTAAACGTTTTGTTGGTTCAACTGGTTTTGTTGGTTCAGCTGGTTTTGTTGGTTCAGCTGGTTTTGGATTTTTACGATATACATGGATTGTATTTCCATCTTTATCTTTCTTAGTTTCTTTGTAAATGTACTCTGGAATATCTTTCTTATCCTTCGTTCCTTTGTCTGAAGGGTTGATTTCTTTTCCTTTTTCATCTACATAACTTGTTATAACTTGACGATATACATGAGTTGTATTTCCATCTTTATCTTTTTCAGTACGCACAAATTTATATCCTGGAATTGAAGATTTATCCTTCGTACCATTTTCTCTAGGTATTAGAGTTTCCCCATCAACAGATTTCCAAATTGTTGATTTAGATTCATCTGTTTTTGGTGTTTTCGGAGTTGGTTTTGGTTCAGGCTTAGGCTCTGGTTTCG
>NZ_KQ959982.1:0-46876 GCF_001553035.1 Gemella haemolysans
TGTATATAAAAATTGAAATCCGGGGCTGGAATCTTTTCCATGCCCCGGATTTAGTATACAACCTAAAAAAACTACTCAGAAGTCTGAGTAGTTAATATAATTATTTAGCTAGGTTTGATTTATATCTAGCAGCTGCGTTTTTGTGGATTAAGTTAGTTTTAGCAGCTTTATCGATTTTTTTGTAAGCAAGGTTTACTAACTCTGCAGCGTTAGCAGCACCTTCAGATTTAGCTACTTTAGCTTTTTTAATAGCTGTACGCATTTCAGATTTTTTAGCTGTGTTAGCAGCATTAGTTTTAGCATCTTTTCTTACGCTTAATACTGATGATTTAATATTTGGCATTCGATTCACCTCCTGATTATAATTTTTATTACTAAGAAATATTAATTAATATTCTTAATTACAATGAATTAAGTGTTGTTAGATACAACTACCTCATTTTAACATATTAAAATTGTAAATGCAAGATATTTTTATAAAAATTTTAGGATTACATTATTTTTTTATAATTTTTTTATATTTTTATTGACTAATGGATATAATATGTGTTAGTATAAATGACGTTGATATTTAATTTTACATAGGTAAGGTTATTTGTCTTCTGACTTTATTATAATAAAAGATGTTTGAGAGATCCATCTATAAAAAAAACTTGAAGTACTGATTTCTCTTAATCAGTACTTCTTTAATTTCTCTTAAACAAGACAAGGAGATATATAATGAGAAATAATACAGTTAAAGTATTAACTATTCAAGCATTAATAGCAGCTATCTATGTTGTTTTAACAGTTGCTATCGCACCATTTTCATACGGTGCTATTCAATTACGTATTAGTGAATCACTATCTCAATTAGTGGTATTTAGTAAAAAATATTGGTTCCCTATAACTTTAGGTGTAGCAATAGCAAATATTTTTAGTCCACTTGGTATAGTAGATGTGTTCTTTGGAACACTAGGAACAGGTTTAGCATTAGCTATCAGTGTTTTTGTATTCAAATTCGTAAAAAATAGAATCGCTAGACACATCCTTAATATTGTTATTTACTTAGTGGTTTGTATGCCAATAATTGCATATGAAATTGCTATTTTTAGCGGTGAAAACTCTGCAAGAGTGCCATTCGACTTTGAAGCGTTCACAGCAATTTATGGATCGCTTTTATTATCACAAGTTGTTGTAATGGTAATCGGTATTGTTATTACAGAAGCCCTAAATAAAGCTATTGATCTTAAAAAAGTATTTGAATAATATTCATAAAAAATCGTTAAGAAATTTACTTAGCGATTTTTTTTGTTTTTGTATTGACCTTTACGTAACGTGATAGTATATAATAGGTATATTACTGGTGAAATATATTGAGAATTTAGGAGCGAAGATGAGAATAAATGAAGTCGCAAAACTTACAGGAGTTAGTGCAAGAACGTTGCAATATTATGACGAGATAGGATTATTGATTCCAGAAAAATTAAATAATGGGTATAGAGATTATTCAGATGAGAATTTAGATAAACTTCAAAAGATTCTATTTTATAGATTTCTAAAGTTTAAGTTAAATGATATAAAAGAATTACTTGATGCAGATATTGATAGTTTAAAAATACTTGAACAGCAACGTGAATTAATTTTAAAAGAAAAAGAGAATTTTGAAATAATTCTTCATAATATAGAAAAAACAATAAAAACATATAAAGGAGAACAAAAAATGACTATAGAAGAAAAATTTAACGGATTTAAAAAAGAGGACTTGAATAAGTATGAAGATCAAGCTATAGAAAAATATGGAAAAGGAACAATAGAAGAATCTAAAAAAAGACAGAGTGGTAAAGAAGATATCGTTTCTGAGAAATTTAATAGTGTTTTTCGTTCAATGGCTGAATATAGAAAAAATAATATAGATATAGAAGAAAAAGAAGTTCAATCGAAAGTCGAAGAATTATATAACTATATGAATAAGTATGCTTTTGATTGTAGTGTAGAAGTATTCTCCTATATAGGAAAAGGATATTCTCAAAATCCAGAATTTAAAAATAATATAGATAAATTTGGAGAAGGGGTGGCTGAATATACTTCAAAAGCCATAAATGCATATTGTAAAAGTAGATTAAACAAGTAATCTATAGAAGAAATGGATAATTTAGAATTCTTTTAAAATTTTTTTAAAAAACTATTGACAAATGAAATTATATATATTAGAATAAATAAGTCAGTTGAAAATGTACCGTAGACAGTAGGGGGAGAAATCCTTAATTAACCTACCGAGGACAAAATTCGAAAAGAAACTTATGTGCCTTTTTGTATGTTCTCGCATGCAAGAAGGTTTTTTTAATGGTACTGAAATTGATAAATCTACTTAGGAGGAAGTTCAATGTCAAAAGCTATTGAGAGAAAACAAGAGTTAGTAAATCAAATCGCAGAAGAAATTAAAGCAAGTTCTTCAGTTGTTATTGCTGACTACCGTGGATTAAATGTTGCGGAAGTAACAGAATTACGTAACAACATGCGTAACGAAGGTTTAACTTTTAAAGTTTATAAAAACTCATTAGTTCGTCGTGCGATGGAGCAAGCAGGAATTGAAGGATTAGACGAAGTTCTAACTGGACCAAATGCTTTCGCTTTCTCAGCAGACGATGCTGTAGCTCCTGCTAGAGTTTTAAACGATTTCGCTAAACAACACGAAAACTTAGAACTAAAAGCTGGTGTTATAGAAGGAAAAGTAGCAGATCAATCTGAAATTAAAGCTATCGCGTCATTACCAAGCCGCGAAGGATTACTTTCAATGTTACTATCTGTGTTAACAGCGCCAATGCGCAATACTGCTTTAGCTGTTAAAGCTGTTGCAGACCAAAAAGCTGAACAAGAAGCTTAATAAATAAAAAATATTAAAAATATATAATTTAAAAATCGGAGGAAATTTATAATGACTAAAGAACAAATTTTAGACGCTATCAAAGAAATGTCAGTTTTAGAATTAAACGACTTAGTAAAAGCAATTGAAGAAGAATTCGGAGTAACTGCTGCTGCACCTGTAGCTGTAGTTGGTGGAGCTGCTGCTGGAGCTGCTGAAGAAAAAACTGAATTTGACGTAGTTTTAGCTAACGCTGGAGACTCAAAAATTAAAGTAATCAAAGTTGTTCGTGAAATCACTGGAGACGGACTAAAAGAAGCTAAAGAAAAAGTTGATGGTGCGCCAGCAACACTTAAAGAAGGAGTTTCTAAAGAAGAAGCTGAAGAAATCAAAGCTAAATTAGAAGAAGTTGGAGCAACTGTAGAAGTTAAATAATTTCTATTCTAAGTAGATAAAAAGATAGATGTAAATAAACAATAATATTCTATTTGAGAATATTTGATACGATGATAATAACAAAAATAGTATATCTCAAGTGTCTAGCTATGGGATATACTATTTTCTTTCATTTTAAGAGGTGTCTTTATTATGGAACATTATTATACAAATAATCCGACGACCGAAAGTCGTGAAAAAATTATCAACTCAACAATAGCGAATGAGAATTTGAAATTTTATACAGATAATGGAGTATTTTCTAAAGAGAGTGTAGATTTTGGAACTAAAACAATGTTAGAAAGTTTCACTACGAATAAAGAAAATGCTAAGGTAGCGGATATTGGATGTGGCTATGGAGTAATATCTATATTCTTAGCAAAAAAATACCCGACATACAAGTTTACTATGGTAGATGTAAACAATAGAGTATTAGAATTATCTAAAAAAAATATTGAACTAAACAAAATAGAAAATGAAGTAGAAGTACTGGAAAGTAGTTCCTTTGACAATGTTGTAGGAACATTTGATATAGTTTTAACAAACCCGCCTATAAGAGCAGGGAAAAAAATTGTACATAAAATAATGACAGATAGTTATGAACATCTAAATGCTCAAGGTGAGCTTTGGGTGGTTATACAAAAAAAACAAGGAATGGCTAGTTGTAAAAAATTATTAGAAGATACATTTTCAATGGTAGAAGTAGTAACGAAAAATAAGGGTTACTATATCCTGAAAGCCGTAAAATAATTGACAACTTGCTATGACTATGATAAAATGATATATTGCAAGTAATTCTATTTTCTTTTAGATAGGATTGCCAAAATTATATAAGTAAGTAAGAGAAAATATATATATTTTCTTTTTAGTTTTTAAGAGAAAAGCTGAGAGGTGACACAGTTGCAAAAAGTTAAATTTGGTAAGCACAGACAAAGACGTAGCTATGCTAGAATATCAGAGGTAATTGATTTACCGGACTTAATTGAAATTCAAACCTTATCTTATGATAAATTTTTAGAAACTGGTCTAAAAGATGTTTTTAAAGATGTATCACCAATAGAAGGTAATAATGATAAATTAAGTTTAGAATTTATCGACTATAAATTGGGAACTCCTAAATATGATGTTGATGAGTCTAAAGAACGTGACGCTACATATTCAGCACCTTTAAGAGTGCGCGTACGTTTAATTAATAAAGAACGTGACGAAATTAAAGAACAAGAAGTATTTATGGGTGAATTACCGTTGATGACTGAAACTGGAACGTTTATCATCAATGGTGCAGAACGTGTAATTGTATCTCAATTAGTACGTTCGCCTTCTGTATATTTTACAGAAGATGACAAACTTAAAGTTAAAAATATTCCAAATGCCTATAAAACAACTGTTATTCCTAACAGAGGAGCTTGGTTGGAATTTGAAAAAGATATTAAAGGATTAGTTTATGCTCGTATTGACAGAACTAGAAAAATTCCTTTAACAACGCTTATTAGAGCGTTAGGTTTTGAATCTGACGAATCTATTATTAAATTATTCGGTGAAGATACAGAACTATTAAACACATTAGAAAAAGATGAAAACCTAGACACAGGAACTGCGTTAAAAGTAATTTATGATAAATTACGTCCTGGAGAGCCAGCTAACGTAGAAACTGCAAAAGCAACTTTACACGGTAGATTCTTTGATCCAAGAAGATATGACCTTGCTAAAGTAGGACGTTATAAATTAAATAACAAACTTCACGTTGGTGAACGTCTAGAAAACCAAATTCTAGTTGAACCGATCGTTGATACAGAAACAGGAGAAATTTTAGTAGAAAAAGGTACTAAATTAACACGTGAAATCATTGATGGAATTTATGAAGAATTAGGAACTACAGCTAACGTAGTTGAATTCGATATGAATGAAAGTCTTGATGGAAGTGATAGCCTAAAATTACAATTATTCAAAATTGTAAACCAAGTTAAAGTAGGTAATGACTATGATATCGATGAATTAACTGATGATCAAGTATTACACGTAATTGGTAATGGAGCACCTAATAAAGATGTTCTAACATTAACAATTGCTGATATCGTAGCAAGTATCAACTACTATCTATTATTAATCAGAACTCGTAGAAATAATGACGGATTTGAATTTGAATTAATCGGACGTGTAGATGATATTGACCACCTTGGTAACCGTCGTCTACGTTGTATCGGTGAATTATTACAAAACCAAATTCGTGTAGGTATTTCTCGTATGGAACGTGTTGTTCGTGAACGTATGAGTATTCAAGATACAAACGAAATTACTCCACAACAACTAATTAACGTAAGACCAGTTACAGCAATTATCAAAGAATTCTTTGGAAGTTCTCAACTTTCACAATTCATGGACCAAGTAAACCCATTAAGTGAGCTTACTCACAAACGTCGTTTATCAGCACTTGGACCTGGTGGTTTAACAAGAGAACGTGCTGGAATGGAAGTACGTGACGTTCACTATTCACACTATGGTCGTATGTGTCCGATTGAAACACCAGAGGGACCAAACATCGGTCTTATCAACTCACTTTCATCATTTGCGCGTATAAATGAATTTGGATTTATTATGACTCCATATAGAAAAGTTGAATTTGATGGAGAAGGTCGTCCATACGTAACTGAAAACGTACAATATTTAACAGCTGATCAAGAAGATAAATACGTAGTAGCACAATCAACAGCTAATGTTGATGAAAAAGGTTACTTCGTAGATGAAGAAGTAGTATGTCGTTTCAGAGGAGATAACACAGTTAAACCTCGTGAAATGATGAACTTTATGGACGTATCGCCTAAACAGGTAGTATCTGCTGCCACTGCATGTATTCCGTTCTTAGAGAATGACGACTCTAACCGTGCCCTAATGGGAGCGAACATGCAACGTCAAGCAGTACCATTAATGATTACTGAAGCACCATTCGTTGGTACGGGTATGGAGCACCTAGCAGCACGTGACTCAGGAGCTGCGGTTATCGCTAAATATCCAGGTATCGTTGAATACGTAGATGGAGCGAAAATTAAAGTACGTCGTATTGAAACTCTAGAAGGTAAAGAAATTAAAGGTGATTTAGATACATACGTAATTCACAAATTCGTACGTTCTAACCACTCTACTGCTTACAACCAAAAACCAATCGTAAAAGTAGGAGATAGAGTAGAACCTAAAGATATCCTTGCAGATGGACCATCTATGGATAAAGGAGAATTAGCTTTAGGTAAAAACCTTGTAGTAGCATTCGTAAACTGGGATGGATATAACTATGAGGATGCTGTTATCATGAGTGAACGTCTTGTAAAAGATGATGTTTATACTTCTATTCACGTAGAAGAGTATGAAACAGATGCTCGTGATACAAAACTTGGGCCAGAAGAAATTACTCGTGAAATTCCAAACGTAGGTGAAAATGCACTTAGAAACTTGGATGCACGAGGAATCATTCGCATTGGTGCTGAAGTTAAAGATGGAGATATCTTAGTAGGTAAAGTTACACCGAAAGGATTAACTGAACAAACTCCAGAAGAAAAATTATTATATGCTATCTTTGGAGCTAAATCTAAAGAAGTACGTGATACTTCATTACGTGTACCTCACGGTGCTGATGGAGTAGTTGCTGATGTTAAAATCTTTAAACGTGAAGATGGTGCTGAATTACCTAACGGTGTAAATGAACTTGTACGTGTATTTATCGTCCAAAAACGTAAAATCCGTGTAGGAGATAAAATGGCCGGTCGTCACGGTAACAAAGGGGTTATTTCAAACATCTTACCAGAAGAAGATATGCCTTACCTACCAGATGGTACACCAGTTGACGTAATGTTAAACCCACTTGGGGTTCCATCTCGTATGAACATTGGGCAAGTATTAGAGCTACACTTAGGTATGGCTGCTAAACAACTTGGAATTCACGTAGCTACACCAGTATTCGATGGTGCTACTGATGAAGATGTTTGGTCTACAGTTGCGGAAGCTGGAATGGCAAAAGATGCTAAGACAGTTCTTTATGATGGACGTACAGGTGAACCATTCGACAGCCGTGTATCTGTAGGGGTAATGTACATGATTAAACTTGCACACATGGTTGATGATAAACTTCACGCTCGTTCAATTGGACCATACTCATTAGTTACTCAACAACCACTTGGAGGTAAAGCTCAATTCGGTGGACAAAGATTTGGTGAGATGGAGGTATGGGCACTTGAAGCTTATGGTGCTGCATATACTCTTCAAGAAATCTTAACGTACAAATCAGATGATACTAATGGTCGTGTTAAAACATACGAAGCTATTGTTAAAGGTGAAAACATTCCACGTCCAGGAGTTCCTGAATCATTCCGAGTACTTATGAAAGAACTTCAAGCACTAGGTATGGACTTCAGAGTAATGGATAATGAAGATAACGAAGTAGACATGGGTGATATAGATTTAGGAGATACAATTGATTTCCACGAATCACACCACCACAACCACAATGAAGAAGAAGCTACTGATACTGAAAAAGCTTCAAAAGAAAACACTGAAAATGGATATCAAAGTTTAGCTAACTTAATTCTATCTGATTCAGAAGAAGAAGTTGAAGAAGAATCAAGTGAAGAAACTTCAGGATATCAAGCATTAGCTAGTCTTTTAATGTCAGATACAGATGAGTATGAAGACGTTGAAGATGATACTGATGAAGAATAATATAAATTTTACAATTAATCACAAAGAACTATTCAAGGCATTTATACAAAAAAATAAAGGAGGTATGCTCCTTGATAGACGTAAATAATTTTGCATATATGAAAATTAGTTTAGCTTCTCCTGAAAAAATCAGAAGTTGGTCTTATGGAGAGGTTAAAAAACCTGAAACAATTAACTATAGAACTTTAAAACCGGAAAATGATGGGCTATTCTGTGAAAGAATTTTTGGTCCAACAAAAGACTGGGAATGTGCTTGTGGAAAGTACAAAAGAGTTAGATATAAAAACATTAAATGTGATAAATGTGGAGTTGACGTAACTTTAGCTAAAGTTCGTCGTGAAAGAATGGGGCACTTAGAATTAGCTGCCCCAGTCAGCCACATTTGGTATTTCAAAGGTATTCCAAGTAGAATGGGTCTTCTACTTGACCTTAGTCCAAGACAATTGGAAGAAGTAATTTACTTTGCTTCTTACATTGTTATTGATCCAGGTGAAACTGACTTCATGAAGAAACAAATTGTATCTGAGCGTGAAGTACGTGAAGCACGTAGCACATTTGGAGCAAACTCTTTCGTAGCTAAAATGGGAGCTGAAGCGATTCGCGATCTATTAGCTGAACTAGATATTGAAAAAGAACTTAAAGACCTTAAAAATGAACTTAAAGAATTAAGTGAAAGCAACTATAAATCTGGTCAAAAAGTTGTAAAAATCATCAAACGTGTTGAAGTATTCGAAGCGTTTAAGCACTCTGGAAATAAACCAGAATGGATGATTATGACTGTATTACCAGTTATCCCACCTGAATTAAGACCTATGGTTCAATTAGATGGTGGACGTTTTGCAACAAGTGACTTAAACGATTTATACAGACGTGTAATTAACCGTAACAACCGTCTGAAAAAACTTATCGAACTTAAAGCTCCAGGGTTAATTGTACAAAACGAAAAACGTATGTTACAAGAAGCTGTTGATGCATTAATCGATAACGGACGTCGTGGTCGTCCTGTAACAGGTCCTGGTAACAGAACATTGAAATCATTATCTAATATGTTAAAAGGTAAACACGGTCGTTTCCGTCAAAACTTATTAGGTAAACGTGTTGACTACTCTGGACGTTCAGTAATCGTAGTTGGTCCAAACTTAAAAATGTACCAATGTGGATTACCTAAAGAAATGGCACTTGAATTATTCAAACCATTCGTAATGCGTGAATTAGTTAAACGTGAGTTAGCTAATAACATTAAAAATGCTAAAAACCAAATCGAAAGAATGGAAGATCATGTATGGGATATCTTAGAAGATATTATTCGTGAGCACCCGGTATTACTTAACCGTGCCCCGACTCTTCACAGACTAGGTATTCAAGCATTCGAACCAATCTTAGTTGAAGGACGTGCAATTCGTCTTCACCCTCTTGTAACAACAGCGTTTAACGCCGACTTCGATGGTGACCAAATGGCCGTTCACGTACCTTTATCAAAAGAAGCACAAGCAGAAGCACGTATGCTTATGCTAGCTGCACAAAACATCCTTAACCCTAAAGATGGTAAACCAGTAGTTACTCCATCTCAGGATATGGTATTAGGTAACTACTACCTAACACTTGAAAGACCTGGAGCAGTAGGGGAAGGTATGATTTTCAAAGATGCCGATGAAGCAAGAATAGCATATCAAAATGGATATATTCACCTTCACACACGTGTTGGTATCGCGGCTAAATCATTTGAAAACCCAACGTTCACAGAAGAACAAAACAAAAAATTACTTGTTACTACAATCGGTAAAGTAATCTTTAACGATATATTACCAGAAGGATTCCCTTATCTAAATGAACCTACAAAAGATAATTTAGAATCAGAAACTCCTGATAAATATTTCGTATCACCATCCGATTTATCAGAAGGTGGATTAAGAGAATACATTGCTGAACAAGAAGCTGTAACACCATTTAAAAAAGGTTTCTTATCGAAAATCATTTCTGAAATCTTTAACAGATTCCACATTACTGAAACATCTATGATGTTAGACAGAATGAAAGATTTAGGATTCAAATACTCTTCAAGAGCTGGTATTACAGTAGGGGTAAGTGATGTATTCGTCTTACCTAATAAATATGAAATTTTAGCAGACTCACAAGCTAATGTTGATAAAATCACAACATTATACAGACGTGGTCTATTAACTGAAGAAGAAAGATATCAAAACGTTATTGCTCAATGGGCAAAAGCAAAAGATATCATCCAAGATCAACTTATGGACTCTCTTCCAGCTACTAACCCAATCTACATGATGAGTGACTCTGGAGCCCGTGGTAACGCGTCTAACTTTACTCAGTTAGCCGGAATGCGTGGTCTGATGGCATCTCCATCAGGACGTATCATGGAAATGCCTGTACGTTCATCATTTAAAGAAGGACTAACAGTATTAGAGTTCTTCATCTCTTCTCACGGAGCGCGTAAAGGTCTTGCCGATACTGCGCTTAAGACAGCCGACTCAGGTTACTTAACTCGTCGTCTTGTAGACGTTGCACAAGATGTTATCGTTCGTGAAAACGACTGTGGTACATCTCGTGGATTAAGAGTTGCTGCACTTAAAAATGGAACAGATGAAATCGAAAGCTTACAAGAACGTCTTGAAGGTAGATACAGTAAAGAAACTGTTGTTCACCCAGAGACAGGAAAAGTTATCGTTGAAGATGGTCAATTAATCACTCTAGATACAGCTAAAGAAATTGAAGCAGCTGGAATCGAAAGTGTTGTTATAAGATCAGCATTTACATGTAACTCTCGTCACGGAGTTTGTGAGAAATGTTATGGTAAAAACTTAGCTACAGGTGAAAAAGTAGAAGTTGGGGAAGCAGTTGGTACAATTGCCGCTCAATCTATCGGAGAACCTGGTACACAGCTTACAATGCGTACGTTCCACACAGGTGGGGTTGCCGGTGCCGATATCACTCAAGGTTTACCTCGTATTCAAGAGTTATTTGAAGCGCGTAATCCAAAAGGTAAGGCATTAATCTCAGAAGTAGATGGAACAGTTACAAAAGTTGAAATCGATAATAATCACGTACGTAGAATTTACGTATTAAGTGAAATCGGTGAAGAAAGAGAATATCAAGACTACGGAGCAAGCCGTATGTTAGTTAAAGAAGACGACAAAGTTAAACGTGGTCAAGCTTTAACAGAAGGTTCTATTGAACCAAAAGAATTACTATCAATTGCTGGATTAGAAGCTGTACAGAGTTACTTATTAACTGAGGTACAAAAAGTTTACCGTATGCAAGGGGTAGAAATCAGTGATAAACACGTTGAGGTTATGGTACGTCAAATGTTAAGAAAAGTACGTGTAATCAATGCTGGAGACACTGACTTACTTCCAGGTTCATTAGTTGATATTCACAAATTCACAGATGAAAACAAAAAAATCCTTGCGGTACGTGGAAACATGGCTACAGCTAAGCCTGTAATTCTAGGTATTACTAAAGCATCATTAGAAACTGAAAGTTTCTTATCTGCAGCTTCATTCCAAGAAACTACTCGTGTTCTTACAGACGCAGCTGTTAAAGGAAAAGTTGATAGACTTATGGGACTTAAAGAGAACGTTATTATTGGTAAGCTAATTCCAGCAGGAACAGGAATGGCAAGATATAATGACGTAGATATCAAAGCTGAAAATGAGCTTGAATTAGAAATGGATAACGAATTAAGTAGACCAATTGAAGAAGAATTACACGAAGAATTAGGATCTATTTAATTTAGAACATAGAAAAGTTAATAGGAATATAAAAAAATATTATATTCCTATTGACAAATCTATAAAAAGTATGTAAAATAGATAATGTTGAATACAAAAGTAGAAGCACCCGTTTCTCACCTGCCAATAATGATTGTTCAGGTTTATGTAGATGAAATGTAGAATTTTATGCTGGGTGTTTTGCACTCAGTTTTTTTTAATGCTTTTAGTATTTAATGAATTTTATAAATAGGAGGTGCTGATCATTAGTAAAGATACTGCACAAGTAAATGAAGGTATTAAAGCGAAAGAGTTTCTTTTAATTAGTCAAAATGGAGAACAATTAGGAGTTAAAACTAAGGCAGAAGCGATGCAAATTGCAGAGCGTATGAACTTAGATGTTGTTCTAGTAGCTCCAAATGCTAAAACACCAGTTGCTAAAATTATGAACTACGGTAAGTTCAAATTCGAACAACAAAAGAAAGAAAAAGAAGCACGTAAGAAACAAAAAATCGTAACAACAAAAGAGATAAGATTATCTCCAACAATTGAAAAACACGATTTTGAAACTAAGTTGAAAAATGCACGTAAATTCTTAGCAAAAGAAGACAAAGTTAAAGTTTCTATTCGTTTTAAAGGGAGAGCAATCACCCACAAAGAAATTGGACAGAAAGTTTTAGAAAACTTTTCTAACGAAGCTAGCGATATAGCTACTGTCGAACAAAAACCTAAAATGGAAGGTCGCAGTATGTTCTTAGTTCTAGCACCAAAAAAAGAGAAATAAAGGTTTAATATAGGAGGAATTTGATAATGCCAAAAATGAAATCTCACCGTGGTTTAGCAAAACGTGTGAAAAAAACAGCTAGCGGTAAATTAAAACGTAGCCGTGCTTATACTTCTCACTGGTTTTCAAGAAAAACTACTAAACAAAAACGTCACTTACGTAAAGCTTCATTAGTATCTCGTGGTGATTACAAACGTATTAGAACTTTATTAGTTAAATAATATTAAAGAAGATTAATTATAGCGTAAATACTTATTTAAGTTATACATAAGGAGGAATTAGATATGCCACGTGTTAAAGGTGGAACTGTGACTCGTCGTCGCCGTAAAAAAGTTTTAAAACTAGCTAAAGGATATTTTGGTTCAAAACATACATTATTCAAAGTTGCTAAGCAACAAGTAATGAAATCAGGAATGTATGCTTTCAGAGACCGTCGTCAAACAAAACGTAACTTCAGAAGATTATGGATCGTTCGTATTAATGCAGCTGCAAGATTAAATGGATTATCTTACAGCCGTCTAATGAACGGACTTAAAGTTGCTGGAATCGATATTAACAGAAAAATGTTATCAGAAATCGCTATCCACGACGCAGCAGCATTCACAAGCATTTGTGAACAAGCTAAAGCAGCTTTAGCTAAATAATTAAAGATAATTTATAGAATACTTGCAAAATTTTGTAAGTATTCTTTTTTTATATTATAAAACACCTTACAGAGTCATTTATAAGCTCTTTAAGGTGTTTTATTGATTAATATACTATCTTTCTAGGATTAATTAATCTATGAAGCTTTGCTTGAGCAATTTCATTATATATTTCTTCTCTTCGTTTTTCATATAATAAAATTGCCCACGTATACCATAATAAATCACAAAACTGTAAAAATACATCTAGTTTCTTATAATTGCATTCTTCATTACTAAAATAAGCTTTTAAGAAGGTAATTGTTTCCTCGTAGTTTAAATCATTTTCTGAGATGAAACTCGCTATATCGAAGTAATAATCATTAAATCCTGCATATTCAAAATCTATTAAATATAATTTATCTCTTGAAAATAAGAAATTACCTTCAACTAAGTCATTGTGACATAATCTGTCAGGTTCATAGAACTTTCTAAATTCATCTATAATGTACAAGTATTGATCTAAAATATTCTTTTTTTCATCTATTTGATTATAATAATTATAAAATTGTTTAATAGGATCAAATATATGCTCAGCTTGAAATTTTTTTGAATGAAAGTTATTAAGAAGTTTACCTATTCTTATGATAGTTGATAATTTTCTTTGTGAAATAAATGTTTTCGGATTAGGTTGAAATTCTGTAATTAGATTATCATTATTGAAGAATATTGGTTTAAGAAAGTAATTTTCATTAGCTAGAAGATTAATAGCTTCTCTTTCGTTATCTTTATTTACAATATTTGTAGAATCTTTAGAAGTTCTGTAGAAATATTTATTATTGTCCGTTATAATAATATAGTTCTTATTGGTGATTCCATAACTCGTTTCTTCTAATGAGATTACTTTTCCTTTTAAAATTTTTTCTAATTTATCTAAATTGTACATATCAATATCCTCCTTAGTTTCTGAAATATAAAATCCTTTTTCACTATAATTATATAATAAACTAACTAAAGTTGAAAGAAAAACGATTACATTGTTTATAAAATTAATTTTTAAATTTTTATTAAAATACTATTTTTTTTTATAATATATTTCCATTAGTTTTGAAATAAATTTATAAATACACACTATATTATTTATGTGAACTTAAATTGATACTAATCTTTAAAAATAGCTGGTATATATAGATATTTTAAATTGAAAATTTATAAAAAAAATGGTGGTTGTTGAAAAAAAATAAGAAATTTGATATAATTATAATGTATAAAATATATTTATATACACATAGTTTCATTTTTAAATATCATAGGAGGTGTGAAATGAAAGAAGTTTTTATTAATAGTGAGTATATTACATTAGCTCAATTCTTAAAATTAGAAGGATTTATAGGTTCAGGCGGAGAAGCTAAATACTTTTTACAAGAAGTAGAAGTTGAGCTTAATGGAGAGCTAGAAAACAGACGAGGGAAAAAGTTATATTCAAATGATGTGATAAAATTAGAAGGAAATGAATTTATAATAATTAATGAAAATTAAAAGTTTAAAATTACTGTACTTTCGAAATTATTTATCTACGAATATAGAAGTACATCCCTCGCTTAATGTTTTAGTAGGAAACAACGCGAATGGAAAAACTAATATTATAGAGTCTATTTTTTGTTTGGCACTTGGAAAAAGCTACAGAACAAAGAGTGATAGCGAGTGTATTATGTTTGGAGAAACAGCGACAGCTATGTCTTGTATTGTGAATAAAAATAATAGAGAATTAGACATAATGTTAGGAATTAATAATAAAGGTAAAAGTGCAAAGATTGCTGGAATAAAGAAAACGAAGCTAACTGATTTTGTTGGTGAATTAAACGTTGTTCTTTTCTCCCCAGAAGACTTGCAGATTGTTAAAGGTTCTCCAGCGCTACGCAGAGAATTTATGAATCGTGAGTTCTATCAATTCTCACGTATTTATCATAAATACTACTTAATGTATCAACATCTTTTAAAACAGCGTAATTCATATTTAAAAGATATGAGAAAGAATCCAAAAGATGAAATGTCTCTAGCGTATCTAGAAACTCTTACTTCTCAGCTCGCGAAAGTAGCACTATACATTACAAAAGAGAGAGTGTCGTTTGTTCAAGACATTTCTAAGTTAACATATAAAAATATGTTGAATATATCTAATGGACAAGAAACTTTAAAAATTAAATATAAAAGTTCGGTTTTAGATGCATTGAATATTTCAGAGATAAATGATGAGTCTTTTACTGAAGAAAACTTGACGAAAGTCATGATGAAAAAATCTTTTGATGATATTATGCGAGGTAGTACAAAAATCGGACCACAGCATGATGATCTAGAATTTTATATAAATGATCTTGATGCTAAAATGTATGCCTCTCAAGGTCAACAAAGAAGTATAGTATTATCACTTAAACTCGCTGAAATAAATTATCTAAAAGAAAAAACGGGAACATATCCTGTATTGCTATTAGATGATGTGCTGAGCGAATTGGATAAAAATAGACAACTAAAATTATTAGATGCAATTAATGAAAATGTACAAACATTCATTACGACACCTTCAATATCAGATATTAAAGAAGATTTATTAAAAAAGGCTAAAGTTTTCAAAATAGAGGATGGAAACATTAGTGAAATAGTTTAGAAAATTTATTTATGAATTTACTAAAATGAAAGGAAAAATCATGGTAGAAAATAAAAAAACACAAGAATATAATGCCGATCAGATTCAGGTCCTTGAAGGATTAGAAGCTGTTAGGGTAAGACCAGGTATGTATATTGGTTCTACATCTAGTAAAGGTCTACACCACCTTGTTTGGGAAATAGTAGATAACTCAATAGATGAAGCCTTAGCTGGATATTGTAATACAATAACAGTAGCAATTGAAGAAGGAAATTGGATAAGAGTAGAGGATAATGGTCGTGGGATTCCTGTAGATATTCAAGAACAAACAGGTAAACCAGCACTTGAAGTTATCCTTACAGTACTCCATGCCGGTGGTAAATTCGGAGGCGGCGGATATAAGGTATCTGGTGGTCTTCATGGGGTTGGTGCCAGTGTAGTTAATGCCTTGTCAACTAACTTAGAAGCTTCTGTTCATCGTGATGGGAAAATTTACAGTATGAAATTTGAACGAGGAGATGTAGTTCAAGGTATTACTGTAGTTGGAGATACTGATAGAACTGGAACAACTATTCGTTTTAAAGCAGATCCAGAAATCTTCCAAGAAACAACAGTATATGAATACGATATTTTAAGAACACGTATTAGAGAACTTGCTTTCTTAAACAAAGGAATAACAATTATTCTTAAAGATGAAAGAGCAGGACAAGAAAAAGAAGAAACTTTCTGTTATGAAGGTGGATTATTAGAATATGTAGAGATGTTAAATGAGAATAAAGATGCTTTACATGAAGCTATCTATGTTCACGGTGAGATGGATGGTAAAGAAGTAGAAATCTCAATGCAATATAACACAGGATATTCAAACAATGTCTTAAGTTATGCAAATAACATTAATACTCATGAGGGTGGTACTCACGAAAGTGGATTTAAAACTGCACTTACAAGAATAATTAACGCTTATGGTAAGAAAAATAAACTTATTAAGGATAAAGAATCTTTAACAGGTGATGATGTTCGTGAAGGGCTTGTTGCGATTATCTCTATTAAACACCCAAACCCACAGTTTGAAGGACAAACAAAAACTAAACTAGGTAACTCAGAAATGAGTACTATTACTAACAAGCTATTCTCTGAAGAATTAGATAGATTCTTATTAGAAAATCCAAAAACAGCGAAAATAATTGTTGAAAAAGGTCTTCAAGCATCACGCGCTAGAATAGCAGCAAAGAAAGCTCGAGAATCTACACGTCGTAAAAATGCATTAGAATTTACTAATCTACCAGGGAAACTTGCAGACTGTTCAAGTAAAGATGCAGCTGAATGCGAATTATTCCTAGTCGAAGGGGACTCTGCGGGAGGAAGTGCAAAACTTGGACGTAATAGTAAATTCCAAGCTATTTTACCGCTTAAAGGTAAAATTCTGAACGTAGAGAAAGTAAGAATTGATAAAGTATTAGCTAACGATGAAGTTCGTTCATTAATTACAGCTATTGGAATGGGTATTGGTGAAACATTAAACATCGATAAACTTCGTTATCACAAAATCGTTATTATGACCGATGCCGATGTCGATGGAAGTCACATTAGAACATTATTATTAACATTCTTCTTCAGATATATGAGAGAATTAATCGATGCAGGATATGTGTATATCGCTAGACCACCTCTATATGGATTAAAAGTAGGTAAGAAAGAATTCTACTGCCATACAGAAGAAGAACTTAAACAAAATATTGAAGAACATGCTGGAGATAAAAAGTATACTGTTCAACGATACAAAGGTCTTGGAGAGATGAACGCAGAAGAATTATGGGATACAACGATGGATCCAGACCACCGTTTAATGTACCAAGTAAGTGTTGATGATGCTCAAAGAGCAGATGCTGCATTCGATACATTAATGGGTGAAAAAGTAGAACCAAGACGTAAATTTATCGAAGATAATGCGCTAAATGTTATAAACTTAGACATTTAGAAAGAAAGGATAGAACATGGAAGATAATAAAAATAATATTACCTTAAGAAACATAACGACTGAAATTGAAAATTCATTCTTAGATTATTCAATGAGTGTTATTGTATCGCGTGCATTACCAGATGTTCGTGACGGGTTAAAACCAGTTCATAGAAGAATACTTTATGCTTTTAATGATTTAGGATTAACATATGATAAACCTTACAAAAAAAGTGCCTTCGTTGTAGGGGAAGTTATGGCGAAGTATCACCCTCATGGTGACTCTGCAACATATGGAACAATTGTACGTTTAGCACAAGATTTCAATAGTAGATATCCTTTAGTAGATGGTCAAGGGAACTTCGGTTCTATTGATGGAGACGGTGCTGCTGCAATGCGTTATACTGAAGCTAGAATGAGTAAAATAGCTTCTGAGTTATTACGTGATATTAACAAAGATACTGTTGATATGCAAGATAACTATGATGGAACAAAACAAGAACCAAAAGTATTACCAGCAAGAATTCCAAACTTATTAGTTAACGGAAGTAGCGGGATTGCCGTTGGTATGGCGACTAATATTCCACCTCATAACTTAGGTGAAGTTATCGATGGGGTAATCGCATTAGCTGATAACTCAGAAATAACGATTGCTGAGCTAATGTCTAAAATTAAAGGACCTGACTTCCCAACAGGATCATTCCTATTAGGACGTAGTGGTATAGTTAAAGCATACACAACAGGACGTGGTTCTGTAATTATGCGTGGTAAAACTGAAATTGAACAAATGAAAAATGGTAAGGAAAGAATCATTATTACAGAAATTCCTTATCAAGTAAACAAAGCAAAATTAGTTGAAAAGATTGCTGAACTAGCTCGTGATAAGAAAATTGAAGGTGTTACAGACCTTCGAGATGAAAGTAACTTAAAAGGTATGAGAATTGTAATTGAATTACGTCGAGATGTTAATAGTAACGTAATTTTAAACAATTTATACAAATTAACACCATTACAAAGTTCATTCGGTGTTAACATGATTGCGCTTGTAAATGGAGTACCTAAGTTATTAAATCTTAAAGAAGTACTTTATTACTACTTAGAGCACCAAAAAGAAGTAGTAGTTAGAAGAACTAAATTCGATCTAAAAAAAGCACAAGCTCGTGCTCACATATTAGAAGGTTTACGAATTGCTTTAGATAATATAGACAGAATAATTAGCTTAATTCGTGGTTCTCAAACTGCTGAAGAAGCGAAAGCTGGGTTAATTGACCAATTTGGATTAACTGAAATTCAAGCCCAAGCTATTCTAGATATGCGTCTACAAAGACTTACAGGGTTAGAACGTGATAAGATTGAAGAAGAGTATAGTAAACTTATGGAACTTATCGCTGACTTAGAAGATATTCTAGCTAAACCAGAACGTGTAATTCAAATCGTTAAAGATGAGTTATTAGAAGTTAAGGAAAAATTCGGAGACAAACGTCGTAGTGTAATTATTGAGGGACAAGTAGATCAAATTGAGAACGAAGATTTAATTGAAAAAGAACAAATCATAATTACTCTATCTCATAACCAATACATCAAACGTCTTGCTGCAAGTACATATAAATCACAAGGTCGTGGTGGACGTGGAGTAAATGGTATGACTACAAATGATGAGGATAATGTGGCTTACATGCTAAGTTGTTCAACTCATGATCATATCCTATTCTTTACAGATAAAGGTAAGGTATATACTCTTAAAGGTTATGAAATTAACCAAATGAGTAGACAATCTAAAGGAATACCAATTATTAACCTATTAGAAATTGAAAAAGAAGAAAAAGTAAACTCTATTATTGCTATTTCTGATTTACAAGAAGAAGGAACAAACCTAATATTCTCAACTAAATATGGTATCATTAAGAAATCTAAATTAGGAGATTACGCAAGTATTCTTAAGAAAGGTAAGATTGCCCTTAAACTTGATGAAGATGATGCATTAATCGATGTACAGAGAATTACAGATGATCAAGATATTATGATTGTTACAGCAAATGGGCAAGCAATCAGAATTAATGCTGAAAAAGTTCGTACGATGGGACGTGTAAGTCGTGGTGTTAAAGGTATTACACTTTCTCCAGATGACTACGTAGTAGGTATGGAAGTAGTTGATGAATCTAAGAAAATTTTAACAGTAACAGAAAATGGTATTGGTAAAATTTCTAAATCTACGGAATTCAATGTAATTAACCGTGGAGGAAAAGGTGTTAAAGTAGCAAAAGTTACGAAGAAAACAGGTAAGATTGTAGCGGTTAAATCAATCGCAGGAAATGAAGACTTAATGATAATGACTGATCAAGGAATTATTATTAGAATAGATGTTTCTACAATCAGTACATTAGGAAGAACAGCGACTGGAGTTAAGGTTATTAACCTAGTTGATAATCAAAAAGTAGCAACTGTAACTTTAGCAGCTAAAGAAGAAAGCTACGAAGAAGAATAGGAAGTAAATATCAAAAAACTAGGAGAACTCTATAAATGGTAAAATACTATTTATAGAGTTTTTTCATGAAAATAAAGAATGGAATAATAGTATTTTCAAAATAATATTTGATGTGAAAATTATAATATAATGAAGGTTTCTAAGCGGTTTAAAATAAATAATTAAACATAGTGAAATAAGAACAATAAAAACAGATTTCTAAAAAAAGTTAGTAAAATAATTAAGAATATAAAAAAAATATCTAAAATTCATTGTTTTATTAGAAAAAAAGTTTTATAATGGATTATGTAGTTAAAACTGATAAATATACTTTATTAGTAAAAATCTTATCAAGGAGTAACTAAATGCAAAACACAAGATTAGAAAGCAATGTGAATGAAAATATTATACAAGAAGAGATTCAAATTCTTACAGAGATGCTGCTAAAAGCAACAAAAAAAATGATTTCTGAAGATACATTTGAAAAAATTGTAGAATTAAAAGCATTAGCAGATGAAAAAAATTACGAAAAATTAAATCTTATAATTAAAGATTTAACTCAAGAAGAAATGGAAATTGTTGCAAATTTCTTTTCAATTTTACCATTATTAATTAACATAGCTGAAGATGTCGATTTAGCATATGAAGTTAACTATAAAAATAATATAGGTGAATCATATGTAGGGAAATTATCTGAGTCTATTAAAAATATTAAAGATAAAAATATCTTAGAAAATATCAATGTAGTACCAGTATTAACAGCTCACCCAACACAAGTTCAACGTAAAACAGTTCTTGATTTAACAGAAAAACTTCACAGTTTATTAAGAAAACATCGTGATGTGAAAAATGGATTAATCAATGAGAGAAAATGGAAAAATGCAATCCAAAAACATATCGAAATATTAACACAAAGTGATATTATTCGTGAGAAAAAATTAAAAGTAGCTAACGAAATCACAAACGTGTTAGAGTATTATAACTTATCATTTATTAAAGCAATTGCAAAAATAATGACTGAGTATAAATTATTATTAGAAGAAAATAATATAGAATTAAAAAATGAAACACCTATAACAATGGGAATGTGGATCGGTGGAGACCGTGATGGAAATCCATTTGTAACAGCTGAAACATTAAACCTATCAGCTATGAAGCAATGTGAGCTTATTACAACGTATTATATTGAAAAGTTAAATAGTTTATATAGAACATTCTCAATGTCATCTCATGTTACTAAAGGAAGTAAAGAATTAGAAGAATTAGCAAATCGTTCAAGTGATACTTCTGAGTATAGAGAAAAAGAATTATACAGAAAAGCAATATCGTACATTAAAGAAAAACTTGAAAACACAAGAGAGTATTTATTACAAGATAAAGAACTTGAAGATAAATATTTTACAGCTGATGAGTTTATTGATGATTTAACAATAATTGAAAAATCATTATTAGAAAACAAAGGTGAAATATTAGTAACTGGAGAATTTGAAGAATTACTTAATGTGGTTAAAATCTTTGGATTTTATTTAGCGAGTATTGACATGCGTCAAGACTCAAGTGTCTATGAAGCATCAGTGGCTGAATTATTAAGTAGTGCTAATATCGAAAAAGACTACAGTTCGCTAAGTGAAGAAGAAAAATGTGAACTTTTATTAAAACAACTAAAAGAAGATCCACGTCCGCTAAGTATAAACGATGAAAATAAACAATCAGAAGAATTAAGAAAAGAATTAGCAATATTTAGAACAGCTAGAAAATTAAAAGATAAACTAGGTGATAATGTTATTAAACAAAATATTATTTCACACACAACAAGTGTCTCTGACTTATTAGAACTTGCAATTATGCTAAAAGAAGTAGGTTTAGTAGGAAGTGACTTTGCAAGATTACAACTTGTACCATTATTTGAAACAATTGAAGACTTAGAGAATTCATATGAAGTAATGGATAAATATTTAAGCTTAGATATTGTGAAAAAATGGGTAAGAGATAATAGAAGCTATCAAGAGATTATGTTAGGATACTCAGATAGTAATAAAGATGGAGGATACCTATCATCAGGATGGTCGCTTTATAAAGCGCAACAAGAGTTATCATCACTGGGAGAAAAACACAATATTAAAGTTACATTCTTCCATGGTCGTGGTGGTACTGTTGGTCGTGGTGGTGGACCAAGTTATGATGCGATTATTTCTCAACCTCTAGGAAGTGTACAAGATAGAATTCGTCTTACAGAACAAGGTGAAATCATCGCAGCTAAATATGGAAATAGTGACGCGGCATACTATAACTTAGAAGCTTTATTCTCTGCCGTAATTCAAAGAATGAATACAGATAAAATTAATACAGATATAAGAGATATACCTGAAATCCAAATTATTATGGATGAAATAGTAGAAGATAGTTACAACAAGTATCGAGAATTAGTCTTTAAAAATCCTAACTTCTACAATTATTTCTTTGAAGCAACACCAATTAAAGAGATTTCAAGTTTAAACATTGGTTCACGTCCAGCATCACGTAAAAAAATTACTGATATTGGTGGCTTAAGAGCAATTCCATGGGTATTTTCATGGTCACAAAGTAGAATCATGCTACCTGGTTGGTATGGAGTAGGAACAGCATTTTCTAATTACATAAACAAAGATAAAGGTAATATTGAAAAGCTTCGTAAAATGTATAAAGAGTGGCCATTCTTTACATCTCTACTTTCAAATGTAGACATGGTTATGGCGAAATCAGATATGGATATAGCTAGAGAATATGCTAACTTGTGTAAAGAAGAAGAAACTAAAAAGGTATATGAAGAAATTTTAAGAGAATGGAATTTAACAAAACAAGTAGTTTTAGAAATTTCAGAACATAAAGAATTCTTAGAAGATAATACTTATTTAACTCGAAGTTTAGAAAATAGGTTACAGTACTTTAATACATTAAACCTAATTCAATTAGAGTTAATTAAACGTTCAAGAGAAGGTAAATTACCTGAATCACAAATTAATACAATTCACATAACAATTAACGGAGTAGCTACAGGACTTAGAAACTCAGGATAATAAAAAGATAGAGGATTCATGTTGAATCCTCTATCTTTTTAGAAGTTTAATGCTTAATAATTATATAATTAGATATGAATTTTGATTGCATAAATAAATGGAATTGACTCAGAAATCGATTTTGTCGAGTTTCTCCGCACAGTTTATTGATATCTAAAAAGTTTTCATAAAGGGAATTTAGATATCAATAAACCATTGCGTCCATGAGTTTTTATATAAACTTATAAAAAGCTTAGGATTTTTGAGTCACTCTCGTTTTAAATTATTTAATTTTCATAGCGACATAACACTTAGGTGGAACAACTGTTCCGAAAGGTGTCGAATAAACTTCATTATTTCCAAATAGTTTTTCACCAGAGAAATTCTCAATAAAATGTGCTTTAGAATTAAGATTTACTACACAAAGAATACTATTTCGTCTATATGCAACACAATTATCATTTGTATATACAAATTCAAAGTTTGTAATAAAGTCATCTTTATTTTTATTTCTAAAGTTTGATAATTCAATATAGTGATTTAACAGATCTTCATCCTTATCATTATGTGTAAATCCTAAACGATTATAAGGATCTCTAAAGCCGTACATTCCAATTTCATCACCATAATAAATACAAGGAACACCAGGTAGAGTAAATTGAATAAAACTAGCATACTTAAGAAGTTCTTTCGCTTTAGCATATTGTTCATTAGACATTTTATATGTCGGTCTTTCATGAACAGGAACATCTTCAGGATTGTCAAATGCTAGCATAGTTAATACTCGTTCTGTATCATGACTTCCTAATAAGTTCATTATAGCATCAAGAGCTGGGCGTGGATAATTTTCTACTAGTTTTAAAACTTCAAGAGTAAAGTCTTCTGCATTTTTATTTTTTACGAAGTTAATAATTGCGTTCTTCCAAGGATAATTCATAGCGCTGTCAAGTTGATCACCTAAGAAATAACGACGACGAGTATTGTATGAAATTTTATTAGTTGCATCTTCCCAAACTTCACCGATGATTAGAGCATCTTTGTCATAGTATTTCGCACTTTCACGAATTCTATCTAAAAATTCATCAGGGAACTCATCAGCAACATCAAGTCTCCATCCAGCAATTCCAAGTTTTTGCCAAAAGTTGACAACACCACTATCCTTATTATTAATAAAATCGCTGTATTCTTTATTTTCTTTTATCACCGTAGGTAAGTTATCAAATCCCCACCACGAATGGTATTCATTAGGGAAATTTATGAAATTAAACCAAGAATAATATGGTGAATTTTGTGAATTATAAGCTCCGATGCTATCATAGTTATTATACCTATTGAAATAGATACTATCTGAACCGGTATGACTAAATACACCGTCTAGTATGATTCTAATATTATCTGCTTTAAAATCTTTACAAAATTTTTCGAATTGTTCATTAGTACCAAAATATGGATCAACGTTAAAATAATCTGAAGTAGAATAACGATGGTTTTCTGGACTTTCAACGATTGGGTTAAGATATATACTCTCGATATTTAATTTTTTGAAATATTCTTTTTCTTCTTCAATGCCTAGTAGATTTCCCATTAGAAAATCTTTAGCTCCATAATTTTCATGAGTAATAGATGAATGCGGAATACTATTCCAATTTTCATGCCTAATTCTCACATTTTCATTCTTTGCGACTTTTTCTGTAAATTTTTCACTGCGTTTAAATCTATCAGGGAAAATTTGATACATTATAGAACCTTTATACCAATCTGGTGTAGTGAAGTTTTTATCGTAAACTGTCAACTGCCAATCGGGTAGGTCATCTTTGCTATTCACCAATTTAGCGTCAAGTTTATCATTTTTTAAATAAACATAAAAACTATCAAAGTGAACTTCAAAATGATAAAAATAAAGACCAGTGTTAAATGGTTCAAAAGTTACATGATAAGTAGAGTAGTTCTCTATAGTTTTTTCTTTGAACTCTAAACTCTTAGAAATAAGTTCACCTGTATATTCATTTTTAATAATTATTTTGAAGTCGTTAAAGTAAAAGTCATCCTTTATGAATACTTCAAAATAGAAATCGTCATTATTTTTTAATGCCCCCTGAGGGTATTTATTTTTTATTGGATTAAATTTAATCATATTTTTCATCTCCGAAACATAAAATTTTCATTACTAAACTGTTTTCTAAAATCAATCAGTTTAATTTTAATATAAAAGTTTTTAAAAGTAAATATTTTAAATAAAAAATAAAGAAAAATAATTAATATAAAAGCAATGTAAGGGGTATAATTCTTTATAGAAAATAACTAAAGAAAACATTTACATCAAGGCTTCATTGTGTTATACTATAGGTATAAAAAATAAAGAAATAATTAGTGATAAAATAAACTGTTTTTATTCATATTTCTTTATGATAAAAATTTTTACCAACTAAAGTAAACGTTTACTTTTAGTCAAAAGGGGGTTATTTAGTGAGTAATAATATGGCAGAATATTTATTCCATGAAGGGACTAATTACCATAGCCATAAATATTTAGGATCGTTTTTAGATGGGGATAAATGTACATTTCGAGTATGGGCGCCAAATGCAGTGAAGGTATTTGTAACTGGTGAGTTTTGTTCTTGGCATCCGCATACTCATGAAATGAAATTAATTAATGATAAAGGTATATTTGAAGTTGAGATTAGTGGTATTAAACAATATGATGCATATAAATATGTAATAGTTACTAAAAGTGGAACTGAATTATGGAAAGCAGATCCTTATGCAAAACATGCTGAAACCAGACCTTTGACTGCTTCGAAAGTTTATTCACTACCTAGCTATGAGTGGAAGGATAGTAAATGGATGAAATCTAGGGAGGTTCCATATCATGGACCAATGAATATTTATGAAGTACACTTAGGTTCATGGAAACATCATGAAGGTGGTAAGGAATTAAGCTACAGAGAGTTAGCCCATACTTTAGTAGACTATGTTAAAGATATGAACTATACTCATATAGAATTGTTACCTGTGACTGAATACCCATATGATAAATCTTGGGGATATCAGGCAACTGGATATTTTTCACCGACTTCGAGATATGGTACACCAGAAGATTTTATGTATTTTGTTGATTGTTGTCACCAAAATAATATTGGAGTAATTTTGGACTGGGTACCAGGACATTTTACTAAAGATGCACATGGATTATACGAATTTGATGGAACCCATTGTTATGAATACTCAGATACAAGAAAGATGGAGCACGAAGGTTGGGGAACTAGAGTCTTCGACTATGGACGAAATGAAGTAAGATCATTTTTAACATCAAGTGCAGTTTCTTGGATAGAAGATTATCATATTGATGGAATTCGAGTAGATGCGGTTAGTTCGATGATATTTTTAAACTACTGCCGAGATGAAGATAAATCTGCAAGGAATATCTATGGCGGTTTTGAAAATTTAGAAGCAATTGACTTCTTAAAAAATTTAAATCTTTACGTAAAAGAAAACTATCCTGGTGTTTCTATGATAGCGGAAGAATCAACAAGTTATCCAAAAGTAACAGCAGCAGTTGAACATGGTGGTTTAGGATTTGACTTTAAGTGGAATATGGGATGGATGAATGATAGTCTTGATTATTTAGAAACAGATCCTTTCTTCAGAAAAGGAGTTCATAACAAATTTACTTTCTCAATGCATTATGCATTTTCAGAAAATTTCATCTTGCCGATTTCACATGATGAAGTAGTACATGGGAAAAAATCGTTATTAGATAAAAGTCCTGTTCCTTATGAAGATAAGTTTGGTAATTTTAAAGCATTTTTAGGATATATGTATGCACATCCTGGGAAAAAACTAACATTTATGGGAATTGATATTGCTCAATTTATTGAATGGGATGAAGAAAGAGAATTAGATTGGTTATTAATGCTTTATCCAAAACATGTATTTACACATAGATATGTTAAAGAGCTTAACAAGTACTATAAATCTACACCTGCATTATGGGAAAACGACAGCGACTGGGACGGATTCAAATGGCACGTAGTAGATGATAATAACAACAATGTTTTTGCTTTCTCACGTATAGATAAATCTGGTAAAGAACTCCTAGTAGTTACTAACTTTTCAAATCAAATATTAAAACATTATGAAATAGGAGTAAATACTTGGGGAAGTTACAAAATAGCATTGAACTCGGATGCTAAGAAATACGATGGATTAGCAATTTCAAATAGAAATTTAAAAACTATTAATAAAGAGAAAAATGAATTTAAATATACTTTGAGTATAAACATACCACCTTATACAACGATGTATATAGAAAAAAAATAATAAGTTTTAGAAGAAGGGGGTCAAATTTATGGCACGAAAAAAAGAAGTAGTAGCTATGCTACTAGCAGGAGGACAAGGTACGAGGCTTCAAGTATTAACAAAAGATATGGCTAAACCAGCCGTACCTTTTGGTGGGAAATATAGAATTATCGATTTTCCATTATCAAATTGTGCGAACTCTGGAATTTCAACAGTTGGGGTATTAACACAGTTTATGCCACTTGAGCTTAACTCATACATGGGTAATGGTCAACCATGGGATTTAGATAGAATGGATGGTGGATTATCAATTTTACCACCTTATACTGCAGGTAAAACGGGAGAATGGTACAAGGGAACAGCAAATGCTATTTATCAAAATATTAAATACATAGAGCAATACAATCCTGAATACGTACTTATCTTATCTGGAGATCACATTTACAAAATGAATTATAAAGAAATGTTAGATTTCCATAAACAAAAAGGTGCTGACTTAACAATAGCACATATAAATGTTCCTCTTGAAGAAGCGAGCCGTTTTGGTATTTTAAATACAAATACAGATTTAAAAGTAACAGAGTTTCTAGAAAAACCAGAAAATCCAATATCTACAAAAGCATCAATGGGTATTTATATTTTTAGTTGGAAAGAACTTAGAGAATACCTGATACGTGATGAGGAAAATCCTGATAGTGAAAAGGACTTCGGTAAAAATATTATCCCAATGATGTTAAACGAAGGTAAAAACATCTATGCTTATCCATTTTATGGATATTGGAAAGATGTTGGTACAATAGAAAGCTTATGGGAAGCTAATATGGATCTTATTAAAAATAAAGAGAACTTCAATATTGATGATAGATTATGGAGAATTTACTATCGTCATGAAGGTGCTATGCCACAATACTTAGGACATAGTGCAAATGTAAAAAATTCTATGATTTCTGATGGGACTGCAGTTTATGGTACGGTTTCTGAATCTATTATTTCTTCAGGTGTTAGAATTGAAGAAGGTGCGGAAGTTGTAGGAAGTATAATAATGAAAGATGTTCTAATTGAAAAAGGTGCTAAAGTTTACAATTCGATTGTTGCTGAAGGAGCAGTAATAAAAGAAAATGTAGAAGTTGGTCACAGAGAAATAGTTTTAGGAAAAGAACAAATAACAGTAATCGGTAGGGATGAAGTTGTAAATGACAATAGGAAAGTAGAGGGAAAATAATATGGTAAATGCGTTTTGTGTATTATTTGCAGATAACTATCGTAATGATGATTTGCAAGGATTAGTAAGAAATAGAACACTAGCATCTTTAGCTGTTGCATCAAGGTATAGAATGATTGATTTCATGTTATCTTCTTTAGTAAAAGCTGAAGTATCAAATATTGCAGTAGTAACAAATTATCACTATAAATCATTAATGGATCACCTTAGTTGGGGAAAAGACTGGGATTTAAATAGAAAAAATAGTGGTCTTAAGTTTATTACACCAATGTCAAACCATCATTCAAACCGTGTAGCTCAAAACAAGATTGAGGCATTAGGGGATGCTTCTAAATATGCAGATACATTGTTAGAAGAATATTGTATTTTAGCTGATGGGAACATTGTAGGGAATATTGATTTTAGAGATATGGTAAATTACCATAAATCAACAAATGCAGATATAACGTTAGCTTATACTTATAGAAAACCTCAACAACGTGAATCGCAAATAATTTTTGATGACAAAAATAGAGTTTATGACAGTTTATATCATTATGATGGATATGATCAAGTGTGCCCGACACAGGTTAAAATCTATATAATGTCTAAACAAATGTTTAAAGAATTAGTTAAAAAAGGGACGACATTGGGATGGCAAGACCTTCTATTAGACTTTATTACAAAGAACTTCCATCGTTTAAATGTTTATGGATATGAAATTAAGAATTACAACAGAACAATTAATAGCGTACAAGAATACTACAATTTCAATAGAGACTTATTAAATCCAGAAAAGTTAAATGAATTGTTCTTATCAGGAACTGATATTCTAACAAGAGTAGCAGATAGTGTGCCAACTACATATGGAGATGGAGCAATAGTTAAGAATTCTATACTAGGTGATGGTTGTGAAATTAACGGAATTGTAGAAAATAGTATCCTGTTTAGAGATGTTGTAGTTGAAGAAGGGGCAGTAATTAAAAACTCAATAGTACTTCCTAATTGTGTGATTAAAAAATCAGCATACTTAGATTGTGTGATTTTAGATAAATATGCAGTAGTTTCAGAAAAAGTTGAATTAAAAGGAACAGAAAACTGCCAAGTTATCGTTGAAAAAGGTAAAATAGTAGAATAATAAAAAAAGGGTTAGATTAACATGTGGGAGAGATTTGTAAAACTTTCGATTTTCAAAAGAAAAAAGAGTATAATATACAGATAGACTACATCTAAAACTAACCCTTTTAGTATGAAAGTAAATTACGAATAAGGAGAAATATAATGAAAATTTTATTCGTGGCAGCTGAAGCGGCACCGTTTGTTAAGGTTGGGGGTCTAGGTGATGTTATAGGTTCATTGCCCAAAGCCCTTCAAGATGAAAATGTAGAAGCAAGGGTTGTACTGCCGTTGTATTCTTCAATAGACAGAGATAAGTACGATTTAAAATACAGACAACATATTTTTATTAATTTAGGATGGAGAACAGTTTACTGTGGAATCTTTGAGACTGTAGTAAATGGAGTAACATACTACTTTATTGATAATGAACAATATTTCAATAGAGATAGTGTATACGGCCAAGAAGATGATGGGGAGCGTTTTGCATTCTTTTCAAAAGCAGCATTAGAAATATTACCTCATATTGACTATAAACCAGATGTAGTAAACGCTAATGATTGGCATGCGGCATTATCGATTATTTATTTGGATGATCTTAAAGCAAGAGCAGAAGGCTTCTATCAAAATATTAAAAGTGTAATTTCAATTCATAATATTGAATTCCAAGGTAAATTCAATCCTTATGAAATGGATAACTTATTCGGGCTAGATAATAAGTACTTTGATGCACTAATTTACAAAGGTGATTTAAATTTATTAAAAGGAGCCATACAATTAGCTGATAGAATTAATACTGTAAGTGAAACATATGCTCATGAAATATTAGACCCGTACTTCTCATACGGATTAGATGATATTTTAAGAATAGAACAAGGGAAACTTCATGGTATAATTAATGGTTTAGATATTGATAAATTTAATTCAAAAACTGATAAACTAATTTTTAAAAATTTTGATTCTAAAACATTAAAAAATAAAGTGAAAAACAAGTTGAAATTCCAAGAAGAATTAGCATTAGAAGTGAATGAAAATATTCCAATGATTGGAATGGTTACAAGATTAACTCATCAAAAAGGTATAGATTTAGTCCTGCATGTAGCAGATGAGATTTTAAAAACTGGAGCACAATTAGTAATTTTAGGAACAGGTGATAGACATTATGAAGATGCACTACGTTCATTAGAATATCGTCGTCACGATAAAGTAAGAAGCTTAATAATGTTCTCTTCAGAAGCGTCTTCGAAAGTATATAGTTCTTGTGATATGTTCTTAATGCCTTCTAAAACTGAACCATGCGGTTTATCTCAATTAATTTCAATGAGATATGCCACAGTACCGATTGTTCACAGAGTAGGTGGTTTGAGAGATACGATAGAACCATTTGACGGTAATTCTGGAACAGGATTTACATTTGAAAGTTTCGACGCGTATGATATGCTAGATGCTGTATACAGAGCGACATACTGCTATTACCAAGAACGTCATATTTGGAATAAAATTATGAAAAATGCGATTAAACAAGATGTAAGTTGGAAAAAATCAGCTTTACAATATATAGATATGTACAATGAAATAGTTTAATAAACTAGACTATAGGAGAAAATAATGAAAAATCAAGAATTTGAACAAAGAATAGAGAAGTATTTAAAAAGACAATTTGGGATTACTATATCGGCAGCTAGTAAACGTCAAGTGTATGAAGCGTTGATGAGTACGGTAAGAGAAAAATTATCTGAGAAAAAATTTTCTTACGAACAAGAATTGAAAAAAACAAAGCAAAAACGTGCTTACTACATGTCAATGGAGTTTCTAGTAGGTAGAACTTTAAGAAATAACTTATTTAATCTAGGAATTGAAAAGGAAACTAAAGAATATCTAGAAAAAAATAATTTTAATCTAGATGATATCTATGATATTGAGCCAGACCCAGGTTTAGGAAATGGTGGACTTGGAAGACTTGCTTCATGTTATCTAGATGCCTTAACTAGTAGTGATTATCCAGTAACTGGCTTCTCAATTTTATACGAATATGGAATTTTCAAACAAGTTATCAACAATGGTTGGCAACAAGAATTTCCAGATTACTGGTTAGACTTAGGAAAATACGGTCTTGTTTATAGAAATGATGAAGAAATTGAAGTAAGATTCTACGGTCATGTAGAAGAAAAAATGACAGAAGATGGATTTAAAGTTGAGCACAAAGATTACACATCAATCCAAGCAGAACCATATGATTTATTAATCTCTGGATATAAAACTAAAACAGTTAATACATTACGTCTTTGGGAAGCAAAAGCGAAAACTGGTTTTAATATGAAATTATTTGAACGTGGAGAATATTCTAAGTCTTCAGAAGCAGAAGCAATTGCCTCATCGATTTCTAAATTATTATACCCTGCAGATAGCACAAATGAGGGTAAAGAATTACGTATAAAACAGCAGTACTTCTTTATTAGTGCATCTCTTCAACAACTAGTAAAAAATCACTATAATGAATTTGGTACATTAGAGAATTTAAGTGAGCATGTAGCATTACATATTAACGACACTCATCCGGCTATGGGAGTTCCAGAATTAATGAGATTATTACTTGATGAATATGGATATTCTTGGGTCAAAGCTTGGGAAATTACAACTAAGACATTTGCTTACACAAACCATACAATTATGGCAGAAGCTTTAGAAAAATGGTCTGTAGATTTATTCAAGCCGTTATTACCACGTATTTACTCAATTATTGAAGAAATTAACAAACGATTCTGTCAGTGGGTAATTGATCAAGGTAAACACTATACATTAGCAGAAACTGCAATTATATATGATAATCAAATCAGAATGGCTAACTTATCTATCATAGGAAGTCATAACGTTAATGGTGTATCAAAATTACATAGTGATATCCTTGTGGATTCTACGTTTAGAGCATTTAACGAATTATATCCAACAAAATTTGGTAATGTTACGAATGGTATAGCTCACCGCAGATGGTTAGGGCAAGCAAACCCTGAGTTAGCATCTTATCTAAAAGATTTAATTGGTGATGATTTTGTTAAAGATTTATCTAAGATTAGTAAATTAAATGACTACAAAAATGATAAGAAAGTTGTAGCAAAACTTCAAGAAATTAAAAAAGTTAAAAAAGAACAACTTGCTACATATATTCAAAATACTACAGGTATAACTGTAAATCCAGACTCTATCTTTGATGTTCAAGTTAAGAGACTTCACGAATACAAACGCCAATTACTTAATGCATTACACATTGTATACTTATATAGAGAAATTAAGTACAATGGATTACGTCCAGTGCCAAGAACATTTATCTTCGCAGCAAAAGCATCTTCTGGATATCAAATGGCTAAAAATATCATCAAATTTATCCACTCAATATCTCAAATGATTGAATGTGATGAATTAGTTCGTGATTACATCAAAGTTGTATTCCTTCCAGATTACAAAGTTACTCTTGCAGAGAAAATAATACCTGCAGCTGATATTAGTGAACAAATTTCACAAGCAGGTAAGGAAGCAAGTGGTACAGGTAATATGAAATTAATGCTGAACGGTGCGTTAACATTAGGAACACTTGATGGAGCAAATGTGGAAATTCATGAAGCGGTAGGAGATGAAAATATATTTATCTTTGGTCTGGAAACACCAGAAGTAGATGCACTAAATGCGCAAGGATACAAACCATGGGAATACTACAATAATTCAGTCAAAATTAAAGAAACACTAGATTTCATTAGAACTATGACTGTAGGTGGAATGAATTTCAACTTTATTGTGGATTATCTACTAACTCAAGATAATTACATGTGTTTAGCAGACTTTGAAAGTTATGTTGCAGCTCAAGAAAAAGTAGCAGAAACTTATCAAGATAAAGAAAAATGGGGACAAATGAGTTTAGTTAATACAGCTAATGCTGGAATCTTCTCTGCAGATAGATCAGTAGAAGAATACGCAAAAGACATTTGGGATATAAAAAAAGTAAAATAGAATAAACATAATCAGAGTAACTTAGAAAATTTATTTTATAAGTTGCTCTGATTTATTTTTATTATGAGTGAAAAATAAATATATTTGTTTTTAATCATAAAGTGTATATAAACACGACGTACTCATAGATAAAAAGTAATTATTATGGTAAAATTAGAAGGAAAGACTGTTTAAAATTGAAAAATTAAAAAAATTTCAAAAGAAAACAACTAGTAAATTAAAAAGAGGTAATTATGGCAAAAGAGAGAGCTGATGTCCTTTGTGTGAGTCAAGGATTATTCGAATCACGTGAAAAAGCAAAACGAGCGATAATGGCTGGTATTGTTTATAATGATAATATAAGAATCGACAAAGCAGGAGAAAAGGTTGAATCAACTGCTGAACTAAGAATTAAAGGTAAACAGATGCCTTATGTAAGTCGTGGGGGGCTTAAATTAGAAAAAGCAATTAACGAACTAAATTTTGATGTTAAAGATAAGGTAATGATTGATATTGGATCTTCAACTGGTGGATTTACGGACTGTGCTTTGCAAAACGGAGCGAAATTCGTCTATGCATTAGATGTTGGGACAAATCAACTTGTTTGGAAATTACGTAATGATGATCGTGTAAAAGTAATGGAGCAAACTAACTTCAGACACTCAGTAAAAGAAGACTTTGATGTATATGATATAGATATAGCATCAATCGATGTTTCATTTATTTCATTATCATTGATACTACCAAATCTTGCAGAAATTATAAAAGATAGTGGAGAAGTTTGTGCTCTTGTAAAACCACAATTCGAAGCTGGAAAAGATAAGGTAGGAAAAGGTGGAATAGTTCGAGATAAAAAAGTTCAACTTGAAGTAGTAGAAAAGGTATTACTTTTAGCCAATAGTGTTGGCTTTAGTATGACGAATCTATCTTATTCTCCAATAACAGGAGGAGAAGGAAATATTGAATTTCTAATGATATTAAAATACAATGAAACTAAAGAAGTAGAAAATAAAAATATAAATATCGAGCATATCGTAAACAATGCTCATAATCACTTTAAATAGAGGAGGAACCAATGTTAATTCAGTTAAATATTAAGCAATTTGGAATAATTGAAAAAGCAACTATAGAACTAAAAAATGGTTTAACTGTCTTAAGTGGAGAAACAGGTGCCGGTAAATCAATGATTCTAGCGGCAATTTCGCAATTATCAGGTCAAAGAACCTCAACTTCCTATATTCGATATGGTGAAGATAAGGCTAGTGTAGAAGGAGTATTTGATTTTCCAAAGAGTAAGGAAGTTAAGGAAATTTTTAATGAATTAGACTTAGATCTAGAAGATGAGGTAATTGTAGTTCGTCGTGACATTTATAGTAGTGGAAAGAGTGTCTGTAGAATAAATGGAACTATAGTTAACCTATCGACATTAAAAAAAGTAGCTGCTCATTTATTAGATATCCATGAACAACACGATAATCAAGTTCTATTAGTAGAGAAAAATCATCTTAATTTAGTAGATTCTTTTAATCGTGAAAAAATACAACCTGTGTATATAAAATACAAAGAGAAGTATAAAGAATATCAGATAATAAAAGAAAAAATTGATAACTTAAAACAACAAGAGAGTGATGTTCTTCAAAAAGTAGATTTCTTGAAATTCCAATATAAAGAATTAAGTCAGATGAAACTAAAAAAAGATGAAGACTTAGAACTTGAAAAAGATATTGACTATCTGGAAAACTTCGAGAAGGTGAATAATCTTGCTCATAGTATTACTGAAGGAATCGATGGGGAATATGGTGTTATTTCTAAACTAGCAGAAATCAGATCTAATCTAGGAGAGTTAACTAGATATAACTCAAACTTTGAAGAAAAGTATGAAGAAATTACAAATTTATACTATATCTTAGACGATTTGAAATATGAAGTATCTAGTTATACTGATGTTATCGAATATGATGAAGAAAAATTAGATAGATTAATCTATAGATTAGATAAGATAAAAACTTTAGAGAAAAAATATTCAAAACCATTAAATGAACTAATAGTTTTCACAGAAACTATAAAAGAAGAATTAAATGAGTTGGAAAATTATGAAGAAAACTTCGAAAATTATCTAGAAGAAAGTAAAAAAATTGAGGAAGAATTAACAGTTTTAGCTGAAGAGTTAAGTTCTTTAAGAAAAGATACAGCTTTAAAATTAGAAAAACTTATCCAAGATGAGTTGAAATTCTTATATATGGAAAAAAGTACAATTAAAGTTGACTTTAAAGAAAAAGAATTCTCATCAACAGGAAAAGATGATGTTAAGATTCTGATTAGCGCAAACTTAGGAGAACCTTTAAAATCATTATCTAAAGTAGCCTCAGGTGGTGAACTTTCTAGGGTGATGTTAGCACTAAAAATAATCTTCTCAAGAAGTATAGAGGCTACTTCAATTATCTTTGATGAAATCGATACTGGTGTAAGTGGAAGAGTGTCACAACGAATGGCTGAAAAGATGTATCAACTAGGAGTAGGATCACAAGTATTATGTATTTCGCACTTACCTCAAACAACAGCTTTGGCGGATACTAATTTACTAATTAGTAAAGAAATCATTGATAAGAGAACATTAACTGTCATAAGAGAGTTGACTGAAGAACAAAAGATTGCAGAGGTAGCAAGAATGGTATCAGGAGATACTATGACAAAACTTTCAGAAGAACACTCTATTGAAATGTTAAGATTAGCTGAAAAAATTAAAGAAGAGATAAAAGAAAAACTAAATAAGTAGTTAGTAAAAATACCGTAAAGGTAAAGGAGGACTATGACTAAAGAAGGAAAAATTTTAAAAGCACTTAGTGGATTTTATTATGTAGACTGCTCTGGAGAAGTGATTACTTGTCGTGCAAGAGGAAACTTCAGAAATGAAAATATCACGCCGTTAGTAGGAGATGATGTAAAAATTCAATTAAGTGATAATAATACAGGGTATGTTGTAGAAATATTAGAAAGAAAAAATGAATTACTACGACCTAAGGTAGCAAATATAGATTATAGTATTATCGTAGTATCTGTAAAAGATCCAGAGTTTTCTAGTAAATTACTGAATAAAACAATTTGTTTAAATGAAAATAGTAATGTAGATATCATTATTGTCTTTACAAAGCTTGATTTATTAAATGACGAAGAGCTTAATAAAATGAAAGAAATAATAAACTATTACTATGAAATAGGATATCAAGTATTTACAAACTCTGATGAAGATATTGAAAAATTAAAACAAGTCATTTCAGAGAAGTATGTAGCTATTTCAGGACAATCTGGAGCAGGAAAGTCGACGTTTATTAATAAGCTTGCAGAACATTTAGATATTGAAACTGGAGAAATCTCTAAACATCTAGGACGAGGACGTCATACTACGAGACATACGGAATTTTATCAAATCGATGATTTCTATATCGCAGATACTCCAGGATTCTCTTCATTAGATATTACATTTATTGAAAAAGAAGATTTACAATATTTATTTAGAGAATTTAACGATTATGATTGTAAGTTTAAACCGTGTAATCACATGGAAGAGGTTCAATGTGGAGTCAAAGAAGCGGTGGAAAGTAAAGAAATATTAGAAAGTCGTTATGAAGACTACAAAGTGTTATTTACGGAAAAACAAAATCAAAAGAGAAAATATATAAAGGAGAGATAAGATGAAGAAAATATTACCTTCAATTTTATCAGCAGATTTTGCTAACTTAGAAAGAGATATTAAAGAATTAGAAAGTATCGGTGTTGATATGTTTCACATCGATGTAATGGATGGAAACTTTGTTCCAAATATTTCATTTGGATTCCCAATAATTGAATCAATCCGACCTAAAACAGCTAAAGTTTTTGATTGTCATCTTATGATTGCAAATCCAGAAAACTACGTTGAACAATTTTGTAAAGTAGGTTGTGATATGGTATCGTTCCACATCGAAGCTACTAATCATGCAGATAGAGTTATTCAAGTAATTAAAAACAATGGAAAAAAAGCTGGTATTGTACTAAACCCTCAAACACCAATCGAGAGTATTAAATACCTATTACCAAAATTGGATTATGTTTTAATTATGACTGTGAATCCAGGGTTCGGTGGACAAAAATTCATTCCTGAGATGTTAGAAAAAATTGAAGAACTAGCAAAACTTAGAGAAGAAAAAAATTATAACTTCTTAATAGAAGTAGACGGTGGAATAAATATAGAAACGTCAAAATCTTGTCGAGATAAGGGAGCGGACTTATTAGTTTGTGGTTCATTCTTATTTGGAGCAAATGATAAAGAAAAAACATTAGGTGAGTTGTTGAAATAATGAATATAAAAAAAATAAACATAATGTTAGGAGGAGTATTTCCAAAAGAATTCCCTTTTTCTAACTTATGGTGTGGAGTAGATAAAGGCGCGTTGTACTTGCTTAATAATGGAATTAATCCAATATTAAGTTGCGGGGATTTTGATTCGATAACACTTGAACAAAGAAAGGAAGTTGAAGAAAAATCTAAGTACTGTAAAGTGAAAAGTAGTGAAGATTTAACAGATGCAGAATTTGCGTTAGAACATATTTTAGAATTATTTAAAGAGGTTGAAGAAATAGATATTTACGGTGCTACTGGAAGAAGACTTGATCACTTTTTTGGTAATATACTTTTACTTAATAATAAGAAATATCAACAGATTAAGATTAGAATAATAGATGATAATAATATTATTACAGTAGCTAAAAAAGGTCTAACTATCTTTGAAAGTATAGAAGGATATAAGTATTTCTCAATAGTACCTATTTATGAAGATACTTTAATGACAATAAAAAATTCTAAATATGAAGTTAAAGATCTAATGTTGACATTAAATCGTCCTAACGCTACTAGTAACGAATTTAAAAGTAATGAGGAAATAAAATTAGAAGTTAGTAATAATGTACTAGTACTATACTCAAAAGATTAAAAGGAGAAACAATGGTAGAAATATTACAATTTATGTTGATAGCTGTTTTTGCAGGTTTCTTAGGCTCTTTAGTAGGGTTAGGCGGTGGAATTATTATTACTCCTGCATTAACAATACTATTTGGATTTGATATTAAATATGCTATAGGAGCAAGTATTGTCGCGGTTATTGCAACAAGTAGTGGTTCAGCAATAGCATTCGTAAAAGATCATGTTAGTAACATGCGAGTAGGTATGCTTTTAGAGGTGTTTACTACAGCAGGAGGAGTAGTAGGTGCGCTTATGGCAGGAGTATTTTCGTCTAAATTATTATATATTTTCTTCTCTTTAATACTGTTAAATTCTTTTTATGGAATGTTGAAGAAAACAGGTTTAATAACTAAATTGAAAAAAGAAGAAGAAAAAGTAGAAAATGATAAGTACGCTGACAAATACAAATTAAATTCAACATACTATGACAAGGCTACAGGTGAAACTGTAAAGTATAATGTTACTAATGTCCCTCAAGGCTCACTTGTTATGTTTGGTGCAGGATTTGCTAGTGGATTACTTGGAATTGGTAGTGGAGCATTTAAAGTAGTTGCCTTAGACACTTATATGAAACTTCCGATAAAAGTAAGTACTGCAACAAGTAACTTTATGATGGGAGTTACTGCAACAGCTAGCGCATTAATATATTTCTTTAATGGAACTATTAATCCAGCAGTAGCAGCACCAATAGCGATTGGAACGCTGATTGGATCAAGAACTGGCGCGAAAGTAATGCAAAGATTAGATGCAAAGTATATCCGTTATATTTTCCTTCCAATCTTACTATTTACTATTATAAACATGCTTCTAAAAGGTCTGGGGGTACTTTAATATGAATGAAAAAAGAGATATAAATATAGTAATTGCAAATATTATAAAAACGGGGGTTTTTGTAAGTTCATTCTTTATTATAACAGGAATTATACTTAGTTTTATACAAGGAGCAGATGGAGTATTAACTTTAGAAAGATATACTTTTAATGAAATGCTAAGAGGTTTAGTATCGTTTAATTATTATTCATACTTAATGTTTGGTATATTTCTTTTAATATTAACACCTGTTCTACGTATATTAGGTTTACTGTATGTCTATATTGAAGAAAAAGATTACAAATTTGTAAGAATTTGTATTTTAGTACTAGTAATACTAATTGTGAGTTTATTATTGGGAGTAACACATAGCTAAAATATAAAAAAAATTAAAAAATAAAATGTTCAACTATATGATAATATAGAATTTATCGCTAATTGTGAACAAATTGTGAACGAAAAGTGGTAAAATGTAGGAAAAATACTACTTTTTATCATTTTTGTTTTGCCATAATAAAAACTATGTTATACAATAATAATATAATATTTACAATTAAATATAAATAACACATATAAGGAGGTATATCTATGTTGGATCCACTATTACTTGCAAGGATACAATTCGCAGCAACAACAGTGTTCCACTTCTTCTTTGTACCTATTACTATAGGTATGGTGTTCTTAATCGCAATTTTTGAAAGTATTTATGTTAAAACTGGCGATGAGCATTACAAAAGAATTACGAAGTTCTTTGGGCACTTATTCCTAATTAACTTTGCTGTTGGGGTTGTTACAGGTATTCTTCAAGAGTTCCAATTTGGTATGAACTGGTCTGAATATTCTTCATTCGTAGGGGATGTTTTTGGACCATCACTTGCGATAGAAGCCTTACTTGCATTCTATCTTGAGTCTACATTTATCGGTATTTGGATTTTTTCTTGGGAGAAAATTAACAAAAAATTACACGTAATGTGTATTTGGTTAGTAAGTATAGGAACACTTATGTCAGCGTTCTGGATTTTATCAGCTAACTCATTCATGCAACACCCAGTAGGTGTTAAGTATGTTGAGAATGGTGTAATTGGTAAAAAAGCAGAAATGATTGACTTCTTTGCAATCGTTAAAAACCCATACTTATGGAACCAATTCCCTCACGTAGTAACAATGGCGTTAACAGTAGGGGCGTTCACAATTGCAGGTATTGCATCTTGGAAAATGTTACGTAAACATGAAGTTGAAATGTTTAGAAAAGCATTTAAAGTTTCAATCGTAGCAGCTCTAATTGGTTCACTTGGATTATTTGTAACTGGACATTCTCAAATGCAATACTTAGTAAGAGAATATCCTATGAAAGTAGCAGCTGCTGAAGCTCTATATGAAGATACTGGAAATTCAGCACCGTTCTCAGTGTTAGCAACAATCGATCAAAAACAACAAAAAGCAGAACATTACCTTGAAGTACCTGGTATGTTGAGTTTCTTAGCATACGACAAGTTTGAAGGAAGCCTAAAAGGTATGAAATCTCTTCAAAAAGAAATGGATGAAAAATATTATCCAGTAGTTGGAAAACATATCGATTACACACCGCATGTACCAACAATTTACTACTCATTCAGAATTATGTCTGGTTCTGTAGGTATCTTAATACTGATGGCATTACTTGGAACAATTTATTCATTCAAGAGAACTGAAACTAAGAAACGTTGGTTCTTACAACTTATGCCATGGACTTTACTAGTAGCTGAAGTTGCTACTGCTTGTGGTTGGATAATGGCTGAAATGGGTCGTCAACCATTCTTAATCTTTGGTGTAATGGCTACTGAATCAGGAGTTTCTCCAAATTCAGGAGCGTCAGTATTATTCTCACTATTAGTATTCTGTGTATTATATACAATCTTAGGTATTACACAATATATCGCATTTAGATATGCAATGAATAAAAAAGAAACAACTGTGAAGGAGGTAGCATAGTATGGATTGGTCAGTAGCTTTACCAAATATTTGGTTCTTACTTATAACAATACTATTTACAGGATTCTTCGTATTAGAAGGATATGACTTCGGAGTTGGTGTACTAGCTCAAGTACTAGGTAAGACTGATGAAGAAAAACGTGTTTACTTCAATACAATCGGTCCTTTCTGGGATGCAAACGAAGTTTGGCTATTAACAGGTGGTGGAGCGATGTTCGCAGCTTTCCCAATCTGGTATGGTAAATTATTCAGTGGTTACTATATCGCGTTCGTGTTAATGTTAGTGGCGTTAATCTTACGAGGCGTATCATTTGAATTTAGAGGTAAATTAGGAGATAATAGAACTTGGATTAAATCATATGATATAGCAATGTTTGTTGGTAGCTTACTTCCTCCAGTATTATGGGGAGTTGCAGTAGCTAACTTCATGACAGGAGCAAACCTTGACGCTAAGAAAAACTTAGTTGATGGTTTCTTAGGTTTATTATCACCATTTACTATCCTTGGAGGAGTAATGATGTTACTTCTAATGTTAGTTCACGGAGCTCAATTCTTAGCTCTTAAAACTACAGGAGAATTAAGAAATGCAGCTCGTGCAACATCTGCATTATTATTCCCATTTGCTGCGGTAGTAACATTAGTATTTGCTATTTGGGCATTATTTAAAACAGATATCTTTACAACAAACTACTATGTTGGTTTAGTATTAGCATTAGTAGCGGTAGCATTCTTTGTGTTATCATTTGTTTTAAACTTTAAAGGTCGTGACTTAGGTGCATTCTTAAGTACATCAGGAACATTAGCGTTCCTAACTCTAAGTGTCTTCGCAGGTATGTTCCCACGTGCTATAATAAACAGTAATGATGTTAGTCAATCACTATTTATTTATGATGCTGCGAGTGGAGTATACACTCTAAGACTTATGACAATAGTTGCATTATTCCTATTGCCATTCGTTTTAGGATACCAAGTTTGGTCATATTCTATTTTTAGAAAACGACTAACTAAAGAAGATAAATTGGAGTATTAGTCAATGAAAAAAAAGGAAGCAAAATTAAAACTTCCTGTTAAAAAAAGTCTTACATTGACACTATTAATATTATCAATATTCGAAGCAGCTTGTATAATTATACAAGCTGCTTTTTTAGCAAAAGCCATAGTGGGACTTTTTGATAAAAATTTTGATAATGTAGTAAGAGATAGTGTTCTTTTTTTAATAGGTTATATTTTTAGAATAGTGTTTTTACACTTACAACAATATTTTACAGAAAATCATGCAATTAAATTTGAAACAGAACTTAGAAGAAAACTACTTCAGAGTTACTTTGACTTAGGACCTGATTTCACATCAAGAGAAGGATCAGGAAAGCTAGTAACCCTAGCGATTGATGGAATAGGAAAAGTAAAACAGTATTTTGAATTAAATGTATCAAAACAAATCCGTGGAGCTATTATCCCAACCTTAGTAGTGATTTTTATATTCTATACAGATTATGTATCAGCCTTAATGATAATATCAGTAATACCAGTTATCGTTATTTTTATGATACTATTAGGAATTAACGCTAGAGATATGGCGAATAGACAATATAAAAAATATAGAGCATTATCTAATAACTTTATCGATACAATTCGAGGGGTAGAGACTCTTAAATTCTTAGGTGTAAGTAAAAACTACTTACCAATCATGGAAAAGAAAAACAGAGAATATCGTCAGAGTACTATGAAGACACTTAGTGTAGCTTTTTTAAATAGCTTTGCACTTGATTTTTTAACAACAATAGCAATTGCACTTTTAGCAGTTAGATTAGGAATCTTATTATTAGATGGAAGTACTGTGTTGTTACCTTCACTTACGGTATTATTAATCGCACCAGAGTTTTTCCTTCCAATGAAACAAGCTGCCACAGACTACCATGCAACACTTGATGGTCAAATGGCTTATGAAGATATTAATCGAATGATAGTGGATAACGAGAAGAATAAATCGCAGAAATCTTCTATCAATAGTGTAGAAAGTATAAAACTACAAAATGTAGGATTAATAAAAGATGACAAAAAAATTCTTGATAACATTACTTTATCAATAAACAAAGGTCAAAAGATTTGTCTTGTAGGACAAAGTGGAAGTGGAAAAACTTCATTAATCTCATTATTATCTGGTTTTAATGAACAGAGTGAAGGTGAGATATTAATTAATGATGAAGTTACAAATCTAAAAAATGTTCACTGGTCAAATAATATCTCATATATATCACAATTCCCTTATATTTTCCCAGATACAATTCGCAATAATATATTATTCTATTCTAATGAAAATATAAGTGAAGATCACTTAAAAGAAATTAGTAAGTTAGTAGGTTTAGATAAATTCATTTCTACATTACCACAAGGTTATGACACTAATATTGGAGAAGGTGGTCAAGAATTAAGTGGTGGTCAAGCACAACGTATTGCTATTGCCAGAGCATTAATTAGTAATAGAGAAGTAATTATTTTAGATGAACCTACAAGTCACCTGGATATAGAAACAGAGTTTGAGATTAAAGAAAAACTACTAGAATTATTTAAAGGTAGAACTGTTATTATAGCTACACATAGACTACATTGGTTGAATAATGTAGATTATGTATTAAATCTAGAACAAGGAAAGGTTAGTGATTTTGAGAAAGTTGACGAATTTAAAAATTCACCACGTTTCAAAGAATTGAAAGCTAATCTAGTAGGAGGTAGCTATAGTGAACAATAATTCAATAATAAGAAAAGAACTTAAAAAGAATAAAGGTGTGATGAGCGGTGTAGTCTTTTTAGGATTAATGTCTGTTATTAGTGGAGCAGCGTTAATGTACGTATCAGGTTACTTAATAAGTAAAGCATCATTACAAATAGGAAATATCCTAATGCTACAGGTACCTACAGTATTGACAAGAACATTCTCGTTAGCACAATCTACATTTGCTTATATTCAAAGGCTAGTTAGTCACAATTTAGTTTTAGGGATAATAGAAAAAATGCGTAGTAGAGTATATAAAATATTAGAACCTAAAGCATTGAAATTGAAAAAAGAATATAAATCTGGAGATTTACTAGGTATTATTTCTGAAGATATTGAAAATATGCAAAATATCTATCTAAAAACAATATTCCCAAGTATCATCTCATTAGTATTATATGTACTTTTCATTACAGTAATGTTTGGGTATGATATGAATTATGCTCTATTAGCAACACTATTTGGAATTTTTATAATTTTTGTAGTACCATTCGCTTCACTTACAATTACTAGAAAGAACTTCCAAATTATGAAAGAAGCTAAATATAACCTATATCGTGATTTTACTAGTGCTATTTTTGGATTAAGTGATTGGATTTCTTCTAATAAAGTAAATGAATTCATGGATGACTACCAAGTTAAAGAACAAAAACTTTTAAAACGTGAAAGAAAAATTAAAACATTCGTTCACTTAAGAGAAAACTTTGTTAACCTACTTGCAGGTGCCACAGCTTTCTTAATGATATATAGTTGTTGGAATATGACAGTTAACAATGTAATTGAAAATGTCTATATTGCATCATTCTGTATGATGGTGTTATCGGTTCTTAGTGTGGCTGTAATGACGAGTGAAGCAGTAGCTCACATTCCAGGTTATGAAGTTTCAATAAATAGAGTAAAAGAATTTTATGCTCAAGAAGATGATGAAAAAGTCGAAGTAGTTAATGCAAAAAATTCTGATGGTAATATTATTGATGTCAAAAACTTAACTTTTGAATATGAAAAAGGTAAAACTATTTTAAATAACTTATCACTTTCTATTAAAAAAGGTGAGAAAGTAGCAATATTAGGAAGAAGTGGTGTAGGGAAATCTACATTGGTGAAGTTATTAACAGGTACTTATACAGATTATCAAGGTGAGATTATTGTTCTTGATAAAAAACCAACAGAAACAATGTTAGGTACAGAGATTTCACTTTTAAACCAAAAACCATATCTATTCGATATGACGATTAGAGAAAATCTTAAACTTTCACTTTTAGATTCGGGAATAGAAGAAGATGAAATTGAAGATAAAATTAACGAGAGTTTGGAAAAATCTCAATTGTCTAAACTACTACAAAGCCTTCCTGATGGAATAGATACAAATGTATTTGAAACAGGAAGTAGGTTCTCTGGAGGAGAGCGTCAACGTATAGCATTCGCTAGAAGTATAATTCAAAATAATGAATTATTACTATTAGATGAACCGACTGTAGGATTAGATCCAAAGACAGAACATGAACTGTTAACTACAATTTTTGAATCTAGTAAAGATAAAACAATTGTATGGATTACCCATCATTTAAACTCTATCGAATATATGGATAGAATAATATTCATTAAAGATGGAGAAATAGAGATGGATGGGACTCATAGTGAACTTTATGCAACAAATGATAAGTATAAGAAATTGTATGATATGGATAATATAGCGTAACAGTATTTGCAAAACTTTACAAATATAGAGCAGTTACAGGAACAAGAAAAATGACTAACACAGGTAAAGAGAAACGAGTTAGACCTATAAATTTTGATTGGAAAATGCTATAATATAACTTGTATAAAAGTGTAAAGTATTTGGAGGTTTAGAATATGGAAGTAATTGCACTATTGAGAGGAGTAACACCAACAGGAAAAAATAGAATACCTAAAATGTCATTTTTGGTAGAGATACTTGAAAAAGTAGGACTAAAAAAAGTAAAGACTTATATTCAAAGTGGTAATGTTATTTTGGAAACAGAGTTGTCAAAAGGGGAAACAGCAAAGTTAATTCATGACACAATAGCTAAAGAAATAGGAGCAGATTTAAGTGTCATTATAAAAGAAAAAAATCAATTACAGATAGCTATTGAGGAAAATCCGTTTAATGAAAATTATGATTTTTCAAGAATACATTTAGTATTCACTAACGATAGTATGGGAGAAGATGAACTAAAAAAACTGGAAAACAAAGACTTTGGAGATGAAAAGTTTATTATTGGTTCTGAATGTTTATATTTGTATCTTCCAAGAGATGCAAGTCCCAAAAGATTGAATACTAATTATCTTGAAAAACAGCTTTCAATAACCATGACAATGAGGAAATTAAATGTTGTTGAACATTTAGTCGAATTATGTAAGAAATAGGAATAAACACCAGCTTATTGAAGTAACAATTAAACATAACTAATACAAGAACAGTAAATCAAAAAAGGTTTACTGTTTTTTCTGGGTCTATAATAAATACGGTTGATAATAAAT
>NZ_KQ959982.1:46976-82746 GCF_001553035.1 Gemella haemolysans
ATACGGTTGATAATAAATATCAGCCGTATTTATTATAGACCCAGAATCTTTGTGAGGGTGACTCGACAAAACTGATTTCTCAGAAATCACGATTTTTGAGTCACTCCATTTTTTCTTAATATTTAGTAAAAGTTTAAAATATGTATATAAACAAATAAGGATGTATGTTAGAATAATATGTAATAGTAATTATATCGACGTAGGAAGGATAATGAAATGGAAGTATTTAATAGTCTTTGGTTTGAATTTACTAAATTACCAGAAATAACGGCGATAGTATTAGGTGGATCTAGAAGTGGTAATAACTATGACAGAAGTTCTGATTATGACCTATATATTTATTGTGGAAATATACCTAATAAAGATGTAAGAAAATTAATTTTAGGTAAATATTGTTCTTATATTGAGTTAGAAAATCAATTTTGGGAAGTAGAAGATAATTGTACTTTATCTAATGGAATAGATTTAGATATTATTTATAGAAATATAAATGATTTTGAGAATATTATAGAAAATGTTGTTGAAAAACATCAAGCGAATAACGGATATACAACATGCTTTTTGCATAATTTGATAAATAGTAAAGTTCTATATGATCCACATAAAGAATTTTATAGAATAAAAGAAAGATTTTCAGTACCATTCTCAAAAGAGTTAAAAGAAAATATTATTTCAAAAAATTTTCGTTTATTAACAGGGAATTTACCTTCTTATGATAAACAGATTATAAAGGCATTTGATCGCGGAGATTTTGTGAGTGTAAATCATCGTATCGCAGCATTTATAGAATCTTATTTTGATATTATATTTGCAGTAAATGAACTTACTCATCCAGGAGAAAAGAGAATGATATAGTATGCTAAAGAACATTCTAAAATTCTCCCTAAGGATTTTGAAGAGAATATGAATGAATTATTAAGTAGTATAGGTAGTAATATAAATGATGTAGAAAACAATTTGAAAACAATTATAAAAAATTTAGAAGATATTATTTAATTTCTGATATATTATAGGATGCTGAATTTTGTACAGTATAAATTTTCTAATCGTTTTTCATCGATTTTAGTATCATTCATTATACTTTGAAAGTTTTGAAATTGTTTTTCAGAACTTTCTTTTTTAATATTCAATTACATTTATGTTATAATAAGGAAGTTAATGTAAAATTAAATGAGTCTAAAAAAATAGGGCACAAAATTGATTTTACAATGAATAATAAAATTTGATTGTATAGAAATATTGAGGTAATATATGCAAAAGAAAAATAAAATAGTAATACAAGGAGCAAGAGAAAATAATCTAAAAAATATAGATTTAGAAATTCCACGTGATCAGTTTGTTGTTATTACTGGATTAAGTGGTAGTGGTAAAAGTTCACTAGCCTTTGACACTATCTATGCAGAAGGACAACGTCGTTATGTAGAAAGTCTTAGTGCTTATGCTAGGCAGTTTCTTGGTAATTTAGAAAAGCCAGATGTTGACCTTATAGAAGGATTATCACCAGCTATATCAATAAATCAAAAAACAACATCCAAAAACCCTAGGTCAACTGTAGCAACAGTAACAGAAATTTACGATTACTTGCGTCTACTTTATGCAAGAATTGGAGAAATCTACTGTCCTAATCATCATGAAAAGATTGAGAGTAGTTCAATAAGTCAAATCGTAGATGCTATTATGTTAATGCCGGAACGTAGTAGAATCCAAATAGTAGCACCGATTGTTAAGGATAAAAAAGGTACTCATAAAAAATTAATAGATAAACTAATAAAAGATGGATATATTCGATTCAAAATTGATGGTGAATTATACGAAGTTGGAGATATTCCAGAATTAGATAAAAATAAAAAACATTCTATTAGTGTAATTATTGATAGGATAGTTATTAAAGAGGGAATTGAAACTCGTTTAGCAGATTCATTAGAAACGTCATTAAACCTTTCTAATAATGATTTAGTAGAAATAGATGATGTTAAAGAAGAAACTACACAATTATTCTCAACTAAGTATAGTTGTAAACATTGTGATTTTACATTAGGAGATTTAGAGCCTCGTATCTTCTCGTTTAATAATCCACAAGGAGCTTGTCCTGAGTGTGATGGTTTAGGGATGCACGAAACGGTAGATGTTAACAAAATTATTCAAAAAGACTTAACGATAAATGAAGGAGCTATATTAGTTTATAATAATGCGACTTCGACATATTATCCAAGTTTAATTAAATGCGCATGTGAACACTTCGGAATTGATATGGATACTCCATTCAAAGACTTAAACAATGAACAACAACAAATTATTTTATATGGAAATAATCATGAAGAAATTACTCATAAATATATTAATGATGAAGGCGTAATGCGTTCACGTATTGTATATTTTGAAGGAGTAGCGAATAATATTCTTAGACGATATAAATCAGGAATGACTAGAGCAACAAGAGAAGCTATGGCTAAGTATATTAAAGAAGATTCGTGTCGTAGCTGTAAAGGGCAAAGATTAAAACCAGAAATCTTATCAGTATATGTTGCAGAAAAAAATATTGCAGAAGTTTGTGAAATGTCTATTAAAGATAGTTATGAATTTTTCCAAAATATAAAACTAAGTGAAAAAGACTATGCAATAGCTAAATTAGTACTTAAAGAAATTAAATCAAGATTACAGTTTTTAAATGATGTTGGTTTAGATTATTTAACGCTAGATAGATCTTCAGGAACATTATCAGGAGGAGAAGCTCAGCGTATCCGATTAGCAACGCAAATTGGTTCGAAGCTTATGGGTGTAACATACATTCTTGATGAGCCGTCAATAGGGTTACACCAAAGAGATAATGAAAAACTTATTAATACTATGCTTTCTATGAGAGATTTAGGAAATACAGTATTAGTAGTAGAGCACGATGAGGATACGATGTTAGCTTGTGATTATATAGTTGATATAGGACCTAAAGCAGGAGAACATGGAGGCCAAGTAGTTGCTGTTGGAACACCTGATGAAATCATGGCGAATGAAAATTCTATAACTGGAGCTTATCTATCAGGACGAAAAAAAATAGACGTACCATCGAAAAGAAGAGAAGGTAATGGTGAAAATATTGTTATTAAGAAAGCTAGAAAAAATAATCTAAAGGACGTAAGTGTAAAATTCCCACTCGGAAAATTTATTGGGGTAACCGGGGTTTCAGGAAGTGGTAAATCAACACTTGTTAATGAAATCTTATTTAATTCAGTAAAAAATGTTCTTAATAAAGAAGAAATAGACACAACTGTTGTAAAATCAGTAGAGGGAATTGAAGGGAATATAGATAAAATTATCGATATAGACCAAAGCCCGATAGGAAGAACACCACGAAGTAACCCAGCTACATATACAGGTGTATTTGATGATATAAGAGATTTATATGCAAGTACAAATGAGGCAAAACTACGAGGATATAAAAAAGGACGATTTAGCTTTAATGTCAAAGGTGGACGTTGTGAAGCTTGTAGTGGGGATGGAATTCTAAAAATTGAAATGCACTTCTTACCTGATGTTTACGTACCTTGTGAAGTATGTAAAGGTAAACGATACAATAGAGAAACTCTAGAAGTTAAATATAAAGGAAAGAGTATTAGTGACGTCTTAGACATGACGATTAAAGAAGCATATGAATTCTTTGAAAACATTCCTAAGATTAAAAACAAACTAGAGACACTTGTTCATGTAGGACTTGATTACATAAGACTAGGTCAAAGTGCAACCACTCTTTCAGGAGGAGAAGCTCAAAGGGTAAAACTAGCAAGCGAACTTTATAAGAAATCTACAGGGAAAACATTGTATATTCTTGATGAGCCAACTACTGGATTACATATTGATGATATAAGCAGATTAATCAAAATAATTGATAAGTTAGTCGATGGTGGAAATACTGTAGTAGTGATTGAGCATAATTTAGATGTTATAAAATGCTGCGATCATCTTATAGATTTAGGACCTGAAGGAGGAGTAGGCGGAGGAACAATTTTAGCTGAATGTACTCCAGAAAAATTAGTTAAAAACAATGAAAGTTACACAGGAAAATTTCTGAAAAAACTTTTAAAATAGTAAAAATTTAATAAAAAAAATAAGTAGTGAAGAATCAAATATTAAAAATATATTTAAAAAATATTTTACATTATGAAAACCTTTTATTTAATAGGGTTTAGATGAATAAATTAAAATCGTCAGCCTGATTATACAAATTTTGAGGTTGTTTTAGTAAAGTAAGTGTGGTAAAATATAAATAGAAACTAAAGCGCTTGTAAGACTTACCATACATTCGGGCCTAACACTTTTTTAACGGGAATGAGAATCGCTTACTAGTATAAAATGCTTCCTTGAGAAGACTTTAGAACATAAGGCTATCGTACCCACCTGATTATATCAGGACCAATTTAGGTAAGAATCTACGGCGTTTTGGTTTTTTTTATGACTGGTTCTAAAAAGTATCCAGTCTTTTTTAATTTAAAAATTATATAATTTAAAAAATGGAGATAGAAATGTTACATCAATTTTCGAGAAATGAACTATTAATAGGAACTGAAGGTTTAGAATTATTAAAAAATAAGAGAGTAGGAATATTAGGAATCGGTGGTGTAGGCTCATTTGCGGCTGAATCACTAGCACGATCTGGTGTTGGTTCACTAGTGCTTATGGATAAAGATGATATTGATATTACAAATGTCAATAGACAAATTCATGCAACTACTAAAACTGTAGGATGCAGTAAAGTTCAAGAAATGAAGAAAAGAATTTTAGATATTAATCCAGAATGTGAAGTTATTGCTATTCAAGACTTTTATACTGAAGATACGTATCCTGTATTTTATGAAAAGCCACTGGACTTTGTAATAGATGCATGTGACACAGTGACATTTAAAATACATTTAATAAAATATTGTTTAGCAAACAACATCCCTGTAATTAGTGTAATGGGGGCTGCTAACAAGTTAGATCCAACAAAATTCCAAATAGCTGATATTAGCAAAACTACTGTTTGTCCATTAGCAAAAGTAATTAGAACTAAATTTAAAAAAGAAAGAATTCGTGGAAAAGTACCTGTAGTATTTTCTACAGAAAGTCCAACAATTGCCAATAAAGAATATTTAGAAAAAATCGGTAAGCAGGACTCAGCTATACGAAAAGCGAAAATTCCACCAGCTTCAAATGCATTTTGTCCATCGATCGCTGGACTTATAGCAGCAAATTATGTTTATACTACTTTATTGAAAAATATAAAAATATTAACTGTTGAAAAACCTATTTAATGAATGAAAACAACGCTGATTTAAGCGTTGTTTTATTTTTTAATATGGTTGACATATCAAAGTTTATGGTAGATTTTCTGTAAAAATTACACATAATTTGAAAATAATATTCTATATTAGCATGAAAAAAAGGTTTTAAAATTTATAATTTAATTTGATTTTTTATAAAAAACAAGGTATAATGGTTATAGATGAGAAAGGAGGATTACTTTGAAGAATAAAGGAACATTACTGGCACAAAACTTAAAAAAACTTCGAAAAATGAACAATTACTCTATGTCAACTGTAGCAGATAAACTAGAGTTATCATCTCACGGTGTATATGCGAACTGGGAATACGGACGTAACGAACCAAATGTTGCAACACTAGTATCAATAGCGAAACTATATAACGTATCTATTGATGAACTGGTAGGTTATAAAACTGAAAAAGGGGAACCAGAAGAGTTGGCAGATACTCACTTTGAAGTAATAGATATGATAAAATCACTTGATAGTGAGGATTGTAAATTAGTAGAGGAAGTTTTGAGAAGATTTAGGGGATATTCTTTTTCTAGAAATATAAATCTATAACATACTCAAATACTTAGGCTATAGAGTTATAATGTAGTAAATTAAATTAATAGTTTTAAATATAGGCTAGGTAGTAATACTTGGCCTATATTTTCCTTTTCTTAAGGAATGGGGTGATAACTATTGATGTAAAAGATTTAATGAACAAAATTCTTAATGACGCAATAGCAATTAAAGCCAGTGATATCCATATATACCCACATACATCGGGTGAATCCTTTATAAGACTCAGAGTGAAAGGACATCTGAGTGAATATGAAAAATTTTCAAATAGGGAGATAGAAGCGATAATCTCGTTATTAAAATTTAATTCTAACATTGATATCTCAAGGAATAAAGAACCACAAAGTGGGAGATTCGTTTATAAACATAATGACAAAGATTATTATTTGCGAGTTTCTACCTTACCGCTTAGTGAGCTAAATGAAGGTTGTGTAGTCAGAATTTTCATAAATGAATTAGAAGATGTTGAATACAGTATCTTTGATGAAGATAGTCAGTACATAAATGATCTTTCAAAAAGAGCTTACGGACTAGTCTTATTTTCCGGTCCTACGGGTAGTGGGAAATCTACATCAATGTATAAGTTGGCAAGTATGCTTGCTAGTAAAAATAAACAGGTAATAACAGTCGAAGATCCAGTGGAGAAAAAGATCCCCAGCCTGATTCAAATGCAAGTAAATGAAAAGGCAGGAATTACCTATGATAATGCACTTAAGTCAATTTTACGTTGTGATCCAGATGCGATGGTAATTGGTGAAATACGTGATTATAAAACAGCAAGTCAAGTAATTACATCTTCGTTTTCAGGGCATTTAGTATTGAGTACAATTCATGCTGAAGACTCTATTGGAGTAATAAATCGATTAAGAGATTTAAACCTATCATTGGAAGATATTAAACAAACTATAATTTGCATAATTTCGCAAAGATTGGTAAATTTAACAAATGGAAAAAGGGGATTAGTAACTGAAATATTAAAAAGGGGAAATATCCATGAATATATAGATAACGATAAAATACATAATTTATCTTTAGAAAAAAAATTTGAATTAGCATATGAGAAAGGATTAATTTCTGCTGATGAAAAAGAAAAATGGGGATATTAAAAAAATCCTAGATAAAGAGAATAAAATATATTTTATAAAACGTCTATATGAATTAATTAATCATGGATATATGTTAGAAGACTCACTAGAATTTCTTTTAATACAATATGATGTTGCTGATAATGAAATTAAAAAGATAAAAGAAAAACTCTCTAACGGAAATAAATTATCCGATATATTGGCATATCTTGGTTATTCACAATTAATTATAAGCAAAATAAAATTTGCAGAAGATTACGGTAGGATAGAAGATATGTTGCTCGAAGTAGAAACATATCTTACGATACAAAAAATACAACAAGAAAAGGTAATTAAAACTTTAAGATATCCACTATTTTTAACACTTACACTAATATGTCTCATAATGGTGTTTAATGCGCTAGTAATTCCACAATTTGAGAACATCTATACTTCATCTAATATTAAGATGGATCTCCAAACTATTATATTAATCAAATCACTATACTATATTCCAAAATTCATTTCTATTATTATTTTACTAATTATTTTATTTTTAAGTTACATTTTTTTTACAATTAAATATAAACCAAATCTATTTTTAAAATCACTTTTATACATTCCTAAAATTAGGAGCTATTCAAAATTATATTTTTCTTACAGATTTTCTATGGAGTTAAGTTTATTTCTAATGAGTGGATTTTCACTGAAAACAGCCCTAGAAGTAATTGCTGAGGAAAACTATGACTATTATTTAACAGAGTTTTCTATAGAAATTTTACAAGAGTTAGATAAAGGTATAAGTTTCGAAGATGCAATAGGAAAGATTAAATATTTTGACCTGTCAATTAGAAAATTTGTAAGCCATGGGAAGAATAATGGTTTGATTGATAAAGAGTTGAAATTGTTCAGTGAATTGATGTTAGATACATTTTTAACATCATTGGATAGAAATTTGAAAAAATTACAACCTATTTTATTCGGTATTTTAGCAATAGTTATAGTTGGATTGTATATGGTAATATTACTTCCAATTTTCAATATGGCTAGTTCGCTAAAATAAGGAGGAACATATGGAAAATATTATGAAAAAGTTTAAAAACAAATCTGCTTTCACGTTGATAGAAATGCTGATAGTGCTCTTTATAATAGCAATTCTATTAATTCTTATTATCCCTAATATTACTAAGAATATAGATACTGCGAAAGATAAAAGTTCAGAAGCTTACGAAAAAACAGTACAGTCTCAAGTTACAGCTTACGAAATTAATGAAAAAGATAAAGATGTTACATTTGAAAAACTAGTTGAAAAACATTATTTAGATGGCCCTGCAGATAAAGCTAGTACAGCACCTAATGGTAAGAAAATAGTAATAGCTAATGGTAAAGCAACACTTCAAAAATAGGCAGGGATTTTCTTTGGTAGAGATGATAGCCGTGTTAATGATAGTTAGTATTATTGTGATAATCCTATCAAGAATCTCTGTAAATACTTATGAAAAATATCAGGAGAGATTAGCTGTCAATGAGCTAGTGTCAGAAATTTATACTATTCAAACTAAGAGTTTAGGTAAGGATAGATCTTATATCTACTTCTTTTCAAGTGATGATGAGTATGCAGTTTTATATGATGGTCAGAAGTATTGGAAGAAAATACGTAAAAATGGTAAAGCAAAACTTGGAGCAGCTTCTGTAAAATTTGAATATTGGAGAGGAAATCTAATATCTAAAGCGAATACTGTCGATGTAAAATTTGATAATAGTTTATATCGAATAATAGTTCATTTAGATACAGGGTATGTGACACTAGATGAAATACAATAAAAAAGCTTTTACTTTTGTGGAATTGATAGGGTCACTATTTATCTGCTCTCTATTATTCGCATTTTTAATTCCAAATATGGTAAGGCAATATTCTAATCTTTATAAAATTGAAAAAGAATTAGAGATGAGAGAGATATTGTATGAAGAAATTTGTAGTCATTATAAGGACAAAAGTTTCACTACAAAGAGAAAGAATTATTACATAAGTGTTAGTGGAAATTCAGCGAAAATTGAGGATGAAGAAACGGGTGAGAAAATCAGTTATAGCTAAATCAAAACAAGGATTTACGTTGCTAGAATTGACAGTATCTCTATTCCTATTAGTAATCCTAACACTACTACTTATGTTAATATTGCAGACTACAATAAACACCTCTAAAAGATTTTTAGATTATTCAAATTATGAATATGCTTTAGCTCATAGGAAAATATTGCAGATATACAATAATAGTGCAAAGGTTACTCAAGAAAAACATTATATTATAATGACTAGTAAAGATGGCATGGAAGATGTAAGAATAAATTTCAATGATAATCAAATCTACATGGACAAGTTTAAAAATTCTAATGACTTTGCTGGATACATTCTCCTACTAAAACATATTAAGGGATATACTTTATCTGTTGAGGATGAAACTATACATATACTAATCGTAGATAAAAAATAATCATGAACGAGATATGTATTTAAAGAAAAAAGATGAAAAAACAGACAAAGAAAAAGCCAAAGAGGAGAAAGAAAAAGAAGAGATGGCAAGGAAAGAAAAAGAGAATCAAGAAAATAATAATAAGTATAATAAAACTGATAATCATGTAGAAATAGAGAAAATTAAACCAATTACTAATAACGAGGAAGGAAGTTAATACTATGAATATAAAAAAGCAAACGCAATAGTAGCATCCTTACTTGTAACGTTATTAGTTATAATAGTTATATTTAGTATTATGGGTATTTACATTAATAAAATGTACACAATAAAAAGTTTAAATGACTATTACGATAAACAAATAACACAGCAGCTAAAAGAAAATAATAAATCTAAATAATAATTAGGTCCATTCTATTTTCCAAATTGGATTTTAGGATGGACTAAATTATTTGGAAAATATCTTATAAATAGTAAAAAGAAATTATTATTGATGTTTTAAAAGATATATTAATTGTTGCTTTGTTTAATTAAATGGTTTAAAATAGAATTATATTGTCTAAAATTGAAACTAAATTTAAAGGAGATATTAATGGGTAAAAAATTATTATTAGGCCTTATAGGTGCTGGAGCAATTGCTGCAGCTACTGTATTTCATAAAAAAGAAAATCTTAGTTCAGAAGAACGAGAAAAAGTAGAAGAAGCTAAAAAGTATCTAGAAGAAAAAGGATATGTTATATCAGAAAAATCTAAGTTTCCTATTGGGGATTTAAATTTACTATCAGTTTCTTCATTACCAATGTACTATAAAGCTGCGAAAACAGTAGCTAAATATATTTTATAGTTATGTTTATACCAGAAAAGAACTATTCATTTTATGAAGATAATCCAAAAGGTAAATTAACTATTAAAAAGTTTGTAAAAGAAATGTATTATCGTCTTATGTATGATGAAATATCATTGCTTTCTGCAAATTTAAGTTATTATTTTATCTTATCTTTATTCCCAATGCTAATTGTAGCCTTGGCCTTAACTCCATATTTTAAAATCGACCAACAATTTTTACTAGAGAAGATTCAAAGCTACGCGCCAGGGGACTTAGGTGATTATCTTTTTGATATGATTTCAGAAGTCTTAAATAATAAGAATAACACGATTATCACAGTGGGGATCGTATTCACACTGTGGTCAGCATCTAGTGGTATTTATGGAATAATTATAGCATTTAATAATGCATTTAGAGTTCGTGATGGAAGAATATGGATTGTTACTAAAATAATTAGTGTAATCTTAACAGCATTGTTCTTAGTAGGGATGTTTCTTGCTTTAGCTTTAATCGTATTTGGAAAACAACTTACATACATCCTCTTCCATAAATTTAATCTAGATGAGGGATTCTATAACTTATGGTCTGTAATAAATTATACACTACCATTACTTTTTATATTCTTTGTCTTCATGTTCTTATATACTATGGGACCTAACTTGAAACTAAAAACTATTAGTATATTGCCAGGAGCGTTGTTTGCAACATTATCATGGACAGTAGTCAGTAAATTATTCGGATACTATATTGATCATTTTTCAAGTTATATCAAAACTTATGGAACAATCGGAGCATTTATGGCATTTATACTTTGGCTATATATTACAGGATATATACTAATTATAGGTGCAGAAATTAATGCAATATTCCATAATTATAAAGTAGAACACAGAGTATTTGAAGAAACTCATACAACAGAATAAAGAGGGAGTGACTCAAAAATCGTGATTTCGTAGAAATCGATTTTGTCGAGTCACCCCCGCACAGTTTATTAGATATCTAAAAAGCTTTTCTAAAGCGCATTTAGATATCAATAAACCACTGCGTCTATGAGTTTTCATATACACTTTGTTAAAATTTAGAACTTTTAGGTCAGCTCCTAGTCAGTAGGTATTTTATAATATTAGTAGAATCAAATAACAAGCAAGTACAAAATGTGCTTGTTTTTTATTTTTCTTAATGCAGATTGTAAATGATGAATACTTAATATATGACTTAATAATTTAAGCAGAAATATATAAAAAGAAAGTGTTTTATAGTATAATTGTAGATACTTAATTAAGAACATTGATTAAAGATTGAGAGGATAACACTATGGAAAAAGAAATATATCTAGCAGGAGGATGTTTCTGGGGAGTGGAAGGTTATTTTGCACAACTTGATGGAGTAATTACTACAAAAGTTGGATACAGTAATGGACAAACTGCAGAAACTACTTATCAACAAATTAAAACAACAGACCATGCAGAGGTTATTTACTTAAAATACGATAATTCAGTATTACCATTAAATAATGTACTACGTCACTATTTCAGAATTATAGATCCAGTAAGTATTAATAAACAAGGTGGAGATAGAGGTCGTCAATATAGAACAGGAATTTATTATGTTGACGAAGAAACAAGAGAAGAAGTAGTTAAATTTATAGAAGAACTTCAAAAAAATTACACTAAAAAAATTGCTGTAGAAGTAGAAGAGGTAAACAACTACATCGATGCAGAAGAATATCATCAAAAATACCTTGAGAAGAACCCTACAGGATATTGTCATGTGGACTTGAGTTTAGCGAAAAAAAGCCTGTAAATTGTAAAATAAGTTTGAAATAATTACAAAAAAAAGGTAAAATATAAGTAAGTATAAATAAAAACAAGGAGTTAGAAAATGACAAACATTTTAATTTTCGGACACAAAAATCCAGATACTGATACAATTTGTTCAAGTATCGTTTATAACAACTTAAAAAGAATTCAAGGAATGGATTCAGAAACTGTAAGACTTGGGGAAATCAATGATGAAACTAAATACGCTTTAGAATACTTTAACGTAAGATTACCACGTTTAGTAGAAGAAGTAGAAGAAGGACAAAACGTAATTTTAGTTGACCACAATGAGTTCCAACAATCAGCTAATGGAATTGAGAAAGCTGTTATTCGTGAAGTAATCGATCACCACCGTATCGCAAACTTCGAAACAGCAGCACCACTATACTATCGTGCTGAGCCACTAGGATGTACAGCTACAATCCTAAAAAAAATCTATGAAGAGCAAAATGTTAACATCGACAAACAAATGGCGGGATTAATGTTATCAGCTATTATCTCTGATTCATTATTATTCAAATCTCCAACATGTACTTTACAAGATAAAGTTGCAGCTGAAGAATTAGCAAAAATTGCAGAAGTAGATGCACAAGAGTATGGTCTTGCTATGCTTAAAGCTGGAGCATCTACAACTGATAAAACAGCTGAAACCCTAATCTCTTTAGACGCTAAAGAATTCGTTTTAGGAGCAGATAAACTAGTGGTAGCTCAAATTAACACAGTTGATGCTAATGAAGTAGCGGAAAGAAAAGAAGAATTAGTTAAAGCTATTAATGCTGAACTTTCTTCAAAAGGATTAGCAGCATATGTATTTGTAATCACTAATATCTTAACTTCAGATTCAGAAGTATTAGTATTAGGTGAAAAACAAGATAAAGTAGCAGCAGCATTTGAAAAAACTCTAGAAAATGACTTTATGACACTAGAAGGTGTTGTATCACGTAAAAAACAAGTAGTTCCTCAAATTACAGAAGAGTTTTCAAAATAATTAATAAAAATAAATTTTAAGAAAGTGAGGACAGTGGTTTCTCACTTTCTAATTTATATAAAATAGCAATCGAAAGGAAATATATGGACACATTTAAGGCAATATATTGGCCCTTTTTGAAAAAGATTATTATAAACACTTTAGTTGTAATAGCATTTGCAGGATTAACACAAGGTAAACTAAAAATTGATCATCCAATATATGGATTTCTAGGTGCATTGCTTATTACAATTTTATTTACACTAATTCGACCGTTATTATTAGTAACAGTAATAATAACAATATTTAGTCTTGGGCTATTTTCATTATTAGTGAGGACGTTATTAGTATATTCAGTATCTTATATACTATCACCGCATTTTGAAATAGCATCGTTTTGGACAGCAGTAGGCTTAGTATTAGTGATTAAAATTTTTAATTTTATTTTTAATACTAATGAGAGAACTATAATAATTAAAACATTCAAAAAATAAGTAAAAGGAAAAATAAATATGCAAAAAATTACAACAAGAGAGCTTGCTGAGATATTAAACTTAGAAGTGATAAGTGGAGAAAGAGGGCTAGATAGGTTAATAACAACCGATGAATTATCACGTCCAGCATTACAACTTGCAGGATATTTTTCTCACTATTCACCTAAAAGAATACAAATTCTTGGTACTAGTGAATTATCTTTTTTCAAATTAATTCCAGACATAGAGAAAAAATCAAGAATGCGTATGTTATGTACGCGTGTAACACCGTGCATTATTATTTCACGTGAATTAGAAGTGCCGAAAGAACTGATAGAAGCGGCCAATAAATATGATACACCAGTATTAAGATGTAGACAAGATACTACTAAATTGATGGGGAATATTTCTAACCATCTTCGAAGAGTATTTGCACCTACAACTTCAATTCACGGAGTATTTATTGAAGTTTATGGTATTGGAGTCTTAATAACAGGAGAAAGTGGAATCGGTAAGAGTGAAATAGCGTTAGAACTTATCAAACGTGGACATCGTCTAGTTGCTGATGATAGAGTAGATATTAGAGAGATAGAAAAAGGATTCTTAATCGGAAGTTGCGAATCTACATTAATAAAGCATTTATTGGAGATTCGTGGATTAGGAATTATTAATGTAATGACATTATTCGGTACAGGAGCAGTACGTAGTGATAAGAGATTACAGTTAAATATTCACTTAGAAACATGGAACGATCAAAAACAATACGATAGAATTGGTTTAGGTAACGAAAGTAAAGAAATTCTTAATTCAAAAATTGAGAAGAAAACAATTCCAGTAAGACCTGGGCGAAATGTTGCAATCATTATAGAATCTGCTGCTATGAACTATAGATTAAATCAAATGGGAATTAACACAGCTAAAGAGTTCACTACTAAATTAGCAGAAGAAATAAAAAGAAATAATATGAATAATGGGGTGAAATAATATGATATTAGGTTACTTAGATCCGATCGCTTTTCACTTATTTACAAAACCAGTCTACTGGTATGGAATTATTATAGCGACTACGGTATTTTTTGCATACTACCTAGCTGATAGAGAAGCTACAAAAAGAGGATTGAAAAAAGATACAATGTTAGATTTATTGCTAATAGCTTTACCTATAGCGTTTATCTTTGCTCGTGCGTACTATGTAATATTCAGATGGGAATTTTATAAAGGTGATTTCGCTAGTATGATAGCCATTTGGGATGGTGGAATAGCTATATACGGTGGTTTAATTGGTGGATTTGTAGTGTTATACTTCTTTGCAAGAAGAAGAGGGATAAAAATTATCAAGTTATTAGATATAATAGCGCCAAGTTTACTAGTAGGACAAATGCTAGGTCGTTGGGGAAACTTTTTCAATCATGAAGCATACGGCGAAGCAGTCAGTCAACAATATCTGCAAGATAGATTTATTCCAAACTTTATTATAGAAAATATGTATATTGATGGAGCTTACCGTCAACCAACATTCCTATATGAAAGTTTATGGTGCTTTATTGCACTTGTAATACTTCTATTAATTAGAAATAAACTAGCTCAAAGTGAAGTTTTCGCTGCATACTTAATCTTGTATGGAGTAGAGAGATTTATCGTTGAAGGAATGAGAACAGATTCACTATATCTAGGGAGCTTGAGAGTTTCTCAAGTCCTTTCACTAGTATTTGTAGTAGGAAGTCTGATATACTTAATAGTGCTTAATACAAAATATAAAGATAAGAAGATTTTGTATAGAGAATCATAAAAGAGAAGGTGGAAAATATGATAGAAAAAATTTATGATCTAATTATAGTAGGAGCAGGACCAGCAGGTATGACTGCTTCAATCTATGCATCACGTGCGAATATGTCAGTATTGATGCTAGAAAGAAAATATCCAGGTGGTCAAATGCTATCAACTGAAGAAATTGAGAACTATACTGGATATGAGATGATTACAGGACCTGAACTATCAGAAAAAATGTTCGAACACTCTAAAAAATTTGGTACAGAATTTGGTTTTGGAAACATAACAGAAGTTGGAGTTAGAGATGGACTTAAATATGTAGTTGCTGGTGAAAAAGAATATGTAGCGAAATCAATCATAATTGCAACAGGATCAGAACACAAAAATCTTGATGTTCCTGGAGAAGAACAGTTTTCAGGAAAAGGTGTAAGTTACTGTGCAGTTTGTGATGGTGCATTCTTTAGAAACAAAGAAGTAGTAGTTATCGGTGGAGGAGATTCAGCTGTAGAAGAAGCTTTATACTTATCTAACCTAGCTACTAAAGTAACTATCGTTCACAGACGTGATGAACTACGTGCACAAAAAATTCTACAAGATAGAGCATTCGCTAAAGAAAATATCGAATTCGTTTGGGATAGTGTTGCCTACGAAATTAAAGGTGAAAGAAAAGTTTCTTCAATTGAAATAAGAAATGTAAAAACTGGTGAAGAAAGTTCTATTAAAGCTGATGGAGTATTCATCTATGTTGGTATGTTACCACAAACTCAAGATTTCAGAGATTTAGGAATTACTAATGAAGCTGGATATATCCCAACTAATGAAAAATTAGAAACATCAGTACCTGGTATTTTTGCAGCTGGAGATGTACGTGAAAAAGAAATCCGTCAAGTAATCACAGCAGCATCTGATGGAGCTATAGCAGCACAAAGTGCTTATAGCTTTGTAGAAGGTTTAGAATAATAAAGTAAGAAGAGAAACTCTATTGATAGTTTCTCTTCTTTGATTTTTTATAAAAAAAAAAGAAACCTACTGAGTATTGATAAAAAACTCAGTAGGTAATTTTCTTGCGAAAATAGTTTAATAATTATTTGTTGTTGTATTTTTTAGCCAAGTAAGGCATAATTAATCCTAATGAAAGTAGAACTATTGGTGTTGCGATGTTCATAATTGTTTGGAAAGTACTTTCTGGAGTGTACATACCAGAAATACAAGCAAACGTTGTCAAGAAGAAACACCAAGCTCCAAGTCCCATACCTACATATTTATTCTTAACAAATTTGTATTCAGATTGGAATTTTTCAGCTGATTTTTTCAAGAAGATATATGCAGCGAATACCCATAGGTAACGTAATGGCATAGTAACAGCGTTAAGCTTAACTAACCATCTGAATAAATCATTAACTTCTTTAATTCCAAACATTGGGATAATTAGTAAGATAGAAACGATAACCCCAACAAGTTTTAATCCGTTAACGTAAACGTCGTTTTCGTTCTTAACTAATAATTTCTTAGGAATGTATTTCTCGTCAGCACTACTTAATAACATACGTAGCGGAGCATCGATAGAAATAATAACAACAGAAACTTGTCCGATTAAATCAACAATTGCATAGATAACTAAGAATAAATTACCTACACCGTAGTAGTTACCTAAAGTTTGGAAAGCGTAGTAAGTTCCGTTTGTAAGTAAGTCTTTAGGAATATTGTTTGTATCAAACATTAAAGCAAGGGCAAAAGTCCCAAGAATCGCAGTTGTACAAACCATAACTACTAGAGCAATCATTCCACGAGGAAAGTCTTTTGAAGGATTTTTCATCTTATTAACATAAGGTGAAATCTTCTCACAACCACCTACCGCAAATACTAAAATCGCGATTGATGTAATATATTTAACATCAAATGTTGGCATAAATGTATCTAATGACCAATCGATGTCAAATGTTTTAGCACCAGTAATAGATGGTGCAGTAATAGCCATAACTACAAATAATAATGACATAATAAACATTGAAGATCCGGCTAACATCGCCATTTTCTTAATTAAGTTTACTCCACGAGTTGCTAAGAATAAGGCAACTAAGAAGATAACTAAAGAAGCGATTTGTAAGTATGTGATATCCATTTTACTAATACGGTTATCACGGAATACAGTCCAACTAAACGCTGCGATAATACGTGATGGTTTTTGAGAGATATAAGGCATATGAACTACCCACATTGTCCATCCAGTATAATAAGCAAGCAGTTTACCATGTGTAGAACTAATCCAAGAACTTACACCACCACCGGCATCTTTAAAAGTAGATCCTAGCTCACCAACGATTAATGAATACGGAATAAAGTAAATTACGAAAATTAAAACCCAAGAAACTATAGATTTTAATCCACCGAATTCAGAGTATCCATTAACGACATTCCCGAACGCCCAAACAGTTGAGAATGCCATAAAGGCTAGGGTGTACCAAAATATTTTTTTTGCATCCCTCTCCATTGAGAACCTCCTAAAATATAAAATATACTAATAACTGCATAAATGCATTACTAAAATACTAGCACAGACTACATAATTATTCAAGTAAAAATAAAATAAATTAAACTAAAATTTTTTTATTTGAGAATATAATACTATTTTATAGAATATATATAATGATAGCTAATTAAATAATTAATTAAGTAAAAACAAAAGTATAGTATTGCAATATAAAAATGTAAATTTACATATTAAAAATAAATTCATATAATATTGATAATTTAATGTATATCTTAAGTTTACAAAAGATGACAATGCTTGAAATACAAACAAATTTGAATTATAATTAAATGATGGTAAAAGAAAGTTTTAAAATATAATGAGGAGTGATAAAAGGTTGAAAAAAAAATATAAAACATTAACTAGGTTAATGTTGATAATGACAGGTCTGGTAGTCATTTCATTATTAGTAACTTCCTTTTTTATGATAGAATATATAAAAAAACGTGAAGACGAAATTATTCGTCAAAAGATATATGCAACTGCGAAAGTAGTAGCTAATGATAATCGTGTAAAAGACGATATAAAACACCATAGGAAAACATTAGCGATTCAAAAATTTGCAAATAGGGTAATGGAAGAAACAGGAACTGACTTTGTAGTTATTACGGATGAGACTTTTACAAGATACAGTCATCCAATAAACGAATTTGTCGGTAAAAATTTTTCAAATATAGAAGATATTAGTTCTACATTCCATTCAGGAGATCATTATAGTAAGCAAAGTGGTGTTCTAGGAGATGGTCTTAGATTTTTTACAGCGATTAAGGATGATGACGGAAATAATATTGGTGTTGTGTGTGTAGGATATACTAAAGAAACTGTAAAAAAACAAATACTACATTCTCAAGAAAAAATATTATTTGGATTGTTGATAGGTATAGTAGTTGCAATTACGTTAGCAATAGTGTATAATAATCGACTTAAACGTATACTATTAAACTATGAACCAGAAGAAATAGCATACAATTACATCGAGAAAAATCTAATATCTGATCACGTTTCCGAAGGTATTATAGCAATAAATATGAATAAAAAAGTTATTGTTAAGAATAGTAGTGCCAATCAAATTTTGGATAAAGCCGGCTATTCTAAAGTCAAAAAAGGTGAACAGATTCCAGATAAGCTATTTGAAATTTTCTTTAGAGATATTATAGAAGAAAATCAAACAAGTCGAGATGAGTTGATCGTATTGAATCATATCGAAGTTCTTGTAAATAGAAATGCTATATATCAAAATGGAAAATTATACGGTGGCGTAGTTACACTACGTGACCAAAGTGAAATGAAGAAATTAATTACAGAATTAAGTGGTACTGAAAAATATAACGATAGTCTTCGTGAACAAAGTCACCATTTTATGAATAAACTTCATGTGCTACATGGATTAATCGAAATGAAATCTTATGATGAAGTTGAAAAATATATTTCTTATCTTAAAGATGATTATCATGAAAAGATTGGTTATATATCTGAGAGTATTAAAGTACCAGCGATAGCAGGTTTCTTACTTGCTAAGGTTAGAGAGGCTAAACAAAAAAATATATCGTTGTTAATTGATCCGGATTCAAGGATAATAAACAAAGAAGGTTTAGATGAACTCTATAATGAACTGTTGATTATACTTGGGGTATTAATAGATAACTCGATGGAATCTATAGCGGATAATGAAGAAGGAAAGATTGTTGTTTACTTATACCTAAATACAGATGAAAATATACTACTATGTCAAGTATATGATAACGGCTGTGGAATTAGTAAGGATATACTGGAGAATGTATTTGAAAGAGGATATTCAACTAAAGGAGAAAATAGAGGTTACGGACTAAATGCCGTTGACACAATTGTGAAAAAATATAATGGGTTGATAGACGTGGAAAGTGAAGTAAGTAAAACAAAATTTACGATCGAGATACCGATCAAGGAGGAACAATAATTGAGAGTACTAATAATAGAAGATGATCCAATGGTAGCAATGATACACAAAGAATACTTTAAAAAGAAAGAACTAACTGATGACTTAAGTCATGTTACATCAATAGAAGCTGCGAGAGAATATTTAGAAAACAATGATGTTGATTTAATAGTTTTAGACAACTATTTAATTGATGGACAAGGAATTGAATACTTACCAGAATTAAAAGGATATCCAATTATTATGATAACAGCAGCAAATGATGTTCAAACAGTAGAGGCTGCATTATCTAATGGAGTAGTAGACTACTTAGTTAAACCATTTACTTATGAAAGATTTTCACAAGCTATTGATAAAGTTCAAGACTATGTGAAATTATTATCAAAAGAAAAAATTAATCAGGATTTAATAGATGATTACTTAAATTCTGGAAGAGTAGAGGAAGAGGAAGATAGTCTACCTAAAGGACTTTCAAAAATTACTTTGAAAAAAGTTCTAGAAGCTATCCAACAACATAACGGTGGATTTACAACTCAACAGATTGCAGATAAGTTAGATATTTCTAGAATAACAATTAGAAAATATTTAAATCACTTAGTTAATATAAATATACTAAGTGAAGATGCAGAATACTATACATCAGGAAGACCTGTATCAGTATTTACAGTTGAATCAGAAAGTAAATTAGAAAAATTATTATAAAAATTAAAGCTAAGAAGAGTTTATGAATTTAAATTCTTCTTAGCTTTTTAATTGAAAAACTCTTAAATACAAAAAGATGGATATATGTATTTAAGAGTTTTTGTATTATTTAGTTACTACGAATGAGTACCATCCGTTATCAGAAGTTTCTTCAACAAGTTTGAAACCACGTTCTAACATTTTTTCAAGAAGCTCATCTTTCTTCTCTTCGATAATACCAGAAGTGATGTAGTAACCACCATCTTCTAATAAGTTATACGCATCATCAATCATAAGCTCGATGATGTGAGCAAGAATATTAGCTACGATAATGTTATATTTTTTAGTTTCTTTTGTAAGAAGGCTAGCTTGATCAACTTCGATCCTCTTCTCAAGATTATTTAATGCGAAGTTCTCGAAAGAAACATCAACAGCAAGTCTATCTAAGTCAACAGCTTTAATATTACCATCAGTTAAATAACTAGCCGCGATGCTTAAAATACCACTACCGCAACCAACATCGATAACATTGTCAGTTCTTTGAACATATTTCTCAAGGTTTTTAATACATAGAGAAGTAGTTTCGTGACCTCCAGTACCAAAAGCCATACCAGGATCAATGTTTATAATATATTTATTTTCAGTATTTTCATATTCACGCCATGTAGGTACAATAACGAATTTTTCACCGATATTAAGAATATCGAAATAATCTTTCCAAGAATTTTCCCAATCGCTATCTTGAATAATAGTAGTTTCAATCTTGAAGAAATCTCCAATGTTGATATTTTCAGCTAAAGTAAGAAGCTCAGCTTCGAAACGTTTGAAAGTTTCTTCATCGAAGTTTAGCTCATTGATGTATCCTTTAACGATAACTCCGACCTCTGGATAATCAGCAGGACTAAGCTCAACGATAGTACCGAAATCATCATGTAAGTTCTCCTCAAGAGTAGTAGGATCTTCGATAGCAACCCCAGTTGAACCATAATCAAGAAGAATAGACTCAACTATTTCACTAGCTTCATTAGTAGTATGAATTGTAATTTCAACCCAATTTTCCATTTTATACCTCACAAATATTTTATTTTTACATATAAACTAGAGCATTCTAGTAATCTACATACCTACACATATTATACTATTTTCAATATTTAAGCAACTAAAAAGGTGGGATAGTCGTCAATATTTCGAGTGTAGAATAAATGAGGAAATAATTGACCATTAAAATATTCTAAAAATTGTAGCGAGATATGAAATTAGAAAATATGTACAGTAAGGATGTAGTGGTTTATCTCTATAGTAGAGGTATAATGTGGCTATTTAAATATTTTTAAAAAATTTGAAAAAGAAGTGGACATATTAAAAATTCGATGTTAAACTTATACTTGTATCAGATACGAGAACAAGTTGAAAAATTGAATAAATACAGTTAAAGGAGAAAAATATGGATACAAAATTTTCAGTAGCATTACACATACTAATATATATTTCAGAAACAGATAAAGTAGTTTCTTCGGAGCTACTAGCCAAAAGTGTCAACACTAACAGTAGTCACATAAGAAAGATTCTTGCAGTGTTAAAAAAAGGTGGTCTAATAGAAAGCCAACAAGGAAAAACTGGAATAACATTGGCAAAAGACCCTAAAGACATTACATTATCAGAAATTTATCAAATCATTTATCCTGATAAATACTTAGTAAATATCCATGAAGGTGCTAATAAAGAATGCCCAGTTGGTTTAAATATCGAAAACTTATTACAGCCAGTATTTAATGAAGCACAAGAAGCTTTTTATAAAAAACTTGAAAGTAAAACATTAGAAAAATTAATTAAAGAATTATACATAATAGGAGAAAAATAAACAATGAAAGCAGCAGTACACACAAAATATAATAAAAATAATATAGAACTTGAAATTAGAGAAGTAGCAGTACCTACAATAAATGAAAATGAAGTGTTGGTAAAAGTTACAACTGCAGGAGTAAACCCACTAGATAACATGATTTCACGCGGAGAAGTGAAGATTATCGTACCTTATACACTTCCACAAGTTGCAGGTAATGAAGTAGTAGGGATTATTGAACAAAAAGGAAGTAATGTAGCTAATTTTGAAATTGGAGATAGAGTATTCTCTAGACTACCATTAGATAAAATCGGAGCTTTTGCTGAATATGTAGCTATTAATCAAGATGCAATCGCTAAAGTACCAGATTATCTAACTGATGAAGAAGCAGCAGCCGTTCCATTAACAGCATTAACAATTATGCAAGCTCTAGAACTTATGGGAGCAAAATCAGGAAAAACAATCTTCATCTCAGGTGGAACAGGTGGAGTAGGTGGTATGGCTATTCCTATCGCTAAAGCAAAAGGATTAACAGTAATCACTAGTGGTAGTTTAGAAAATAAAGAACGTGTTGAAAAATTAGGTGTTGATCAATTCATCGACTATAAAACAACAGATTACACTAAAGTATTAAAAGATGTTGATTATGTGCTAGATACTTTAGGAGGATCAGAAACAGAAAAACAAATGACTATTATGAAATCTGGAGGTAAATTAGTTTCATTAAGAGCTATGCCAAATGGAAGTTTCGCTAAACGTATGAACTTAGCATGGTGGAAACAATTCATCTTAGGTTTAGCTGGTAGAAAATTCGATAAAATGGCAAATAAATACGGAGTATCATATGACTTCATTTTCGTAGAATCTAATGGTAAACAACTTCAAGAAGTAGCTGACATTTTCACAAAATTAGAAATTAAACCATCTGTAGATACTGTATTTGACTTTAAAGATGTAAATAAAGCATTAGATAAAGTAGCGAATGGACGTTCAAGAGGTAAAACAGTTTTAAGTTTTAAATAATATAAAAATATAGAATAACAAGAGAAAGGAGCGACTAGAAAATTATGATTTCTCAGTAATCAATTTTTCAAGTCGCTCATATTATATCAAAATATCAACAAACATAATAAAGTTAGGAGACAATCATGTCATATATAAATAAAAGAAATGAATACATTAATGTTAATGGATTAAAAATAGCATATAGAGAAATTAATAAAGATGAAACAGAAAGACCATTAGTGATGTTAGTACACTTAGCGGCAACAATGGATAATTGGGATCCGAGATTTATCGATCTAGTAGCAGAAAAAAATCATATAATCTTAATAGACCTACCAGGAGTTGGGGGAAGTGAAGGAAAAGTAGCTACAACAATTCCAGGGATGGCACAACAAACAATAGATATTATTAAAGAATTAGGTTACAGTAAAATTAACTTACTAGGATTATCAATGGGTGGAATGATAGCTTAAGAAGTAACAAGATTAAATAATGACTTAGTAGAAAAATTAATATTAGTTGGAACAGGACCAAGAGACGGAGAAGGAATCGGAACTGTGACTAGTACTACTTTTAAATTCATGCTAAAAGCAGGATTAAATAGGGTAGATCCTAAGAGATTTATCTTCTATAATCACGATGAAAAAGGAAAAATTGAAGCGAATAAAGTACTAGATAGATTAGCAAGTCGTAGTAAAGAAAATGCAGATGCCGATATGAAAGTTCCTAGCTTTTTAAGACAATTAAAAGCAATAAAACGTTGGAGTACTGTAGGATATGACGATTTAAAATTTATTACGCAACCTACACTAATCGTAAATGGTGATAAAGACTTAATGGTACCTACAGTTAACTCATATAATATGCATCAAAAAATAGAAAATAGTAAATTAATAATTTATCCAAACGCAGCACACGGATCATTATTCCAATACGCAGATGAATTTTCAAAAGAGTTAATAGAATTTTTAGAAGAATAAGAAACCAAACTAATTAAAGTAGCTTGTTAGAAAGTAATTATACTTAAGACACACAGTTTATCAGCCATAAAACCTAGAAGAACAAAGTAGCATTTTAAAGAAGGAGTGATTCGAAAGTCGATTTTATCGAGTTATCCCTAACTAATATAAAAAATAAATATATATTCAGCCTAGAGCGATTAGAAAATTCAATTATAAAAATTAATGATTTTTCACTCGTTCTAACATTTTTTACAAAATCCTTGACAATAACGGTCGTTTAGTATAATATAGACTAAGTAAACCGTAATATAAAATATTAGTAGAGAGACTTTTATTTCATGTTTTTTTAGAAGAGAGTTTAATCCGGAGGCTGAAAGATTAAATAATAATGATTGAAATAAGCAACACTCTTTATAAAACCGAATATGAATTGAAAGGTATCAGGAGACTGATATGAATTCGGGTGGCACCACGAAACTAGTAATCGTCCCATGTAGTTAAATAACTATATGGGGCGTTTTTTTATTTCAAATTATACGAGGTTTGCTAATATTAGAAGTTAAAATTGATAAAAATATGGAGGCACTTATGACAACAATTACGAAAGAACAAGTAGCTCACATCGCTCATCTTTCTAGATTAGAAATCCAAGAAAGTGAAGTAGATGGGTACATCGAAAAATTAGAAAAAGTTGTAGATTTATTCAATACAATCAACAGCGCACCAACGGAAAATGTAAAACCAACTTATCACGTTCTAGACTTAGTTAATGTATTTAGAGAAGACGTAGCTCATGAAGGAATGGATAGAGAAGAAGTTCTTAAAAATGCTCACGAAACTGAAGCAGGACAATTCAAAGTACCTACTATTATTGAATAAAATAAGGAGATAATTTAATGAGTTTATTACATGAATCAATTGAAAGTTTAGAACTTAAACTTAAAAATAAAGAAATTAAACCAAGTGATTTAGTAAAAGAATCACTAGACAGAATTAAAGCTACTGATGAAAAAGTAGGTTCATTCATTACAGTAACTGAAGAAGTAGCATTAAAACAAGCCGAAGCTTTAGACCAAGCTCAAGAAGAAGGACGCGCTGAAGGTAAATTATTCGGTATTCCAATGGGAATTAAAGATAACATTGTTACAAAAGACATTCAAACAACTTGTGCATCAAAAATCTTAGAAGGATTTAATCCAATTTATGATGCAACAGTAATGAACAAACTTAACAAAGAAAATCCAATCCTTTTAGGAAAATTAAACATGGACGAGTTCGCAATGGGTGGTTCTACAGAAACATCTTACTATAAACTTACTCGTAACCCTCATGATTTAGATGCAGTACCAGGAGGATCAAGTGGTGGTTCAGCTACAGCAGTAGCTGCAGGACAAGTTAGCTTCACTCTAGGAAGTGATACAGGTGGTTCTGTACGTCAACCAGCTTCTTACTGTGGTGTAGTTGGATTAAAACCAACTTATGGACGTGTATCACGTTTTGGATTAGTAGCATTCGCTTCATCATTAGACCAAATCGGACCAATGACTCGTACAGTTAAAGATAACGCTCGTGTATTAGAAATTATCTCAGGATTAGATACTAACGACATGACTAGTGCACCTGTAGAAGTACCAGAATTCAGCAAAATCATCACTGGAGACATTAAAGGTAAGAAAATCGCTCTTCCTAAAGAATACTTCGGTGCTGGAATTGACGAAGAAGTTAAACAAGCAGTACTTGAAGGTGTTAAATACTTAGAAAGCCAAGGAGCTATTGTAGAAGAAGTAAGTCTTCCAAATACGGACTACGCTATTTCAACTTACTACATTATCGCTTCTGCTGAAGCAAGTTCAAACCTTTCTCGTTTCGATGGTATTCGTTATGGATACAGAAGTCCAAACGCAACAAACCTTGAAGAAATCTACAAAAAAACACGTGGAGAAGGATTTGGGGCTGAGGTTAAACGCCGTATCATGTTAGGAACATACGTATTATCTTCAGGATACTACGATGCATACTACAAAAAAGCACAACAAGTTCGTACATTAATTAAACAAGACTTTGATAGAGTATTCGAAGAATACGATGTAATCATTGGACCAACTGCTCCAACAGTAGCATTTAACATTGGAGAAGAAGTAGGAGATCCAATTAAAATCTACGCTAACGATATCTTAACAATACCAGTAAACATGGCTGGATTACCAGGTATCAGTATTCCATGTGGATTCAAAGGTAACCGTCCAATCGGTATGCAAATTATTGCTAAACCATTCGCAGAATCTACACTATACGATGTAGCATACAACTTCGAACAACACTACAACTTACACGATAAAAAAATAGAATTATAATAGGAGAAACAAGATGCATTTTGAAACAGTAATTGGACTAGAAGTCCATGTAGAATTAAAAACAGATTCAAAAATATTCTCACCATCTCCAGCTCACTTTGGTGCAGAACCAAACACTAACACAAACGTTATCGACTTAGGATACCCAGGGGTACTTCCAGTAGTAAACAAAAGAGCGGTAGAATGGGGAATGAAAGCAGCAATGGCGCTTAACATGACAGTAGCTCGTGAGTCAAAATTCGATAGAAAAAACTACTTCTATCCAGATAACCCGAAAGCATACCAAATCTCACAATTTGACCAACCAATCGGGGAAAACGGATGGATTGATATCGAAGTAAACGGAGAAACAAAACGTATCGGTATTACACGTGCTCACCTTGAAGAAGATGCTGGTAAATTAACTCACAAAAATGGTTACTCACTAGTTGACCTTAACCGTCAAGGTACACCACTTATCGAGATCGTATCTGAGCCAGATATCAGAACTCCAGAAGAAGCATATGCGTACTTAGAAAAATTACGTTCAATCATCCAATATATCGAAGTATCAGACGTTAAGATGGAAGAAGGATCAATGCGTTGTGACGCGAACATCTCTATCCGTCCTTACGGTCAAGATGAATTTGGTACAAAAACCGAGCTTAAAAACTTAAACTCATTCACTTTCGTTAAAAAAGGATTAGAGTACGAAGAAAAACGTCAAGAACAAGTTATCCTTTCAGGTGGAGTAATCAACCAAGAAACTCGTCGTTTCGATGAAACAACAGGAACAACTAAACTTATGCGTGTTAAAGAAGGTTCAGACGATTACCGTTACTTCCCAGAGCCAGATATCGTACCTATGATTATCTCTGATGAATGGATGGAAGAAGTAAGAAAAACTATTCCAGAACTTCCAGATGCTCGTCAAAGAAGATACCAAGAAGAACTTGGATTACCAGCATACGATGCACACGTTCTTACATTAACTAAAGAAATGTCAGATATGTTCGAACAAACTGTAGCTTTAGGAGCAGATCCAAAACTAGCTTCTAACTACTTAATGGTAGATGTGAATGCATACTTAAACAAAGTACAAAAAGAACTTAAAGAAACAGCATTAACTGCAGAAGGTTTAGCAGGAATGATTAAATTAATCACTGACGGAACAATCTCAAGTAAAATCGCTAAAAAAGTATTCGCAGAACTTATCGAACACGGTGGAGATGCTGCACAAATCGTTAAAGAAAAAGGTCTTGTACAAGTTTCAGATAGTGGACAATTATTAGCTTGGGTAAACGAAGCATTAGATAACAATCCAAAATCTATCGAAGACTACAAAAATGGTCGTGACCGTGCGATTGGTTTCCTAGTAGGTCAAATCATGAAAGCCTCAAAAGGACAAGCCAACCCACAAATGATCAACAAAATGTTATTAGAAGAAATCGCAAAACGTTAATAACGAAAATAATAAACGAACTCGAAACAAGGAGAAATCTTTGTTTCGAGTTTTTGTTGTATTTGGTAAACGACTTAAATATAAATAGAGCAGGAATTGGTTGGTGAAAATAGATTTTAATAGATGAAAGAGCGGATGTTGGGGAATAAAACTGAACATTTCCCAAAAAAAGTTGATATTGGGGAGTGAAACTGGACATTCGTATATGAGAGAGTGGACATTGAGTAGTAAAACTGGATATTCGAACAAAATAGTGTGGATATATGAAAAAATATCAAATCTTCCCATTTATATATTATAATTTTACTTTTATGCTACTTTGTTGTAAAATAGGAAGTGTAAAAGTAAAAAAATGAGGTGAATAGATTTGAAATTTAAAGAAATTGAAAGCTTACTTAATAAGAATAATGGAATACTGACAATAAAAGAAGCAGAGGAGAATGGGATATACAGAGGATCAATTAAATACTTTACTGAAAAAGGGAAATTAGAAAAAGTGAGTCGAGGTGTTTATGTATCACCAGGAATTTTTGAAGATGAATTTTTTGTAGTTCAGAATAGATTTAAGAAGGGAATATATTCGCTAGAAACAGCATTGTACTTGTATGATTTAACTGATAGAACTCCTAGTGTTTTTAACATGACATTTCCAAAAGGCTATAATTTAACTAATCCAAAAAAGAATGGAATAAAGTGTAAATCTATAAAAGAAGATCTTTATGAGTTGGGAAAAGAAGAAATAAAAACACCGAATGGATATAATGTTTATGCTTATAACATTGAAAGAACATTAATAGATATAATTCGCCCGATTAACAAAATAGATATCCAAGTAATATCACATTCATATAAAACATATATAAAAAGAAAGGATAAAAATATCCCTTTATTATCAATGTATGCTGAAAAATTAGGAGTAGAAGATAAATTAAAAAGTTATTTAGAGGTATTATTATGATAAATATTATGCAACTAAAAGCAAAGATAAAAAATATATCAAAAGAAAAAAATATTTCTGCACAATTAGTTTTACAAAATTATATGATGGAGAGATTTTTATGATGTGTATATACTACTAAAATTGAAAAGTAAAAATATTGATTATAACATATTAAGATTAGCTATAGAAGAAACTTTCCAAAAAAGAGATAGTTTAAATTTACTTTTGAATTATAAAGAAATTATTTCAAATATAGAAAATAATAATGAAATGTTAGTCCGTTGGGAAAATTATCGAAATAGCTTTAATTATGCTAGAACAATAGATTTTAATGAAATATATAAATTATTAAAGAAAATATTGGAGGAAATAGATATAAAATAATTTTTTAAAATACAAATAACTATCTTTATAGAATTACTAAATAAAGATGTACCCAAAATATAGATAATTTAATCAAATTTTGAGTACATCTTTTTTATATTTGATTTTAATTATTTACTCTTCACAAACTCAACAATTTTAGAAATAGCTTTTGTTGCTTCTGGTATTGGGAAGGCAGGGTATACGTGGTTTAAATTTTTACCGATTACGAATTCAGTCTTAACATTTGCTTCACGAAGTTTTTCAGCTAATAATGCTATGTCAGGATATAATAATTCACGTGTTCCTGAGAATAATAATATCTCTGGTAAATTCTTCATTTCACCGTATAATGGTGAAACTTTCCAATCTGATAAGTCTGCATCATCAGCCCAAGATTTAGCATCAGCTAGCAAAGTATCTACGTGTAGTAGAGGATCTTTTTTGATATATTTTTTAATATCAGGATTTGACATTGTTAAATCAACCCATGGACTTAGTAAAATCAGACCTTTAGGTAGTTTAATGTTATTTTGAACAAAATCTTGAACTAATCCTAGAGCTAAGCCACCACCAGCACTATCTCCCATAACATAGATATCTTTATCTGGATTCTCAGCAACGTAGTCTGTATATAATTTTGTTAGAAGTTCATAGCTGTCTTTATAAGTATAGAATGGAGCTAGTCCGTAATCAGGAATGATAACCTCAGCATCAGATTCTTGAGCAATTTTATCAGCCATCTCCCATTGAATATCTACGAATTCATGAACGTAAGAACCACCATGAATATAGAAAATAGTAGAGTTAGAATTATTAACACTATTTAAATGCCAAACTTGTCTATCAGAAACAATTCTAGTATAGAATTTAGAATTAGTATCGAATTCATATACATTTACAGTTTCTTCGTTCTTATCTTCTTTTTGTTTTTCTAGTCTTTTAGTTTCATCGATATCTCTTAGTTTCTTATATTTATTACCAAGATATAACTCGATTAGACCAGCTTTAGCACTACGTTTATAACGTAATTTCTGATACCCTGCATAGCTACCTATTAATGCAGGTAATGTTGCGGCAATTGAAGCTACTGAAACAACTTTTTTATTAAATTTTCCCATTTTAATCTCCTCTTATTTACATAAATGTAATTGTTTTATTTATTTACAATTATAGTTTATCAGAAAATAAAGTGATTGTAAAAATAAAAATCTGAAGAAATGGAATAAGGGAAAAAGGAATTTGGAAGTCAACTTATAATAAAAAGATATGTGAGATAGAGTAAGATACAGTTGATTCATGTTAATATATATTCTATAATAAAGTTATGAATTTCTTATTACAAGATTTTAAAATAAAGTAATTATATTTATTAGTATAAAAAATAAACTAGTATATTAATAAAGACATATATTTGGAGGAATTATGAAGATAAATTTAGAATGTATAGAAATATTTGAAGACGAAAATATAGAATTTGATAAACCTGTAAACTTTGTATTTGGAAAAAATGGAACTGGAAAAAGTACTATTACAAAATTAATAAAAGAACAAAACACAGATAAAGATGTGAGAGTTTATCAAGGGGTTAATAGTGTAGCTGTTGATGGTAAATTAAATTCGGTAATTTTGGGAGAAGAAAATACTGTCGCTCAAAGAAACATTGAATCGTACGAGTTAAAGATAAGTGATATTGGGAATGAGATAGAAAAGAAAAATAAAAATATAGAAAGTATTCAAGAAGAATATAAAAAGATTAGAGACAAAAAAAATAAACTAGAGAATAAAATAGAAAAAAATATTAAAGAAGCTGCTAAAGAAATAAAAAATAATCAATTACATATAGCAAGTACTAGTTATAACAGTGTTACATTTAAAAAAGAATTAAAATATGCATTTAAATTGTCAGAAGCTGAAAAAGAAGAATGTAAAAAGAATTTAATAATACAGGAAAAAATTGTAGATCTTAAGGAACATTTTGATATAAATCTAAAGGATATTTTATTAGAAACAAATAGAGTATTAATGAAAAAAGTGGAAGAAGAAAAAGATATTATTCGGCTTTCAACAGAAGAAAAAATAAACTTTGCCAAAAAAGGATTGTAGCTACATAAAGAGGGAGAAGTTTGTTCTTTTTGTGGGAATGAAATATCAAATGAGACATTTCAACAATTAGAAGGCTACTTTTCAGCTTCAAAAATCAAATTATTAGAGAAAGAAATTTTCGATATAATCTACAAAATTGAAGAAATAATAGAAAAAATAAATAATTTTAATATACTTCCAAAATATTTTTATAGTATTTATCAAAGTAAAATAGAAATAATATCAACAGAATGGAGCCAGAAATTAAAAGAACACAATAATTTTCTGAGGGTGTTAAAAGAAAGATTGGAAAAAAAATTAACTCAATTATTTTCTAATTCCGAGAAAATCTCAATAAAAATACCAGATAGTATAGAGTATATAGTTGAAGAATATAATAAAATTGCAATATTAAATAATAATGAAGATGTATCAAGAATAAAGAATTTTTCAAAAGACATCTTGAGATTTGATTATATATATTATTTCAAAACTCAATATGATTTAGAAAATAAATATAATGAACTAGGTAATATAGAACAAGAAATTACTGATACAAAAAATAAAATGGCTCTGATAAATGATGAGATAAATAATTATAAAATGGATATTGAAAGTTTAAAAAAAGAAATTAATACTGAACTTAGCAAAACAAGATCCGAAGAAAAGCTAGCTAATAATATAAATAAAAAATTAAGAAATTATGTATCATTTGAATTAGAACATATTGGAAAAAATAAAAATCTAAATCAAGGATATTATAGAATAAGAAATAAAGCACCTTTTTCTGAGAAGTATAGAGAAATAGATACTCTTTCTAAAGGAGAAAAAAATATAATTGGATTTTTATATTTTATTGAAAAATTAAATGAGTATAGAGAAATAGATTTAGATAAAATTATTATTTTTGATGATCCTATGGATTCGAATGATGATACTATGCAGTATATTATAATAACTGAAATTCAAGAATTAATGAAGATAATAGATAAAAGTAAAGAAAATTCCAAATTAATAATTATGACACATAATGCACATTTCTATATTAATATAAAATATAATAGATTATATCAAGATGGTATCGATAGATATGGAAAAGAAAAACTATGTGATAGATTTATAAGATTAGAAAAAATAGAACAGAAAGTAGTCAAAAAAACTTTAAATTCAGAAGGAGAAGATTTCTCTACTAATTATGAATTATTATGGAAAGAACTGAGATTTTTATTTGATAATAACAAACCAAATTTAATGCTAAATTCTATTAGAAGAATTATTGAAACATTTACGAAATTTAACAGAACTAACAATTTTTTTGGGGAAAACAGAGAAGCCCAAAAATTATTTAATGTTAATTCACATTCGATTGATGATTTAGAAGCTGAATTAAATGGAAAAAATAAAGAAGATATCATTAAATTGATGAAAGATTGTTTTATAAATAATAATGCAGAAACTCATTTTAAAACTTGTTGGAAAGCCTCGAAAAAATAATTATAATTATTATATGTTGATAATAACTCATTTAATGAAGGTGAAAATATGTAAATTATAAAGGAGTGGGTTAAATGGAATTTTTAAGGAGTTATTTTGGGAATAAAAATATTTTTAAAAAAACTAATGATTTATCTAATGATAAAAATCCTATTGTTAATGAAAATAAAAAAAGTGGAGATTTCTTACTGTGGAATATGACAGAATTAGAAGCAGGAGATTTGTGTAAACATAGATTAGATACGATGGAACTGTGGTCTAGAAGATTAATTGAAGAAACATTTAGTAAGGAATATGGTAAAGACTATTTTAATTTCAAATTTGATGAGAGTACTCCACTTGTAAAGAATGAAATAATAAAACAAGTTCAAGATAGAGTTGATAGTAATCCAAAAAGATATCCAAGGAAAGTAGATGCTTTAGTTATGGAACATTTAAAATATTTTTTTTGTCGAAATGATTTGTATAAGTTACATTTTAAAAATGTTTTTGAACCATTTTATTCAGGTATTGAATCATTAAGATTAACTTTTGAAAAATTAATCAGTATAAGAAATAAGATCTCTCATACCAATCCCTTATCACAACGGGAATTGGAGCAAGGAGTATGTTATTCAAATGATTTAATTGAAGTATTTAAAGAGTATTATAAAAAAATAGGTAGAGATAAAGAGTATAATGTTCCGACGTTTTTATCATTTAAAGATTCATTAGGACAATGTATTTATAGAGAAGACTCCAGTTATTCGTGGAGTATTTGTCCTTTAACTAATTATGATTCAACGAACAATAAAAGAGAAACAGTAAATCTTAGATCAGGTGAAACGTATAGGATAATTTTAGAAGTTGATAACAGTTTTCCGTTAGACTTTTATTGCATTAATTGGGAAATAGAGTATTGTTGTAAAATAGATAAATATGAAACTAATAGTAATATTTTAGAATTTAAAATAGATGACAAATTTGTTTCTTTGAATCTAAGGATAAAAGCATATTTGAAGACTAAAAGAGCATGGCATAGATTTGCCAACATAGATTGTGATGATTTTGTTGAGATACATCTAGAGGAAATTTTACCACCTATAAATGATGACTATTTTAAATAAGAAATAAACAATGAGTTTTATAGGAATTTAAAAATAAAAAAATTTCATAGATAAGTTGAAGAGATTAGCTTTTATTGAAAGTAAATTCCAATAAAAGCTAACTTTTTTAGGGTTTTTATAGCATCTTTAAACAGAATCAAAAGTACCTTAAATTCTATACTTATTGATTTTGAAATCACCTCTAAAAGTTATTTATTTAGTTATTCTATCTAATTAAATAGTAATTTGTGATATATGCATTCACGATATCGCGTAGTTGTTCATCAGATAGTCGTCTTAGTGCTGGGAAGGCGATTGTAGATAATTCTACTAGGTTATCAATATTTTTTTCTGTGAACTCTTCTTGATCAATCTCTTCAGTATTATTAGAAAATAGAATAAATAGTTTACTAGCTTCATCATCTGTAAGACCTCTATTTTCACATGCTAGATAAAATGAAGGTTCTTCGTTAAATCTATCTTTTATGTATTCATTAATTTCATATACAGCTGATTTAATAGTGAAGTGACTAGAGATAAAATCAGGACTTTCAACGAATTTTGTTTGTTTCACTTCAAAAGGTATACCACCTTCATTAACAGCTTTTGTAAGAAACATGCTAATTGCAGTTTCCAGATTTAATCCAAGACTAAAGAATAAATCTTCAGCATCATTTCTTAAATTATCATCAATAGTTAAAACAATTTTCGATTCACTCATTTTTAAAACTCTCCTTAGTTAATACATTAATTTTAACGTAGAATGGTTAATTTTTCAAGAGAACTTTATATGAAAAAGTTAAATTCAAGGATATATAAAGGAATAGTATAAAAGTTGTAAAAAGATATAAGAATTACTAGTAAATATGTTATAATAGAATGTAAGAAAATTAGGATTGAGAGGATCTTTATGGAATTAGAATTATTACAAAAAGCGATAGAAGAAAACTACAACGCATTATCGGAAGTTAGTAAGGCAGCATTTAGTTTAGAACCAGTATCAGATGAAAGATTAGTAGAAATCGCAAAGGATGTAAATAAACAGTTAGGGTATGAATTGTATGATAAACTAGATAAAGAAAGCTTAATAGCGGACTTCTCAACTACATCACGAGAAATGTATAAATATACTCTAGATAAATCAAAATTCTTAAATGATAGACTAGAAAAAGCGTTAGTCGAACATTGTGACGATATATTAGTAGATGTAGTAAAAGCACACGAGAATTTCGATTCAATGGAAACATATGAGTTATATACTCTAGCATTCGAAGTAAATGAAAAACTAGGATATAGATTATTCAGAGATATCTATTCATACAGCTTAAGACGTGACTTCGAGAGAGTGGCAAAAGCAGTAGAAACATATAAAAAAGAAGGTAAAATAATGAAGTTTATTAAGTAGGAAGTTCGGTAGAAATGCCGAGCTTTTTTTATTTTCCAATTGTACAAAAAAATAGACAGTTGATATTATATTATTAACCTAAAGAAATCGCTATAAAATAACTTTTATAATTAGTATATGTTTACTTTCGAATATGATGAATCTATGATAAAATAATATTAATTATAAAAGAAGAAATAGTAAATAATATCAGTATGAAAGGGTATATAATGAAAAAAGAATTAGAGAATTTACTATCTCAGCATGAAGAATTTCTTGTTGAAGGTGTTTTAAATAAAAATAAGCTTTCGGAACTAGCTAGAAAATATGATGCTAAGTTATTTAATGTTTTAATGAAAGAAGAGAAAATAAAAAATCATTTTTTCACTAAATTAGAAGAAGAAATTTTAGTATTTAAGAAAGATGTATTTTTGCAATT
>NZ_KQ959982.1:82846-97210 GCF_001553035.1 Gemella haemolysans
AAGGAATTTTTACCTGATAGTTTTACAGCATATAAAACAAAAATAGGTTTAGGTAACAAAGAAGGAAATTTATTAAGTGAAAATCATGATATAGTTTTAAACTTTCCCTATAAGGATTGTATACTAGAAGGTGGCCAGACAAAAGAAGATGCTAAAAGAGAGGAAGTATTATTTAATGAAATTTTAGCACCAACAGAAATAACAAGACTATTAGATGATAAGGTATTTACAAATTTTAAACGATATGATAAAGAAGGCGAGCATGAAGTACAAGAAATAAAAGAAGATGATAATTTAATCATTAAAGGAAATAACTTAGTTGTTTTACATAGCTTAAAAAAGAGGTATGCAGGAAAAGTAAAATTAATATATATTGATCCTCCGTACAACACAGGTAAGGACAGTTTCAACTATAATGATCATTTTAATCATTCTACATGGCTTACTTTTATAAAAAATCGTTTGGAAGTTGCTTGGGATTTATTATCCGATGATGGAACAATATGGATTTCAATTGATGACTATGAGAGTCACTATTTAAAAGTTCTTGCAGATATGATTTTTGGAAGAGAGAATTTTTTAAATGAAATAATCTGGCAAAGAGCATATGCTCCTGTAAATCTAAAGAAAACTTTTTCTAAAAGTCATGACACAATACTTGTATATGCCAAAAATAATTCAAGTGAAAAAGAATTAAATAAATTGCCAAGAGGAGAGGAGGCAAATAGTCGATATAAAAATCCTGATATGGATCCAAGAGGGGTTTGGCAAAGTGATAATTTTTCTGTTGGTCCTGCTGTAGATAGTAATGTTTATGAAATTGTGACTCCAAGTGGAAGAAGCGTATATCCTCCTGAGGGGAGAAGTTGGTTATTAAGTAAAGAGAGATTTAATGAATTTGTTAAGGAGAATAGAATATGGTTTGGTAAAGATGGAGACAATGTTCCACGAATAAAAAGATTTTTATCAGAAGTTAAAGATGGTGTTGTGGCTCAAACAGTGTGGTTAGATACAAATAGTGAGTATGATGAAATTGAAAAAATAATAGAAATAACTAATAATGATTCGATATGGACGTATCAGGAAGTTGGTCATAATCAAGATGCTAAAAAAGAAATAAAGAGTTTATTTGATGGACAGGCTGTTTTTGGGACGCCAAAGCCTGAAAAACTCATTCAACGTATTATTCAGTTAGGTAGTGAAGAAGGAGATATTGTCTTAGATTTCTTTATGGGAAGTGGAACTACGCAAGCTGTAGCACATAAAATGAATCGTCAATATATAGGTATAGAACAAATGGATTACATTGAAAATGTATCTATTGAACGAATGAAAAAAGTAATTTTAGGTGAACAAGGAGGTATTTCTAAAAATGTGAATTGGCAAGGGGGAGGAGATTTTATATATTGTGAGTTGAAAAATGATGTACAAGACTATAAAAATAAAGTGATAGAAGCACAAACTACAGAAGAATTATTAGAATTATTAAAGATAGCAAAAAAATCATCATTTTTATCATATAGAATAGATTCTAAAAAATTAAAAGAAAAAGAATTCTTAGAATTATCTTTTGCTGAACAGAAGAAATTGCTTTTAGAAATTGTTGATAATAATAATTTATATGTTAATTATACAGATATAGAAGATGAGAATTATGAAACTTCTTATTGTGAAAGAATACTTAATGATCAATTTTATAAATAGTTTCTTAAGAGGCAGAGTGAAAAATGATTAAGAAGTTAGATTTACCACAAAATGTCTTTAATGTTGAATCTTTGGAAAATTTAAAACAAAAAAATATTATTTTTGGAAAAAATGGATCGGGTAAAAGTTCTATAACTAAAGCTATTAAAGATGAATATTCTGAAACGTATGATATAAGAATTTTTCAAGGAATAGATAGTATAATTAAAGATAACAAAAAATTGAATTCTATAGTACTAGGTACTGAAAATGTTAGTTTACAACCAAAATTAGAACAATTAACTAAGGATATCACGGAAATTAGTGCGGAAATAAAAAAATTAGCGGAAAATAATACGAATTCAGAATTATATAAAGCAAAACAATCAAAGGAAAATCTCGAAAAAAAACTAGAAAAATTTTATAAAGAATCCGCTAAAGAATTAAAAAATAATTATACTGAACTTACTGGTCCAAACTATGATAAGAATCATTTTAAGAATCAGATAAAAAATGCAAAAAAATTATACAGTGAAGAAGAGATAAAATATGGAAAAATATTAAATGAAGATATTTTAAATATTATTGAAATAAATCCACATACTGATATTAATCTGAAAGAATTAATCGCAGAAGTAAATATATTAATTCAATTTCAATTATTAGAGAAAATAGTATTAGAATTTAAATCTGAAAAACATAAAAATTGGGTAAAAGAAGGCTTGGTATTGCATCAGAATTTATCGAGGTGTCAGTTTTGCCAATCAGAAATTTCTAAAGAAAGAATTAAAAATTTAAATGAGTATTTTAATGATGGAGTAAAAGATTTTGAGAATAAATTAAATCAAATGTATCTTCAGGTTGTCGAGAAGAAATCAAACATAGGTAGAATGAATCTCTTAAACAAAAGTGAATACTATTTTGAATTTCATCAAGAGGTACAAGAATTAAATGAAGAATTGATAAATATAAAAGATCAGGTTTTAGAAGTATTAAATAAAATACAATTTAAGCTAGAAGAAAGAAGAACTAATTTATTCAATCCATTAGAAAAGATTGAATTAGAATCAGAAATATTATTATGTAATATACTCACAAAAATAGAAGTATTGAATAATAAGAATAATGAATATGGTAAGAATTTAAGTGATAATAAACAAAATGCAAGAGCTACTTTATTATCAAATCAAATAGCTAAACTTTGCGATGATTTCAAATATGATCTTAAAAGGATTGATTATGATAATAAATGTATAATATACAATAAAGAGAAAGATAGATACGATAAATTAAAAGATAAATTAGTAAACATAGAATTAAAATTAAAAGATTTGAAAAATAGAACTACAGATGAGTCAATAGCTGCAGAGAAAATTAATGATTTGCTAAAAAAATTGGGTAATAAATCTTTCTCATTAGAGACATTTTCGGATTGCAACCAAGAAGGACAATATAGAATAAAAGGATATGATGGAGAATTAAGAGATATAGCAACCTTAAGTACAGGTGAGAAGAATATAGTAGCTTTTTTATGGTTTCTTTTTAATTTAGATGATATAAATTTAGTGGAGGCAAAAGAACAAGTGATAGTATTCGATGACCCAATGAATAGTAATGACGATACTGTACAATATTTGATGATAACAAAATTACAAAAACTATTGAAAAATTTACGGGAAGATCAGCAAATTTTTATATTAACACATAATGTTCATTTTTATATTAACCTTAGATACAAGTGGTGGAATGGCAAACAAGATAAAAAAAATACTGTACATTTAATAAAAATGGGAAGAAAAACTGAAATTAAAAATATAACTAGTGGAAGTGAAGACATTGATACGAGTTATAGATCATTATGGAATGAAGTGAAATTTTTGTATGAAAATGACAAAGCAAGTTATATGATTAATCCACTTCGTAGAATTTTTGAAACTTTTGAAAAATTTACTGGTATAAATTTATTTGAAGATAATGGTGAAGCACAAAAATTATTCAATGTTAATTCTCACTCAATTGATGATCTAGAAGCAGAATTAAACGGAAAAAATAAAGATGAATTATTAGATATTGTAAAAAATGTTTTTAAAGAAATTAATGCTGAGAAACATTTTGAATATTATTGGAATAAAAATTAAATCAAGAAGGAATTGAAATGAAAAAAGAATTAGAAAATCTATTACTTCAACATGAAGAATTTCTTGTTGAAGGGATATTAAATAAAAATAAACTTTCAGAATTAGCTAGAAAATACGATGCTAAGTTACTTAATGTCCTAATGAAAGAAGAAAAAATTAAAAATCATTTTTTTTCTGAATTAGAAGAAGGTATCTTAGTATTTAAGAAAGATGTATTTTTGCAATTTATAAATAATAAGGAATTTTTACCTGATAGTTTTACAGCATACAAAACTAAAATAGGTTTAGGAAGCAGAGATGGAAGTCTACTAAGTGAAAATCATGATATAGTTTTAAATTTTCCTTACAAGGATTGTATTTTAGAAGGTGGACAGACAAAAGAAGATGCGAAAAGAGATGAAATATTCTTTAATGAAACTTTAGCGCCAAAAGAAATAACTAAACTATTAGATGATAAGGTATTCACTAACTTTAAACGTTATGATAAAGACGGAGAGCATGAAGTAAAAGAGATTAAAGAAGATGATAACTTTATTATTAAAGGAAATAACCTAGTTGTTTTACATAGTTTAAAGAAGAAGTATGCAGGTAAAGTTAAATGTATATATATTGATCCACCGTATAATACTGGGAGTGATAGTTTTGGATATAATGATAGATTTAACCATTCCACATGGTTGACTTTTATGGCTAATAGAATAGATGCTGCGAAAGAACTGCTAAGTAACGATGGAATAATGTTTGTTCATTGTGATGATAATGAACAAGCGTATTTAAAAGTTTTAATGGATGAAAAGTTTCAAAAAAATAATTTTATTGGAAATATAGTATATAGAAAAAGAAAATCTCAGGCAAACTTAAGTAAAAATATTTCGAGTATTCATGAATATATATTAATTTATAGAAAAACTGATCAGGGAGAATTAAAAAAAGTTATACCTAAATTTGATATTACTAAATTTAAAAATCCTGATAATGATCCTAGGGGGCCTTACGATACTAATCCATGCACTAATAAGGGAGGTTCTGTTTATCCTATTACTACTCCTACTGGTAAAACAATAGTAGATGAATGGAGATTTACAGAAGAGACTTTTAATAAGCTATTAGAAGATAATAGAATAGTGTTTCCCAATAAAGGTATGGGGAAACCTAGATATAAGAAATTTTTAGAGGAAAAAAAACAAGTAGGTATAATTCCTAATACGATGTGGGGAGATATAATTGAAGACAGAGAATCAGAAGAAGAGGAGATAGAAACTTGGTGGGATGATTTAGCAACAAATCAAGATGCAAATATTGATTTAAAAAAGTTGTTTAATGATACAGTGTTTGCATATCCAAAGGCAGAAGATTTAATTAAGCGTATTTTAGAAATTTCTACTGAAGAAAGAGATCTTGTACTAGATTTTCATTTAGGTTCAGGAACAACAGCAGCTGTAGCACATAAAATGAACCGACAATATATAGGAATAGAACAAATGGAATATATTGAATCTGTTACAGTTGAACGTATGAAAAAAGTAATAACTGGAGAACAAGGTGGAATCTCTAAAGATGTGAATTGGCAAGGTGGAGGAGAGTTTGTATATTGTGAATTGAAAAATGATGCTGAAGATTTTAAAAATAGTATAATAGAATCACAATCAACTGGAGAGTTAATTGAATTATTTAATTTAGCTAGAAAATCATCATTTTTATCTTATAGAGTAGAACCTAAGAAATTAAAGGAAAGAGAATTCTTGGAACTATCTTTCGCTGAACAAAAACAATTACTTCTTGAAATCATAGATCAGAATAATCTATATGTTAATTTTTCTGATATAGATGATGATACTTATAGAATATCAGAATATGAGAAGAAACTTAATAAAGAATTCTATGGAGGTGAATAATAATGACATTTTTATATGAAGTATATAATAATGCAAGTGAAGGTGGCTTTAAAGATTTTAAAAATGAGATACCTGAATATATCTCAAGTAATTTAAGACATCCTCTTCGTTCATATCAAAAAGAAGCTATTGGTAGATATCTTTATTACAAAAATGATGAAAAAAATAGAGTTTTACCTGAACAAATATTGTATAATATGGCAACAGGTTCAGGGAAAACTTTATTAATGGCTGCTATAATATTAGAAAAGTTCAAACAAGGAGAACGTAATTTTATATTTTTTGTAAATAATTCTAATATATTAACAAAAACTAGAGATAATTTCTTAGGTGGAATAGGTTCAAGCAAATACTTATTTGCTGATAAAATAGTAATAGATAATCAAGTTGTAAATATCCGAGAAGTTAGTGATTTCTCTGATAGTCAAAAAGATAGCATAAATTTAGTATTTACTACTATTCAAAAACTACATACTGATTTAAATACTATTAGAGAAAATAGACTTTCATATGAGCAATTTGAAGATATTTCGATTGTACTTCTAGCTGATGAAGCTCACCATTTAAATGCTGGTCTTAATAAAGGTGAAAAGAATGATAATGATAGTTGGACAGCAACAATAGAAAACATACAACGATTAGCAAGAAAATCTAGTATATTTGAATTCACAGCAACTATAGATTTAGAAAATAAAGATATTGCTAAAAAATATGAAAAATCTTTAATATACAAATATGATTTAAAAGAATTTCGATTAGATAAATATTCTAAAGACGTATTATTCCATCTTGTTGATAGTGACATTGAAACTAGAATGTTACAAGCTATTATAATAAGTCAATATAGAAAGAAAATTGCTCTTAAACATGGTATTAATTTAAAACCACTAGTTATGTTTAAATCACAAAAAACATCAGAAAACAGTGGAAATATTAAGCTGTTTAACGAAATGCTTAATAGTATTACTGAAGATGATATAATTAAACAGAAACAATTAATAAATATTCAAAATGGAAAAAACAGTATTTTACAGAAAGCTTTTAACTACTTTGAGAAAGAAAATATTTCAAATAATGATTTAATTGAAGAATTGAAAGAAGAATTTAGAGCTGAGCGATTAATAATCATTGATGGAAAAACAAAAACTAGTGAAACTTTACAAAAACTTAATACATTAGAAAAAACAGAAAATGAAGTTCGAGCAATTTTTGCGGTAAATATGCTTGACGAGGGTTGGGATGTATTAAATTTATTCGATATTGTTAGACTTTATGATACAAGGGATGGTAAAACAACAAAGAATGGATTTAAACCAGGAGCTACTACTAACTCTGAAAAACAACTTATAGGACGTGGTGCTAGGTATTATCCATTTGTTATTGATAGCATTGATGAAAAATATACAAGAAAATTTGATAATAACGAAGCTAATGAACTACGAGTAATTGAACAGTTACACTATCATTCTGCGAATAATCCGAAATACATTTCTGAATTAAAACAAGTACTAAGAGAGTCTGGGATATATGATGATATGACACTTGTTGAAAGAGAATTAAAACTCAAAGAATCATTCAAAAAGACTAGAACATATACAGATGGTGTAGTATGGATGAATAAGAGACTATCTTATTCAGAATATGTTCAACGACAACAACAAAGTCTACTTGATATGATTTATATTCAAAAGAGTTATGAAGTAATATTACCAACTCAAAGTATTGAAGATTTAGAAGTGTTTTCAGAGAAAGATGTAAACAATGGTAGTCCAAGAGTAAGAATTAACTTTAGATTCAAAGAAATTACTAGTAATGTTGTAAGGCACGCGATAAATAGAAATAAGAATTTTACATTTAATAATCTAAAAAAATATTTTTATGGAATTGCTAGTACTGAAAAATTTATTGAAATGTTAAATGATATCGATGTTACAGTGGAAAGTAGCTATACAAACTTCAGAGAATTAACACAAGATGATAAACTATATATTGTAGAAGAAATCTTGAGAAAAATTGCTGACGGATTTATTGAAGTTGAAGATAGATATTATGGATCAGATAAGTTTGAACCATATCCTATTAAGAAGATGTTCTCTGATAAAATAATAAGAAAATACACAGTTAATTCTAGTGATGACAAAGAAACAGGGATATCACAAAAAGATAAAATTGAAACGAAATATTATGAGAATCTAGATTCTATTGAATGGTATGCTTATGATGATAATTATGGAACTAGTGAAGAAAAATTACTAGTTCGAGCTTTAAAAGAAGTTATGGAAGATTTGAGAGAAAATTGGACTGATATTTACTTACTTCGAAATGAGAAAGCAGTTCGTATCTATAGTTTTGAAACAGGACAGGCTTTTGAACCTGATTTTCTGATGTTCGCAAATGATAAAAAACATGGAAATACTTCTTGGCAAATCTTTATAGAACCAAAAGGTGGTCAATTTGCTGGCTATAGTAAAGAATTTTATGACGGAAAAGAAGCTTGGAAAGAAGAATTCCTAAATGAAATTACTAGACGTGATGAAGCAAGAACCTTAGTAGATAATAGTAGATTTAGAATAGTTGGGCTACCATTCTTTAATGAGAAAATCAGTAAGGAAGTAGTAAAAGAAAAACTAAGAGAAATCAATAAGGATACTGTATATAGAATAGATAATACATATGCTGAAAGACTAGTAGTAGAAGATGATGCTAAGGAAGATTATGAAGTATAGAATACAGAAAATTTATTAAGAAATTAAATATGTAATCTTAGATGCTAGCTAATATGTTAAATATTATAAAGTAATGAATTAATTAATAGTATTTTTTATTTACAATATTTGTCGAATTTTTTATTTACAAAATTTACCAAATATCGTATAATTAGGAGAAAAATTAATTCAGTTATTTTATAGGAGAACATATGTGGAAACATTTTAATGTAAGCAAAGAAGATTCTAAAATTATAAAAGAAGAAGCACAAGAATATTCAGAACTTAGAAATAGATGTAAAAAGTTTTTAGAGAAAAATAATATGAAGTTTGATAAATTTACAGTTGTTAATCACGATAGTCATTCGGGTTATATTTCAGAAAAATATGTATTAGATTATATGCAAGAATTATCCGGTTTTAAAATAAGAAATTGGGGAGAAATGTTTAGTTCTGACGAAATAAATAGAATATTAGAATTAGATAAACCTAATTTTAAGGAGGTACGTTTGATAAAAGAGTTTTTTTATGATAAATATGACATAGAAATGAGTTATGGATTAAAAAAATTATTTATTGATGTAAAATCAGCGAAAACTAAAAAGAAACCTCAAAAAAATTGGAATTTTTTATATCCTAAAAGTCAAGCTAATAAAAATGAAGATAGTTGTGTTGTTCTCACTTATTTAGTTTATAACAAAGAAGAAGATTTAGAGAGTGTGTATATAATGGGAGCAGCTGATTATAAAGATATACTAAATTCTAAAATTCAAAAAGCGGGAAGTGTCACAAAATTTAATACAAAAAGTAGAATAGATAATTATATAACAGAATTAAGTATATATAAAGAATTGAATAAATATATAGATACATTTTTCGAATAAATTTTATTTTTTAGTTATATAATGAATGTAGACCGGGGAAAAACGGTTGTATACTAAATTTGGGGCTTGAAAAAAATTCAGCCCCGAATTTGAATTTATATATACAAAAAGACAAATATCTAATATAATTAAAGTGTATATTAAATGTATTCTATTTTAATTATTTTATTTAGATATTGACAAATATAAATATATATAATAGAATTTAATTAAGGATATTGAATCTTTTTTTTAATTAAAGATATAACATCTTTTTTTATATGGATCCTAACAGCGCATAATTGATTTATGGGCTGATTTTATATATATAAAAGGAGATAGTAGTATTAGTAGGTAGATTAACTAAAGATCTAGAATTGAGATATTCTAGTTCGAATATTCCAATGCTTTACTTTGCAGTAGCTGTAAACAGAATATTCACTGACCAAAATGGTCAAAGACAGACAGATTTTATTAACTGTGTAGCTTTTAGAAAGCAAGCAGAAAATATGGCGCGTTTCTTAGGACGTGGAAGTCAAGTAGCAGTTGAAGGTAGAATACAGACTAGAAATTATCAAGGTAAAGATGGAAATACAGTTTATGTTACTGAAGTAGTAGCAGAAAGTGTTCAATTCCTTGAATCTAAAAACAGCTCACATAGTAGACAAAACAATGGTTTTGATTCGATGAGTTTTAATACTAATTCTAGTATTGGAGAAGTAACGTTTCAAGATTTTGAAAAAGATTTTAAAATAGATTTTGAAGATGATTTTATTCAACAAGTAGTAAATCCGTTTAAAGAAAATTAATAAAAATATAGGAGAATAAAAAATGGGTATTGATTGGGAAGAAATTTTAGGAGCTGAAGGCGAGGACATTCTTGATGCTTATGAAGAAAGGGTAGGGGATAATAAATCTTCAGTGAAGTATAATTATGATTATTATGAATATGATAGATTAAGTGACGAGGAAAGTGACAAAATAAGTTATTTTTTTGAAACTCTTGATACATTACGAGATTCATATGAACCAGATTATGAAGATAAAGTAGATGATACACTATCAATATTGACTAGTAAAGAGAAAAATGAAATTCTCAAAGAAATTTTAGAAAGAAGTCATGACATAAATTTTATAATAAAATGTTTTAATAAAGATGAACTTTTTGTAAATATGAGCACGCCAGATTGTGGAACTATTGATCTTTATTGTATTATATCAAGTGATAGAATTTATGATTTTTGGAAAACGATAAGAGAAGGAATAGACAAGTATAAGATTGATGAATATTATATGAAACAAGATGAAGTTGAAGAAAAATTTGAACATATGTATATTTCTTCGAGAAAATCTATAAAAGAATGGATTTCTGCTTTAGATGATTTTTATAAAAACTATTATAAAGAAATGGTATATGAGTGCCGCACTTATTATAATTATACTACTTATTTAGAAGGATATTTGACGTGGCAATTATTAGAGGAATACATTGTTTCTAGTATTATTATCAATACAATTTCTAAATACAAAAATAATATGAGTACTTCAGAACAAAAAAATAATTTTTTAAATGGTTCAGATGATGATTGGGAGTTTTAGTGTTTAATTAATAAATCTAGAAAAGTTTAGTTTTAAAGAAATTTTATTGAGGATAAAATGAAACCAAGAAACTTCCAGAGTAGACAAAACACTGGTTCTGACTCGATGAGTCTCAACGGGAATTGAGCTAATAATCTAAGTTATCAAACTTAGGGATTAATACCAAATAAAAGTAAAATTATATAATAAAAAAGTAGGTGTTACTATAGAAAATTTATACATTGATTATAGAAGGATTCCGTACATAATAGAAGGTGATATTCTAAAAACAGCATTCAAGAAAAAAGAACTAGATGAAATTTATAGTTTTTTTGATACGTTAACAACCCTACAAAAATATAACAGAGAAAAATATGTTAAAAAGAATATTGATAAACCTTTTTGCTATATTATTGAAAAAAGTTTCCATGACTTTGTTTATTATATTTCTTTATTTGAAAATGGTTATAATAACAAAGAAGATTTCTTATTAAATTTAGATATAATTAATAATCTAAGTGTTCAAAAATTACATAGAAAATTATGTGAAGATTTAATGAAGAAAACTGATGAAGAAATAAAATACTTACTAGATAACCCAACAGCTTATCACAATGAATATTTAGGTGTTTTTAAGAGATAGTAAGTATAGAAATTATAAAAAATATATTGATGAGTTTTCAGAAAAAGTTATCAGTCAAATACTTATCATCAGAGATGAAAGAAATAGTAGAAGCATAGAATAATCAGTCTTAATATATTATGTAGCGGTATAAGGAAGAGTTTAATATATATTAAAAAAAGGAGAGATTTTTATCGAGATTATTTTTAAAAGTACAGAGAATAACTATAAAAAAATTAATGCGATGAAAGAATTAAAAAAAGCGTTATTTCAAATGAAGGATAAAGATAAAATATTGAAATTAAAACAAATACTATGTGAAATAATGGATAATAAGAGATAGTTAAAGATACTTTAAAGAAAATACAATAAGTTTTACATATATATTATTACAAGTTACAAGTTTTTTATATCATTATATTAAAGGAGAATAAAATGGATAAACATTTATTGGAAAAATTAATAGTTTTAGATAGAACAAATATTTTTGAAGAATTGCTAGATGTTGTATATTCAATGGTACCCGTATCAGAAGATAGGGTAAAAGAAATAGCTATTTTAATTAATAAAAAATCAGGAGTTGAGCTGTTTAAAAATTTTGAATATGAGATTTTAATTAAAGAATTTTCTATTATATCTAGAGCAATACAGTTAAATGCTCTGAATAGTATGTAAGTGATAGGAGGAACAAATATGTCTAAAACTTTATATGAATTGGCTGAAGATTTATATAATAATGCCGTTAATAAACAAGATTCATTATATGAAGAAATTGTTATGGAAACTTTAATTGATGATCCTGATAATATTGATAGTGCTATGCAAAAATACAATAAGTGCATCAAATTTTATGATATAAGAGCATATAGGAAAGTTGTTCAAATAATTTTTAAAGAAATTATAAAGAATGATTCTTCAAAATTTGAATACTATCAATTACGTTTTAAAGCCATTGGTAGATACGCACAATTCAGAAATGAATTTACAACTAAATGTAGAGAAGTATTGAAAGAAGAAGGAAATTCAAAAGATAAAGATGATTTAATTGCTAAGATGGATAGAAGACGTTCTGAACAGCATGATTTAATTATAAGTTTATTTAATCAAATAAATGAAATAGCAGATAAGTACAAGATAAGAAGACCATATATTTCTAATAAACCATATTTTAACAAAAATAATCATGAAGATAGAAATTTCGTTGCACAGATAGTTAAAGTGCACGAACCCTTGAATGAGACATTACGTTTATTTAATTATTTTAGTGACGAGAACCAAAAGTAAAATAATTCAAATAATTTTATTTTAGTTAATGGATGTTAATATAAAATGACCAGGCTTTGAATAATTTCCTCAAAGCCTGATTTTATTCTTATAGAAAAAATTAATTTCAGAATGACTCAATTCTTATTTCAAGTCAACATCTTTTAAAGAAAGAAAATGATAAAAATTATTGAAATATTACGTTCATTAATGGAATAAATTATTTAAAGAGAAGTTATAAAATCTTAGCTGTTGATTATAAAGATTAATTCTAAGTTTTTTTCTTTTGAATTAACAAATAATAACTAATTCAAAAGAAAGATAAATTAACACCGATGTAAAAAATAAAAATAATATAACTTATTTTATTTACTAAATTGCTTGAAAAAATTAGAGTTATTTGATATAATCTAATAACTGCTTTAGAAATGAGGTGTTAATTTATGATAAAATCATCACAAAACAATAATCAATCAAATAAGGGGATGTTAAGTATATTATTTTAAAATATTGTACACAATAGAAATATAGTATAGGGATTATATATTAAAAGTGTAGATAATTATATGTTATTTAATGTTTAAAAAATTTTTTAGATTTTTGGAGGTTAATTTATGGGTATTGATTGGGAAGAAATTTTAGGTGCTGAAGGTGATCAAATTCAAGCTGCTTTTGACGAAGCTGTAGCAAAAGCAGAAGGTAATTATAAGAATAATTATTCTTATGAATATTATCGTAATCCAATGGAAATTGAAGAAAATAATAAAAGAGAATATTTTTTAGAGATTCTTCAAACTTTAAAGGTAACTAATGAAAAACTAGATTTTGTAAAAAATATAGATATATCAGAAATGAAATGGTACACTAAAGCTAGACTCATAGAACAAATTTGGAAAAAAACTGATGAATATGAGTATATATTAGATTATTATGAGGGAAAAGCCATTCATTATAGTATTGTTGAGCTATATTGTACACAAACAAATTATGGTTTTTTTGACTTTTGGAAAATGATAAGAGAAAAAATTTATAATAATTGGATACCTGATGAGCTTGATCATGAGAGTTTAGATAGCGCCTTTGAAACACTTTATACGAACATCAATCAGTCTGTAGAAGAATATTCTAAAGTAAAGAATGACTTTTTTAATAAACACCATATGAATATGCGTAATATTAATGTCGCTGATTATATTTCATATATAAATAAGTATATGGACAGTAAAGTTACAGAGGATTATATCGTTGCTGTCTTTTGCTTACATATACTAGCGCTGGATTAAATGTGAAAAAATTGCCAAAAGAAAATTGAATAGAGAATCAAATAAATAAAAATGTTAAAGAAAAGTAATAAAAGTGTTATTTACTGATATTATGAACATATATAATTCAACTATAGTAGATAATAATATTAAAATATATAATAATATTATTTGAATTTTCAATTAAATAATGTTCCGACCCCAAAAAGTTAGACTAAAAAATCTAACTTTTTGGGGTCTTTGTCAAATTCGGTTGATTTTGAAAATTAGGAGGAAGCTATGCCATATTAAGTAGTATAGCTTTTTTCTTATTTTTTCGTTTTAATTGTAAATGTCAATATAAAAATGTACAAAA
>NZ_KQ959983.1 GCF_001553035.1 Gemella haemolysans
TATTCAATATACCTCGTTATTGGACGCTTACTGCCCTTTGGGACTTTCACCCCAGATGTACGACATGCCCGTCGTACCCAAAAAAGCCCTCGAAATAATATCGAGGGCTTTCTTCTATACTTAAAGATTTATTCTAAACAAGATTTATTCTAAACTTTAAATTAGTTTTTATCGTTTTTACGACGTCTTGCCACTGCAAATAATCCAGTTAGCATAGCTAATCCTAAACCTGCTAATCCTGTGTTAGTTTCAGTTGTACCAGTATTTGGTAATTGTTTTTTACTAACATTGTTAGAAGATTTTTCAGTTGCATCTGATTTAGCAACATCTGAAGTATTTACTGTTGTTTCTTCTTCAGAAGAATTTGTTGACGTTTCTGCCGTTGTTCCTTCAACAACTGTTACTGGTACTGTAATAGTTACTTGAGTACCATCAGCTAATTTAAGTGTTACTTTAGCTGTTCCTTTACCTAGGACTGCTGTTTCAGGTTTCTCAACTTTAACAACTTCTACACCTTCTGGTAAGTTTAGTTTTGATAAGATATCTTTATCAGTTAAAACTTCTCCTTGTTTAACAATTACAGTTCCATTTACAAATAGTTTTGATAAATCATATTCTTCTTTTTCAAGAACAACCGCTGAAATGTGGTAAACAAAGTTACGAATTGCTTGTTCTACTTCTTCTTGTGTCGTAGCTTTTTCAATCGCTTCGATTGCTTTCTTAGCTTCGTCTAAAACTCGTGTCTTAGTCGTTGCTTTTTCTGCATCTGTTAGATCAGTTGAATTTTCAAGTTCAGCTAATTTCTTAGCTAATTCACCTTCTACTTCTGCTTTCGCTTTTTCTTTTCCTACTGGGTTTACTGCTTCTACTGCTTTTGTTCCTTCAGCTGCTTTTGCGTCTACTCCAGCTTGATCTGTTGCTGCTTCGATTGCTTTCTTAGCTTCGTCTGCTGCTTTCTTAGCTTCTGCTTTCGCTGCTGCTTTTTCTGCATCTGAAAGTTTGTCGTTAGCTTCGATTGCTTTTTCTTTTTCTGCTAATGCTGCATCTACTGCTGCCTTCGCTTTTTCTTTTCCTACTGGGTTTACTGC
>NZ_KQ959984.1:0-5839 GCF_001553035.1 Gemella haemolysans
AAGGAACGCAAGAGGCTGGACATGAAGGAGAAGCTACAGTCCGCAAGGAAATTCCAGAATATACTAAGCCACTAGAAACAAAAGGAACGCAAGAACCAGGTCGCGAGGGGGAATCAGCGGTTCAATCAGAGTTGCCAGAATACACAAATCCAGTGGCAACAAAAGGAACGCAAGAGGTTGGACATGAAGGAGAATCAGCGATTCAATCGAACTTACCAGAATACACAGTTCCAGTAGCGACAAAAGGAACGCAAGAGGCTGGACGCGAAGGAGAATCAGCGGTACAAGAGAATTTACCAGAATACACAAACCCAGTGACAACAAAAGGAACGCAAGAACCAGGTCGCGAGGGAGAATCAGCGGTTCAATCGGAGTTGCCAGAATACACAAACCCAGTGGCAACAAAAGGAACGCAAGAACCAGGTCATGAGGGAGAATCAGCAGCAATAGAGGAACTTCCGACTTTAGAAGTTACTACAAGAAATAGAACGGAAACAGAAAATATTCCTTATACAACAGAAGAAATTCAAGATCCAACACTTTTGAAAAATCGTCGTAAAACTGAACAACCAGGTCAAGCAGGAACGCGTACAATTCAATATGAAGACTACATCGTAAATGGTAATGTAGTAGAAACTAAAGAATTATCACGAACTGAAGTAGCTCCAGTAAAAGAAATCGTTAAAGTAGGAACGCTAGTAAAAGTTAAACCTACAGTAGAAATTGCAAACTTAACAAAAGCTGAGAACAAAAAATCTATAATTGTAAGCTATAACCTAACAGACACTACATCGGCGTATGTCTCTGCAAAAGCGCAAGTTTTCCGTGGAGACGAGTTAGTTAAAGAGGTGGATATAGAAAATCCTGCCAAAGAGCAAGTGATATCAGGTTTAGACTATTATACGCCTTACACACTAAAAACGCGTCTAACTTATAATCTAGGCGAAAGCGATGAACAAAGTACAGAAACATCAATGAAAGATTTCCAACTAGATTATAAAAAAATAGAAATTAAAGATATCGATTCAGTAGAATTATACGGTAAAGAAAATAATCGTTATCGCAGATATTTAAGTCTAAGTGAAGCGCCGACTGATACAGCTAAATACTTTGTAAAAGTAAAATCAGATAGATTCAAAGAAATGTATATACCTGTAAAATCTATTACAGAAAATGCAGATGGAACTTATAAAGTAACGGCAGCTGTTGATCAACTTGTAGAAGAAGGTGTAGAAGGATATAAAGAGGACTACACATTTAATGTAGCTAAAACTAAAGCAGAACAACCGGGAGTTTACACATCGTTTAAACAACTTGTAACAGCAATGCAAAGCAACTTAGCAGGTGTATATAAATTAGCTGCAGATATGACAGCCGATGAAGTAGAGGTACCAGAAAATCAAACAAGTTACATAACAGGAGAATTTACAGGAACGCTAGTAGGAGCAGAAGGAAACAAAGCATATGCTATATACGACTTGAAAAAACCACTGTTTGACACATTAAAAAATGCAACTGTAAAAGATTTAGATCTTAAAAATACACAAGTGGATAGTAAAGAAAATGCTGCAGCAGTAGCAAAAACAGCGAACAATGCCACTATCAGCAATGTGGCTGTAGAAGGAAAAGTATCAGGAAGAAAATCTGTAGCAGGATTAGTAGTAGATGCGACAAATACAAGAATAGAAAACAGCTCATTCAGCGGAAAATTAGTCGCTAACCACGCAGATAACAATGCGAATTATGCAGGAGGAATCGTCGGTAAATTAACTGGTGGAGATGCCAAAGTTGATAAATCGAAAGTAGATGCAGTCATCTCTACCGCTGCTCGAAACAATAATCAAACAGCAGGAGGAATAGTAGGTAAATTAGAAAATGGAGCGTTAGTAACACGTTCTGTAACAACAGGTAAAATCCTAAATGGTCAAGGCTACCCAAGAGTCGGAGGAATAGTCGGATCTACATATCCAAGAGGTCGTGTGGACAATGTAGTAAGTAATATGAATGTTGGTGATGGATATGCCACTACAGGAGACCAATTCGGAAGCGCAGATGTGAAGAATGCTATTACCTCTGTCGAAAACAAAAAACAAGATAACTTCGTTCGAAAAGTAACTAAAGCAGAAGCGGATGCTAAGATTGCTTCTTACGGAATCACAGTAACTCTTGATGATACGGGGCAAGACCTAAAAGCAAACTCAAAAGAAGTTGACTATACAACGTTAAGCCAAGCACAAGTTGAAAGAAAAGTAGCTTATAACAACATAGAAAAACTAATGCCATTCTACAATAAAGAGCTAGTTGTTCACTATGGTAGCAAAGTAGCGACAACGGATAAACTCTACACTACAGAACTGCTAGACGTAGTGCCGATGAATGGAAATGAAGTAGTAACGGATATTAATAATAAGAAAAATTCAATCAATAGAGTTATGTTACACTACAAAGACAACACGGTAGAATACTTAGATGTAACATTCAAAGAAAACTTCGCAAACAGTCAAGTAGTTGAATATAGTGTTGCAGAAAAAGGATATATATTCACACCAGAAGCATTCATATCAGATTATACAGCGATAACTAATAATGTACTAAGTGAATTACAAAATGTAACGTTCAGCTCAGAAGCTACTAAGAAAGTGCTAGGAGCGGCAGATGACGCAGCGTTAGATAACTTATACTTAGATAGAGAATTTGAGGAAGTTAAGACTAATATAGCAGAACACTTAAGAAAAGTATTAGCAATGGATAAATCAATCAACACTACAGGAGATGGTGTAGTTGAATACGTAAGTGAAAAAATTAAAAATAACAAAGAAGCATTCATGCTGGGACTTACATACATGAACCGTTGGTACAATATTAACTATGATAGTCTAAATACGAAAGATTTATCAGTGTACAAATTTGACTTTAATGGAAATAATGAAGCTTCAACGCTAGACACTATTATCGCTTTAGGAAATAGCGGACTAGAAAACTTACGAGGACCGAATACGACAGGTCTATATGCGAGTACACTTGCACCACTTAAAGGAGAAGATTCAATCTTCGACTTCGTAGAAGCATATAGAAAACTGTTCCTGCCGAACAAAACAAATAATGAATGGTTCAAAGGAAATACAAAAGCATACATAGTAGAAGCGAAATCAGATATAGAAGAAGTTCGAGAAAAACAAGTATCACCAACAGCTGACAAGAAATACTCAATAGGAGTATATGATAGAATATCAGCACCAAGTTGGGGATATAAGAGCATGATACTGCCACTATTAACAATGAAAGAAGAGAGTCTGTATGCAATATCTACTCTATCAACATTAGCCTTCGGTAGCTATGAACGTTATCGAGACAGAGGAGCAGACGGAGCTATTCTATCAGGAGAAGCTCTACGTCAATATGTTAGAGGAAAAGTAGATCAATCTGCGAAATGGCAAAGAGATCATTATGACATTTGGTATAAAGTTCTAGCCCCAGAATTTAAAGAAAGATTATACCGTGCAGTGCCGGTAACAGATGCATTTGAGGTGAAAGATACAAACGGTAGAGGCTACTGGGCAACATTATCAGATAAAAACATAGACTCTATCTATAGTTTCTTCGGACCAGCAGGTAAATACCATACACCAAGACCGAATGCAGGTGCTTATGCAACAGGAGTAGAAGCGTACTTTGTAAGTGATAGATTGTTAGACCAATATGGAACATCGGTTTATAGTCATGAGATGGTGCACAACTCAGACGGAAGAGTCTACTTCGAAGGAAACGAGCGACGTGAAGGACTAGGAGCGGAATTATATGCACTAGGATTACTTCAATCGGCAGACAGTGTAGATAAAGAAGCGATAGTATTAAATACAGTCTTCAAAGGAGATAAAGACTCAAGAACTCGCTTGCACACATACGATCCAACAGCAAGATTCACCTCTGAAGAAGAAATTCAACACTATTTACACGGAATGTATGATGTGCTATACACGCTTGATGCAATGGAAGCTAATGCAGTATTAATGCAAAGTGACGCGGTTAAGAAACAATGGTTTAGAAAAATAGAAAACTACTACGTGCGTGACGATAAATATAATAAAGACACACACGCAGGAAATAAAGTTCGTCCATTAACAGATGAAGAAGTAACAAGATTAACATCATTGAACTCATTAATCGAAAACGACATCATCAATAGACGTGCTTATCGCGATGAAGGTCAATACGGAAGAAATGGATATTACACAATAAGTATGTTCTCGCCTATCTACGCAGGACTAAGTAATCCAAACGGTGCACCTGGAGATGTAATGTTTAGAAAAACGGCGTTTGAATTATATGCGGAAAAAGGATACCATAAAGGATTCTTACCTTACGTATCTAACCAGTACGCAGCAGATGCACTTGCAGAAGGAAGTAAAACATATTCAAGCTGGTACAAACGTGATGTTGCTTTAGTCACAGATAATTTAGTATTGAAAAAAGTATTTGATAATCACTATCCAAACTGGGCAGAATTCAAAAAAGATATGTTCAACCAACGTATCAGTAAACAAAATAATCTAAAAGCGATTACGATTCAATATGAATTAGGAAAACCTAATAGTACAACGGAAGTAACTATCTCATCAGCGCAAGAGATGCAAGCATTAATCGATGCAGCAGTGGCACATGATGTGAAAAATCTTAAACGAGCAACAGAAAATGTCCCATCAAGCTGGGTGCACTTACTAAAACAAAAAATCTACAACGCGTACCTACGTATGACAGATGATTTTAGAGAATCAATTTATAAATAGTCACTGTATAAAGTGTTCAAGTGATTGTAAAATGATATAGGTTTCCTTTCAGTGGACTGACAAGAGAAAGAGATAATAGGATTCTTATCAGATTTTAGATATAAGAAAAAGGCTCTTTGTTAAGTTTGGATAATAGGAAAAAATTGTTCTAGAAAATCTAGGCAGCAAGGTGCTGCTTAGATTTTTCTTGTTTCACTAAGTTGGACAGTATTTTTGTGTTTAGAAATAAATAATCTAGGCATAATTAAAATATGTAATCTGGAAGTGACTCGATAAAAGTATAATTTCTTAAGAAATTAGATTTTATTGAGTCACTTCTCTCAGAGTGTTATAAAATATCTGAAAATCTTTTATAAAGTGAATTTACAATAACTACCTGCTTCTATGAGTTATAATATACACTTTTTAAAAATTTAGGACTTTTGGATAAACCACATTCTCATCTAAGTTAGCACACCATCTTTTAGTATAAAATTAATTTTATGAAGTACTAAGATAGAATCAAAAAATTAGAACTCGTTTAATAGAATAAAGAGAGTTTAAAATAACGTAATAAAGTTAGATAAATATCTTTTCATGATTATTTAGTTTCAATTTAAGTTTTAGTCTCAATTTAAGTTCCTATTATAAAATTAGTTTAGGGTTAAATTGTAGTTTTTTATTTAAACTGGAATTTACTTTGGTAATTAACATAATTATATTACTATATCTTAAAAATATATTTATTTGAATAGATTGTTGTAATTTGATATAATGAATTGTTAATATTTATAATGTAGAAATTAGTGATTTAAATAGAGAATATAATAGGAGAGAAATTATAGTGAATCGAAACATTAATAGCAAAATAATAAGGTATTCAATAAGGAAACTTTCTTTAGGTGCTGCCGCGGTGATTGTGGGGGCATTAATTTTTGGAAATTATACCCCAGGAAATATTGCAAAAGCAGGAGAGATAACTTTCAAATATGTAGAAGAAAATGAGTTGAATGAAAGCGAAAAGGTATTAATAAAGAGAGAAATACCAGAAAGATATAAAGAAAATCGAACGT
>NZ_KQ959984.1:5939-6511 GCF_001553035.1 Gemella haemolysans
AAAGTTATTACCGAATACAGGAGATAGTTCTATTCCACTTTATGGGTTAGGATTAGGAACAGCAGCGTTAGTCGTATTATTGATTTCTAGAAAAAATAAAAATAAAGTATTAAGCGTATTATTAATTGGGGCGTTGGGACAAAGTGTAATAGTTCCTTATGAAACATTTGCTTTGGAGAATAAGATATTAAAACACTATAATATGTCAAAAGAAGTAAATGATAGTACACAATTAAAATCAGGTATAATTCATATACCAGGATATAAGTATGTAGGATTTTTAGAAGATGGTGATGTAAGAGGAATATCAATAAATAAAGAAACAGAGCGTATGGAAGGAAATGCTGGTACAAAGGAAATTTCGAAAGGGACATCCTTAGTGCAAGAAAACCTATCAGAATATACTAAGCCATTAGCGACAAAAGGAACACAAGAACCAGGACACGAGGGAGAATCAGCAGTTCGAGAAGAAGCTCCAGAATACATTAAGCCATTAGAAACAAAAGGCACACAAGAGCCAGGGCGTGTTGGTGAATCAGTAGTTCGAGAAGAAGCTCCAGAATATACTAAGC
>NZ_KQ959985.1:0-13642 GCF_001553035.1 Gemella haemolysans
GACGCAAAAGAAGTAGCGGAAGACGTGAAAGACGGAGCAGAAGACAAAGTGGAAGATGCAAAAGAAGTAGCAGAAGATGTTAAAGATGAAGCAGCAGACAAAGCAGAAGATGTGAAAAATGCTGTAGAAGAGAAAGCAGAGGATGCTAAAGAAGCTGTTGAAGAAGAAGGATTCGCTGGAAAACTATTTTCTAAAGTAAAAGAAGTGGCAGAAGATGTAAAAGAAGCTGCAGAAGATGCTATTGATGATGTAAAGAAAATGGTTAAATAATAAGACTATTATTTATCAAATCCTTTTATTAGAAAACTAGCAAATCTCAGTAATATTAAATAGGAATCTATGTAGGTAACTGACAAAAGGAGAACTTAAGTCGGTTACCTATTTTTATATTATTTCAATAAAGAGGTTCTTTGGATATCGATTTTAATTTAACGTAAAAAAACATCGCCATGTGAAATGACGATGTCTTTTGTTTTTTTAATATAATTCGAATTTTTCTACGTAATACACTGTTCTATTTTCTCCACTTTCGTAGTTTTTATTGTTTAAGCGAAGTGTCATCATACCTACTGGTTTTCTAGTAGCGATATTTTCGTATGGAATAAGTACTCTGTCTCCTTTAACTTCCCATTTTTTCACCGGCATGAAGATTGCATCAGCAGCACCTCCGTATCCAATATCACTTTTAGTTAAGAATATTTGATCTTTAGCGAGATATACAACTTTATTTTTATGATTCATCAATTTTTCTAAGTTTTGTTTGCTAAAATCAGTAACTCTATTATTTAATTGAACAAATTCAATTTCTTTATCATTTTGTAATCTTTGTAGTACGTCTTGTTTATGGAATGTTTGTGCATTGTATGTATTTAGTAAGTCTAATACTTTAGTTAAGTTTATTTGTTTTACTACGTTATTGCTACCGTCGTTACTAGCGATAAATCGTACCACATTGGCGGTGCTGCTACCTTTTAGATTTAACATTCCGTATGCCATAGGTTGTAAAATCTCTCCGGCTTTGGCTAGGTTGTGTTTTCTATTTTGAGTAATTTGTTGGCTTGTAGTGTTTTTTCTAGTAGGAGTTGCTATTTGATCTGTAGGTTTATTATTAATAATATTTGTATTAATGTTGGTATCTGTTTGTTTAATATCATCAACTTCTTTTTGTAGGTTAGCTAAAGAAGTCGGTGTTTCTTCAATAGTCGTTACTTCACTAGTTATGTTATTGTTGTTACTATCAATTTCTTGTGCAACCTTATCTGTACAACCAGCTATAAGTCCTATTCCTAAAATAAATATACCTGTTGTTTTTAGAAGTTTGTTCATATTATCCACCTTCTTTTGTATAACTTCTTTATATTTATATTATACATCCTAAAATTACAAAAAACAACCTATTGTTACAAATATATTACATTTATATTACAAAAATATTTATTGGATGTTACAATAGTGTAATTTTTATGATCGGCTCAGTTTTATTACATTATTTGATGAAGTCTATTTTTTATAGTAAAATATACTAGTAAACTAAATTTAGGAGAAAAAAACATGAATAGAGTTGCTATTGTAAGTGCGAAAAGAACTGCTATAGGAAGTTTTGGAGGAAGTTTAAAAGATGTTTCTGCAGCGAAAATCGGTGGAGATCTTGTAAAACAAGCATTAGAAAGTGTAAATCTTGATCCAAATCTTGTTGATGAAATTATATTCGGTAATGTATTGCAGACTGGTCTTGGGCAGAATGTAGCAAGACAAATTGCTGTTAATGCAGGTATTCCAAAAGAGAAAAGCGCCTTTGTTGTGAATAAAGTTTGCGGATCAGGATTAAAGAGTGTTGTTCTTGGAGTTCAATCTATTATGGTAGGAGACAATGATATCGTAGTTTGTGGTGGAGTAGAGAATATGAGTGCGGCACCACATTATACGAAAAATGCTCGTTTCGGTCAAAAACTAGGTAGCTTTGAATTAGAAGATACTATAATTAATGACGGTCTAACAGATGCTTTTGAGAATTATCACATGGGTATTACTGCCGAAAATATTGCGGAGCAATACGGTATTACAAGAGAAGAACAAGATGAATTTGCTCTAGCGAGTCAAAAAAAGGCGGCTTCAGCGATTGAAAATAATCTATTTGTTGATGAAATTGTACCTATAACTATTAAAACTAGACGTGAGGAGATTACATTTAATACGGATGAATATGTTCGTGCTAATAGTAGCTTAGAAAGTCTAGCTAAACTGAGACCATCTTTCAAAAAAGATGGAACTGTGACAGCGGGGAATGCTTCAGGAATTAATGATGGAGCTGCTTGTGTTATTCTAATGAGTGAAAAACGTGCCAAAGAACTAGGTTTAGATGTTCTTTGTTACATTGAAGGTTATGCTTCAACAGGTTTAGATAATAAGGTAATGGGCTTAGGACCTGTTCCTGCAACGCAAAAAGTGTTAGAAAAATTAAACTTGAATATTGAGGATATTGATTTATTCGAAATGAATGAAGCCTTCGCAGCACAATCTATAGCAGTAACGCGATTATTAAACCTGGATGTAACTAAGGTTAATACGCGTGGTGGGGCAATAGCTTTAGGACATCCTATAGGAGCAAGCGGTTGTCGTGTCTTAGTTACATTAGTGCATGCATTAATAAATGATAATAAAGAAAAAGGACTATGCTCACTTTGTATAGGTGGAGGTCAAGGTATCTCTATGGTTATTTCTAGAAAATAATTATAGAGTTTATACAAACATATGTTCATGGCGGAAGAGTTAGATGCCATGTGAATTAGTTATTTATAAAAATAATTGTCTATTAGCTAAGAAAGTGTTAGAATAGATAAGTGATTATTTTTAAGGAGAAATATTGTGAATAAATTCATGAAAGAACATGGACAAGTTATTTTGTGGTTTGTCTTTTTAGTATTTATGATAATATCACTTAGCATGGTGTTTACTCATGGTATTAGATACGCTATTGTCGTATTTGTATTAAGTTTTATACTATTATGTCCACCTATTGTAAAAATTATTCAACGAAAAACGCGTTTGAAAAAAGTTGTCTTAGGTGTTGTAAGTGCATTTGTTATGATGTTAACAATGCTAATGACAAATCATTTTAGTGAAGCTAGAAAAGAAGAACAAAGAAAAACTTTCCAAGAGAAAAAAGAAGAGCGTGATAAAAAAGTAGAAGAACAATCTTCTGAAGAGAAAAAAGAAGAAAATTCAACAGAAAATAAAGAACATCAAATAGCTCCGCCACCACCATCTAAAAAAAGAATAGATGAAAGTGATAGTGAGAAAAAAGAAGTTGTTCAAGTAGCTCAAAATCAACAATCTCAACAACAGGTGCAACAACCTAGAAAGGTTATTGTTAGAGCTAGTAAAAAGAATGGTTACTACTATACACCAACACATCCTTCTTACAATAATATTGCAGCTAAAAACCTATTAGTCTTTAACTCAGAAGAGGCAGCCCAAAAAGCAGGGTATAGAAGAGCTGCATAATATATGAAAGATCTCAGACAAAATGTCTGAGATTTTTTGTTTTAAAATATAATAAAAAAACGTGTTTGGGGAACACGTTTTTCGGGTGAACTAAATTAAGTTCTAAGCAATTTCTTGCTTGTTTATATCTAATCTTATATACAAATAACAAAAGAGTCTTTCAACTCTTTAAAAGGGAGAATGGCTTGCCTAGGGAGCGACAAGCCACATTATGAAAAAAATTAAAAAGTTTTATTATCTGTTAATATCATAAAGAATTAACCGAAATATTGGTTTAAACAAAAATAATTTCAAACTTAAAAGGGAGAAACGACAAGTGTCGTTAAGAATGAAATTTCATTACTTTTGTTTAGGTAATCATTATATACCTCTTACTTAAAATATACTTAAAATTTTTTTGAAAATATTTAAAAAAATGAAATTTGCTCGTTTGTTTTCATTTTTAATTCAAAGTCTATTTTTCCTCTGTTGTGAGAGACTAAATAATTATTGATTTGAGAGAAGACTTTGCTCCCAAAAAAGCCACGGTATGCGGATAATGGACTTGGATGAGCTGATTCAATAATCAAATGTTTTGAAGAATCAATTAGTTTATTTTTACTTCTTGCGTAAGCTCCCCATAAAACAAAAACTACATTTTCATTTTTTTCAGAAATAGTTTCAATTATGTAATCCGTAAAATTTTTCCATCCCATCTTGCTGTGACTCGCAGGAGAATTTTTTTCAACAGTAAGAACCGCATTAAGAAGAAATACCCCCTGATTAAACCAAGATTCAAGATTCCCTGTTTTTGCTGGATTTATACGTAAGTCATCGTGAAGTTCTTTGTAAATATTTATAAGACTTTTAGGAAGTGGTATGCCATCATTTACAGAAAAGCTTAATCCACAAGCTTGATTGGGATTATGATAAGGATCTTGCCCTAATATTACGACTTTAATATCTTCTAATGCTAAGTCAAAAACTCTAAAAACTTGCTCTTTTGGAGGATAGATTGTTGTGGTAAGACGTTTTTTATCTATTTTTTCTACTAATTCATTAAGTTCATCTATTTTTGGATAATTCTTTATTACTTCATTCCAACTGTTATGCATATAAAACTCCTTCAAATTGCTACTTTGTTAAAGTATATCATAGTTATATATATAATAGAATAGGAGTGATTCGACGAAATTAATTTTTTGTAATTAATTCTATCGAGGCACTCCTCATAGACGCAGTGGTTTATTGATATCTAAATTCGCTTTATAGAAGCTTTTTAGATATCTAATAAACTATGCGAGGGTGACTCGACAAAATCGATTTCTATGAAATAACGATTTTTGAGTCACTTCTTATTTATTTAATTCATCTGTTAAGTTGTAAAGCTCGTCTACTAGGTGACCAACATAAGCAATTGCTTCTTTAAGTGGTTCATCAGTACTTACATCACAACCTGCAAGTTTAGAAAGATCTAGTGCTGACATGCTGCTTCCTTTAGAAAGAACATTTAACCAAGTGTCGGCATAAGAACTGTCATTATCGATCTTATTAGCGATAGCTGTACCGATTGTTAATCCTGCAGAGTAAGTGTATGGATATAGTCCCATGTAGTAGTGAGGTTGTCTCATCCAAGTAAGCTCTGCACCTTCATTAACTACTAAACTATCTCCGAAGAACTCTTCCATAACGTTGCGTTTTACTTCAGAAAGAACATCAGCAGTTAACATTTCATTGTTATCTACCATTTTGTAGATTCTATCTTGATAAACAGCTTCTAAGTAGTGTGTTACCATATTGTGGAAGTATGTTCTACTAATCATGTTACTGATAACCCAACGTTTGAAACGAGCATCAGTGTTAGTTTTTAGTAGGTAGTTGGATACGATAACCTCGTTACAAGTTGAAGGAGCTTCAACGAAGTAAAGTGGGCAATCGTTATTTAACATTGTTTGGTGTTTTCCTGTACTCATGAAGTGATAAGCATGTCCAAGCTCGTGAGCAAGAACGAAAACTTCATTCATTTTTCCAGTCCAAGAAAGTAGGATAAATCCAGCTACATTAGGAACTGTTGCACAGAATCCACCAGTACTTTTCCCGATGTTTTGAGGGAAGTCAGTCCAACGTTTGTCATAACTTTCATCAATCATTTTAACGTAGTCTTCACCAAGAACACCAAGTGCTTTTTTAAGGTAAGAACGAGATTCATCGATAGTCATATCAACTTCAAAATCTGGATCAAGGTTGATTTTACAGTCTGCAAACTGCATATCTTCAATTTTGTGCTCGCGAGCTAGAAGCTTAATGTAACGTCGGATATGAGGTGCTAAATCTGTCATAAGAGTACGGATTTGACGATCGTATAGTTCGCGGTTACCATCTTGAGCAGCTAATAGGTAGTCAATAACACTATCATAACCACGCATTGTAGCTAACATTTTTTCTTTTTTGATTTGTGAAATATACTCGTTTGCTGAAGTGTTTTTATAAGCATTTAATGTTTTATAAAAACTTTTCGCAGCATTACGGCGCACTTCAGTATCATTATCCATTTCGTGTAAGTTTTCGTATAGTACGAAGCTATTTTCGAAAGTTTTTCCATTTGCTTCAAAGCTGTCGAATTGCATATCTTCGTGTTTAGTTACCTCGTATAGATTGTAGTAACCAGGAAGGCTTTCGTAATTCGCGATTACTTGTTCAGCTTCTTTTGATAATGTATGTTTTTTCTCCTGAACTATTTTTTTGAAGTAATATTCTAAATCAGGACGATAGTTTTTTACGAAATCTTTAATGAACTGTTCATCTAGTTCTACAAGTTCAGTATCGAAGAAACTTAAATTCCCCGCCCATAATGTAGATACATCTTCAAATAGTGTTACATTTTGTACTACATTATCATTAAATCTATCTACAGCCATTGGTAGTTCAGCGTAGTGAGATAGTTTATAGTACTCTTCATAAAGTTCTTCGTATTTTTTAACGGCAGTATCTAAAGTAGCATGATTCGTTAATTTTCCTTCATAAGTAGCCTTGAAATCCAAGATTTCTTTTTTAATATTCTCAAGGCTCGCTTTAAAATCTTCATCAGTTTTGTATAGAAGAGTCATATCCCAAGTATACTTCTCTTCGACTTCATTTCTTGGTATTAATTTCATTTCAGTCATAGTTTACCTCCTGCAAATTATAATTATATAGTCATTTGACTTAAATACTATTATAATATGATATGTAGTATAAGTCTATAAAATTATTCTAATTAGAAAAATATTTCGTTATTCATATAAAGTTACCCTAAGTGAAACTTTTATGTGAAATAATTAGAAATAAATTTTGTTGTGCTAATTAAATATATTTGAGAGAAACTTGCAATATATCTTTATTTTACAGGATACCTAGTAAAAGGAATGTTATCATACATTATAGTTATTGTTTACGATAAATTTCTCTGAAATATTGATTTTATAGTTAATTTCAAAGTTAAAGTTTACTCTATAATTTTTTTGAGTTATAATTTTAATTAGTAGACTTATTAAAAAAGTGAGGTATCTTATGAAAATAGCAGTAGTAGGTGGGGGAATAGTAGGAGCTACATGTGCTTATTATTTGTCAAAAGAACAAAAAAATGAAATAGTAGTTTTTGATTATGGTGTAGGTCAAGCTACAAAAGCTTCGGCAGGGATTATAAGTCCGTGGTTTTCTAAAAGACGTAATAAACCTTGGTATAAGATGGCTAGGTTAGGTGCGGATTTTTATTTAAAATTAGTTAAAGACTTAGAAGATGATGGCTATAATACTGATTTTTATTCACAATGTGGAGTGTATTTATTGAAAAAAAATGAAGATAAGCTATCCGAGTTAAAAGAACTTGCTGAAAGTCGTAAAGAATTATCACCGATGATAGGAGATTTAGAGATAATCTCAAAAGAAGAGGTTCAAAAAATCATTCCTAGCTTTGATAACAATGGAGATGTACTGTATGCGAGTGGTGGTGGACGAGTAGAAGGGGAGAGGTTCGTTAATACCTTGCTTACTGCCTCGAAAGCTAATATCGTTAGGGAAAAAGTTAGTCTAAAGGCTGTTGGGGATAAGTATGAGATTAATGGACAGGTCTTTGATACTGTTGTTCTCTCGACTGGAGCATGGTTAAAAGATATATTAGAGCCCCTTGGATTTAATGTTGATGTTCGTCCTCAAAAAGGCCAACTAAGAGATTATAAAGTTGCTGATGAAAATACAGGATCTTATCCAGTTATAATGCCTGAGGGGGAATTGGATATTATTCCATTTGAAAAAGGTGTTGTTAGTGTTGGAGCGACACATGAAAATGACGTGGGCTTTGATTTAACTGTTGATAAACAGCAACTTGATGCTTTTGGTGAAGAAGCAGAGAACTTCTTAGGTGAATTAAAAGCTGCAGAGACAATAAATGAACGTGTTGGAATCAGGGCTTATACTAGTGATTATTCTCCGTTCTTTGGTGAGGTTCCAACATTGAAAAATGTTTATGCGATTAGCGGTCTTGGTTCTTCAGGTTTAACTACAGGTCCGATAATTGGTTATAGTGTAGCGAATATTATTTTAGGTAATAATATAGAACTAGATCCACAAGATTACAATATCGAAAACTACTTAACACGTAAGTAGATATAAGAAAAAGCACTGAACGATTTTGTTCAGTGCTTTTTAATGTTTTGAATTGTTAATTATTTGTGTGCTAATTCTTTAGCTCCGCGGTGACTTAATACTGCGAATACGATGCAAAGAACTGCAGATGTCAGAAGTACGTAAAGTCCTCCAGACCAACCTACACGGTCAACAACGAATCCGATAAACCAAGTACCGAATGAAGCACCCACGATGTAACTCATGAATCCTCTTAGACCAACTGCGTTACCAACAGCAAATGATGGAACAACTTCCATAGTTTGAACTGATGCTAAGAATTGTGGTACGTAGATTAGACATCCAGAAAGGCTGGCAAATACGATTACCCATACTAGAGAAGTACTTTCCCAATATCCGATTAGACAGAAGAAAATGATAACCATTGCACCGATTGCTGGAGGCATACGGTAACCTTTGAATACTTTATCAGATAGGTATCCAGCAAGAAGTGTTGATGGAATAGCAGCCCACTCGAATAATGTGAAGGCGATACCCATTTGTCCTTTTGTGAATCCTTTAGTTTCTAATAAGTAAATTGGAAGCCAAGAGATTAATCCGAAACGGATCAAGTATACGAATGTATCAACTAAAGATACATACCAAGCGTGTTTGTTTTTTAATACGTAGTTTACGAAGATTTGACCTGCGCTTAAGTTTGCAGCTTCTTCTGGTACGTGTTTTACTTCTACTTTTTGTGTTTCACCAGTGATTTCTTCCATAGTTGGTAGACCTTCGTTTTCTGGTTTTCCTTTAACTAAAACAAGGATAATAATAACGAAGATAATAGCGATAATTGCTGGGAATACGTAGTATGCTAATTTCCAGTGTTCTTTACCAAAGATGAAGAATCCTAATGTAACGATACTTGCTACGATTCCTCCACCGATGTTGTGAGAAATATTCCAAAGAGCAGTCATACGACCACGTTCTTTTTTAGGGTACCAGCTTGCAAGTGTGATGAATGCTGGTCCAACTCCCATACCTTGGAAAAGTCCTAGTAAGATTACTAAGATTGATACTAAGAATACAGTGTGACTAACTCCAAGTGCTAAGTTTACAGATGCACAAAGGAAAAGTCCAAGAGCCATATATTTTTTCGGATCTGCTTTATCCGATAAACTACTCATAAATCCTTTACTTAATCCGTATGCAAGTAACATGTAACTCATGATTGCACCCATTTGAGTTTTAGAAATTCCTAAAGATGCTTTAAGGTCACTACTCGATAAACTGATGTTATTTCTAACAATGTAGAATGCCATGTATCCAAGGAACACTCCAAGGAAAGAAATAAATCTTAATTTTTTATAAGTTGGCATAACTTTATCGGCAGGAACTGTATGTGATTTAGCTTTAGGCTTTAAAAATGATAACATAAAATATGTTCCTCCTAAAATGATTGTATATATAAATTTTAATAACTGAAAACTATGTGTTATATCAGTATGTAAAATTATATACTACAGAATGAATGTTGTCAATAGTTTTTAAAATATTAGGTAATATTATTTTTTTTATAGTCTCAATTTTTAGAGAAGCTACTATGTTCTTTAAATAAGGCTTATAGGTAAATAAACTTTATAAATATTTTTTATAATTATCGCTAAAAAACAACTACAAATGTAAGCTATTTTGTAAGAAAAAACCTTACAAAAAAGGTAAGATTTTTTCTTTTATTTAATGAATTGTAACTCTTTTCGAAAGAGAAATATATAGTTATATTTTTATAGTTTATACTAAATTAATGCACTAATAAGAACTAAAATTCCCTAAACAAATGAGATTTAATACCGTTAAGAATTTTACATTTAACAATAATATTTATCTGCTTAATAATAAAAGGTAAGAACTGTCCTAATTTTTATAGTATAGTATGTTATATTTTGCTGTGCTATAATAAAATATGAAATAATGATATGGATAGGTGAAGAATTATGATTAGAAATTCTAAAATAATAGCTACTATAGGTGATGCTACAGATAAAATATTACGAAAAATAGTGGAAGGTGCAGCGGACGCTGTATTGATAGATTCTTATTATGGGAATAATGAACAAAATGTTGAAAGGATAGAGAAGGTTAAAGCTCTAAGAGAAGAATCGGGAAGAGACTTAGCTATAATATATGATGTGGATCATATTTATGCGAAAAATAAATATAAACTCATAAGAATAGATGAGGAGAATGTAGACTTTGCCTGCGCAAATGATGTAGATTTCGTTGCGTGTCCTTTTGTAGGAAACTTAGAAGAGATTACGAAGGTAAAAGAGCTTGTTAAGTCACATGGAAAAAATATAGGAATTATTGTTAAGATAGATTGTAAAGATGGTTATGACAATCTTGATGATATACTGGAAATTGCAGATGCGATTATGATTAATCGTGATGAACTCGGGGTAGATATTTCGTATGAAGATCTACCTGGAATTCAAAAGGAAATAGTAAGAAGAGCTAATGAAGCTGCGAAAGTAGTTATTTTAACTACTCAAATGTTATATTCTATGGTTTATAATCCAAGACCGACTAGAGCTGAAGTGTCTGATGTTGCAAATGCAATTTTTGACGGTGTTGATGCGATAATGTTAACAGAGGAGACTGCGATTGGTGATTATCCATGTGAAGCCCTAGAAACAGTAGATAGAATTATAAGAACTGTTGAAAAAAATAATGCTGTTGATGCTGAAAGATTCGAAGTGGAAGGATATAAAATGAGTATCTCTCACGCTGTCTCTATGACGACAAAACATCTTTTAGAAGCAGTCGATGTTAAAAGTATTGTAACTTATACGAAATCAGGAACAACAGCTCGTTTCATCGCGAGATATCGTCCAAATGTACCTGTGCTAGCGGTTTTACCTGATAGAGAAAGTGCTAGAAAGTTAGTGATTACTAGAGGAATAGTACCGTATATCGAACCTAAGATGTTAAGTATGGAAGAGATGCTAAGTAATGCTTCTGAATATTCTAAAGAAGTTGGACTAGCTGAAGTTGGAGATTCTATCTTGATAACAGCAGGTCAACCAGATACAGGAAAAGGTACCGTACCACCTACAGATTTCGTATATATAAGTAAGGTTGATTAGTGAACTAATGATAGTTTATACGGAGAAAACCCAGAAATACATGGGCTACAGGCTGCTATTTAGTGAAGTATAACTAAAAGCTAAAAATATAAAAAGTATATTGAAGGTATTTTGCATATGTTAATTGTAAAATATCTTCTTTTTTCTTCTATAAAAAATAGCACAACGCTTGTATTTTATGATATAATTGAGAGTGGACTGTTATACGCATAAGAATAAGGGGTATATGCGTAACGAGATATTATTAACTAAAGGAAGGAGAATATTTATGATAGCTGAATACTTATCAGGAGTAAGTACACTGACATTAATTATTCATTTATTGGATATATTATTAGTTTGGTTTTTAGTTTATAAACTATTGAGTTTATTAAAAGGTACTCGTGGTATGCAACTTGTTAAAGGTATATTAATCGTCATAGGATTAAAAATATTCTTTAACTTCATCGGTTTTAGAACGATGACATATATATTTGAACAAGCAGTAACTTGGGGAGTATTGGGAATAATGATTATATTCCAACCAGAATTGAGACGAGCTCTTGAATATATAGGAAGGGTACAGCTGTCTAATATCTTCAATATTAATTATAAAGATGTTGAGAAAGATTCGACCGAACATATAATAAAAGCTGTTGTTGATTCATCTAGACATATGGCACGTCGAAGAATAGGTGCATTAATAGTACTAGAAAATAATATAGGTCTTGATGAATACGTTGAAAGTGGTATTACGGTCAATGCCGAGGTGACAAATGAACTTATAATTAATATTTTTATTCCAAATACACCTTTGCATGATGGTGCTATGATAATCGATGAGAATAAGATTCGTGCGGCAAGCTGTGTACTTCCTTTATCGGATAATAGATCGATAGCTAGTAGCTATGGTACAAGACACCGTGCTGCACTAGGATTATCTGAAGTTACAGATGCAATAATAATCGCTGTATCTGAGGAAACAGGAAAGATTAGCGTTTGTCAAAATGGAATTTTAACTTCGGATTTTTCAACAGAGGATTTAACGAAATTCTTGGAGAAAAATTGGAAACAGCAAGAGAAAATAATTAAATAAGAGGTGATATTATGCAACTAAAAGAAAATAATAAGTTAAAGTTAATATCATTTTTAATAGCGATACTATTGTTCCTATCGGTTAATGAGAATTTTAAAAACTTTTCGGTTCTTGGAGATAGTAGTAGTGATAATGCAACAGCTTGGGTAAGTGATGTGCCACTGGATGTTGATTATGATAGAGATAAGCTTTATGTAGTTGGTATTCCTAATACAGTATCTGTGAAATTATCTGGAACGAAAACAAAAGTTCAGAAAGAAAGTGTTGCTAAAAACTTCAAGGCGAAGTTAAATCTTAGAAATGCTCAAATAGGTGATGATCAAAAGGTTAGAATTGAGATTGATGGTTTAGAAAAAGGTGTTGATGGTACTGCAGAACCGTCTGTTATAACTATATCTATTAGAGAAAAAGCAACAAAAGAATTTAAAGTTACACCGGTAGTTAAGAAAGAACGACTACTGATTGGATATGAAGTAGATAATCTAAGTGTGTCGAATGAAACAGTTAAGATTTCTGGTGCGATAGAGAGTCTTAATAGAATAAATGAGGTTCGTGCTGAGAGTGATACTCGCACGAAACTTAATAGAAATACTAGAGAAGAAGCAAAACTAGTAGCTTATGATAGTGACTATAATAAAATTGAAGATATTCAAATAGAACCAAGTTCAACGGTTATGAATATAGAGCTTAAAAATATAGAAAAAGAAGTTCCACTAGAAGTAAATACTATAGGAAGTCTTCCTTCAGGTTTTGAGCTGATTAGTGCGACTGCGGATGTCTCTAAAGTAACCATTAGGGCAGAAAATGCAATGGATTTAGCCAAAATATCAGAGATGTTCGTTGATGTCGATTTAAGTGATGTTAAAGAAGAAACAGAAGAACGAAGTAATTTGAAAATTTATCCTAAAGAAAATATTCGAATTGCGACGGATACACCGATTGTTAAAGTAACAATCAAGATAAGGAAAAAATAAATATGGCGGATAAAAAATTAATATTTATGGCTGTTAATATGCTTATTACAGTTTTTAGTTTAGCTATAATAATTGCGACGATGTTTATAGAAAATCAGAGGATTAAGACTACAGCGATTTTCGTAGCTATAACTATATTAATAGTCCAAAAAATAGTAGAGATAAAAGTAATCAAGGAAACTAGAAAAGTCAGTATTTTGATATTATGTATTATTATTGCTGCGACATGTTACTTTGGTTATAGATTGTTTTAAAATATGTAGAAGAGCTGAGGGAGCGGGGGTTGATCCAAAAGACCTAGATTTTAACAACGTGTATATGAGAACTCACAGACGCAGTGGTTTATTGATATCTAAAATCGC
>NZ_KQ959985.1:13742-15949 GCF_001553035.1 Gemella haemolysans
CTTTAGAAAAGCTTTTTAGATATCTAATAAACCGTGCGGGGGCGACTCGACAAAATCTTGTTTCTAGAAATCACGATTTTTGAGTCACTCCCTGTTCCCCACATAGTTTATTGTTTATTATAAGTATCTTTATTAGATATTTAGATATAGATAAACTAATGTGATTACTTAGGATTTGGGTTTAGTCAACCTTTAAGCTCTTTGGTAAATTTGTAGGAGATGTTATGGATAGACTATTTTCATCAAAAATATATATAAATCATAGATTTAAACTTATCATGTTACTGGATTTATTGACGGTTGCATTAGGTGTAGTAGCATCGATATTTTTAGGTAAAGCATCAGATCCATTTGCGATGCTAAATGGCCATTATATTGAGATATTAGAATTTCTAGTGATTTCACTTGTTATATATACAATTAGTTTTTATTTATTTGGTACTAATAAATCATTATGGTCATACTTAGGTGTTAATGAGATAGTAAGTATTTGTATTTCTGTAGTTCTAGGGGACTTGCTTACGAGTATTCTTTATCAGTATATGTTACCTGATACATTCTCAAATGTTAGATTTGCTATCTTTTCACCTTTATTAATTATAGCGGGTATGATGTTTACAAGAATGTTATACCGTGCCTTACGTGAAAGAGAAGCTGGTAGATCTGGAGCTAGTACTTATAAAAATACATTTATAATTGGTGCAGGAGATGCGGGATACATATTATTAAAAGAACTATCAAAAAATAATATTTTCCGTGCAAATGTAGTTGGGCTTATAGATGATAATCGAAAAAATTCTGTAATTAGTGGTATTACGGTAGTTGGAACGACTTATGAAATACTAAAACTTATTCCAAAATACGAAGTAGAACAAGTATTCTTGGCGATTCCTTCGATTAGTGCTTATAATAAAAATAGAATATTAAATGTACTGAAGGAAGCTAATGTTAGTGTTAAGGTAATGAGCTCTGGTGTTGCTGTAGAAGACGGAGAGAGTATTTCTAAACACTTGAAAGATGTATCTATCGAGGACTTATTAGGACGTGGAGAAGTGAAGCTTTCTCAAGGGGAGATTCGTTCTTACATTAAAGGAAAGAGTATCCTTGTTACGGGTGCTGGTGGTTCGATTGGAAGCCAGATTGTAAGAGAAATATTCAAATTTAAACCGAGTCAACTTGTCTTAGTTGATGTTAACGAGAATGCATTATATATGTTAGAACGTGATTTAGATTTTGAAAAATCGCATAGTAAGGAATACGAGGATATAAACTATATTTCTGAAATAGTAAGTATTCGTGAGAAAGAGGCTTTAGCTGAGGTATTTGATAAATATAAGCCAAGCGTAGTGTTCCACGCAGCAGCGCATAAACACGTACCTTTAATGGAACGTCGCCCACAAGAAGCGATAAAAAATAATGTCTTTGGAACAAAAAATGTTATGGATGTAGCCATTGAAAAAGAAGTAGAAAGATTTATTATGATTTCTACTGACAAGGCGGTAAATCCTACGAATGCTATGGGTGCTTCGAAACGTTTAACAGAGATTATTTTACAATCAAAAGGTAATAAGTACAAAACGAAATTTGCTGCTGTTAGATTTGGTAATGTATTAGGATCAAATGGTTCTGTAATTCCTATCTTTAAAGAACAGATTAAAAAAGGTGGACCTATTACAATTACGCATAGAAATATTATTCGTTACTTTATGACGATTCCAGAAGCGGCGCAGTTAGTACTACAAGCTGGATATTACGCAAGTGAAGGGGAAATCTTCCTATTAGACATGGGAGAACCTGTAAAAATAATAGATCTTGCGACAAACTTAATTAAATTATCAGGATTAGAACCATATAAAGATATAGATATCGAAGAGATTGGGCTAAGACCTGGTGAGAAGATGTATGAAGAGTTATCGCTTGATTATGAAAGTAGTGAAAAGACTGATAACCAAATGATTTATAAAAATACAACCTTAGATATTGACGTTGAGGAACTAGATAAAAAACTAATAGAGTTGAAAGCAATGCTAGGACATTCAACAAACGAAGAAATTCGTAGTAAGTTATTTGAAATAATAAATTGTTATAACGGATAAAAAAAGGGCGATTCAAAAATTATTTTGAATCGCCTTTTTAGCTATAGGAATGACGCGGAAATCTTGATTTCTAAGAAACAAGATTTTGTTGAGTCACTCGCTAGTTAGTGT
>NZ_KQ959985.1:16049-17729 GCF_001553035.1 Gemella haemolysans
ATACCAAATAAAACATAGAATACTAGAAATATGTAAAATCTTTTTTTGAGTTTTTTTGCGTTTAACATAGTGACCTCCCTGAAATCGTGTATTGCGTATTTACTATGAAATAAGTGGGAGTGACTCGAAAATCGCGATTTCGAAGAAATAATATTTTGTCGAATCACTCGCTAGCTAATTTTATAGAGTGTTATTTTTTATTTTTCTACGTTTTTAGTTTTTTTAGCTATATAGTTATTTATAATCAAAGCTAACAACGTAGGTAAATTCATAAAAAATACTTCAATCACAAATAATATGATTTTGTATTTTTGTTTAAAATCTGAACTAAGTTCTCTATGTAATATTGATGATAGCGCGATACCAAATAAAACATAGAATACTAGAAATATAAAATATCTTTTTTTAATTTTTTTCGTGTTTAACATAAGAAACCTCCCTGAAATCGCGTATTGCGTATTTACTATGAAATAAGTGGGAGTGACTCGAAAATCGCGATTTCGAAGAAATAATATTTTGTCGAATCACTCGCTAGTTAATTTTATATAGTGTTATTTTTTACTTTTCTACATTTTTAGTTTTTTTATCTATATAGTTATTTATAACCAGAGCTAATACTATAGGTAAACTACTAAAAATAAAATTAAACACAAATAATATGGTTTTGTATTTATGTGTAAAATCTGGACTAACTACTTCATCAAACGAGAAATTGATTAGAGCACCAAATAACAAATAGAATACTAGAAATATAAAATATCTTTTTTTAATTTTTTTCGTGTTTAACATAAGAAACCTCCCTGAAATCGCGTATTGCGTATTTACTATGAATATGGAGTGGCTCAAAAAGTATGATCTTTTAAGAAAGAAGATTTTGTTGAGTCACTCGCTAGTTAGTGTTGGAGAGTATTTTATTTTTCTATGGTTTTAGTTTTTTTATCTATATAGTTATTTAGAACCAAAGCTAACACTAAAGGTAAATCAAAATAAACAACTTCGAGCACAAATAATATGATTTTGTATTGTCGTGTAAAGTCCGGACTAACTGCACTATCAAACAAGAAATAGATTGTAGTACCAAATAAAAAATAAAATACTAGAAATATATAAAATCTTTTTTTGAGTTTTTCTGCATTTAACATAGTAACCTCCCTGAAATCGCGTATTGCGTATTTACTATGAAATAAGTATATATGATATGAAACATATACCTTTGGTATCTTTAACATAACATAAAAACTTTAAAAATTAAAGACTGATAAAAACTTTATTTTTATGGTATAATAAAGATTAGTAGTGTTTTTAACTAGAGATAGTTAACATAACATTATTTAGAAGAAGATTTAATAATTGAGCGCTGATTTCAGAAGAATAACTTTTTTGAAGTTGGTGTTTTTTAGTTATCGGGATTAGGTTGTTGGTATATTATTACATCGAATTATCTTTGATATTTCAATAGATGAATATAGTGTGGTATAATATTTAAGTGAAATAAATAGGAAAGATTTAAGATGTAGGGGTTGACCCGAAAGACCTAAATTTTAACAAAGTGTATATGAGAGTTCATAGACGCAGTGATTTATTGATATCTAAATTCGTTTTATAAAAGCTTTTTAGATATCTAATGAACTGTGCGGGGGTTACTCTGAAAAATCGATTTCTACGAAATCACGATTTTTG
>NZ_KQ959985.1:17829-35132 GCF_001553035.1 Gemella haemolysans
AATCGATTTCTACGAAATCACGATTTTTGAGTGCTCCCTTTCTAATTGATAGTGAGGTGATTAAATGAGCAAGGTTGCAGGTAAGGTAACAAAAGTTGAAAGCAAAGGATTATATATAAAATTAGAAAATGGCAAGGATGCATTTTTACCAAAGGAAAATATGTTTATAGGTAAAAAGAAAAAGCTAGAAGAGATTTTTTCTGTTGGTTTTATTATTAAAGCCGAGGAGAAGAGTACAAAGGATTCTTTAGTGATTTTGACACAAAAAGAGTTGAAGCAAGCTGAAGCTGAGAAGAAAAGAGTAGAGAAAAACTCTAAGGAAAAACAGAACAAAAAGAAAAATAAACCAAAATCACCGATTAAAAAAGAAGCTAAAGAACAACCTGAAGTTCAGAAAAAACAAGAAGTGCAGGAAGAAAATCAGGAGCCTAAACAGGAGACAAAAACTCTAAAAGATTTGAAAAAACTTCAATTTATAGGGAATATGAAAATTTCTGTAGGAAAAGGTAAGAAGAGTAATATTACTGAGCTATCTGAGGAGAAAGAAGAGAAAAAAGAAATTCCTCCAGCGCCAGAAGGATTGCTAGAAGATATTATTGCGACGACAAAGCAAGCTGAAGTTAAGTTCGAAAAAATTAAGAAAGAACTTCAGGAGAGAGGTTACCTAGATGGACATTAATATTTTATGGCAAAAGACTGATAAAATAGCACTAGGTCTATCAGGGGGAGTGGATTCTATAGCTTTGTTTCATCTGCTTGTTACAAAGTACAAAGAGAGTTATAAAGAATTAGTGGCGTTCCATATAAATCATGGTCTAAGAGAACAATCCTATGAAGAAGCCGAGTTCGTAGAAAATTTTGTCAAAAACTACAATGTTAAGTTTTACAAAAAAGATCTAAATATGAAAGATTTAGTAAGAGATAGTCACACGTCAGAGGAAATGCTTGCAAGAAAACTACGTTATGAAGCCTTTGAGGAGATGTCTTTATTAGAAGGTGACGTGAAGTTAATAACTGCTCATCACAAAAATGATCAGGTAGAGAATATCCTTATGAGGCTCCTTAGTGGACGTAGTATGGATTATAACTTGATGATAGAAGAGAAGACGACTATTGGGGAGCTAGCGGTTTATCGCCCGTTATTAAATGTATTAAAAATAGACCTTGAGCAGTATGCCGATAAAAATGACTTAAAATACTATGTTGATTCAACAAACTTCGATACTGATTATACGAGGAATAATATAAGGCATAACATTGTACCATTGTTAAACGATGTAAATACAGCGAGTTTTGATAATTTGATTAATTTTTCTAGTTATTATCAAAATATTAATACTGAGTTGAAAAATAAGGTATTAGAAGTAAAAGATGATTATGTTATTTCTAAAGAAGAAGATAAAGTTGAATTGGATAAGAATAAATTATTGAAAAATACGAAAGAAGAGATTTATTTCTTGTTAAGAGATATATTAGCAAATAATTTTGGTATTTTTGATATAAAACAAAGGGCTCTTTTTACAATAATAGAAGACTTAAAAAGTAAAAATAATAATAAAAGTTATGATTTAAAAAATAATTTAAAAATTATTAGCGAATATAATAGTATTTATGTTCATAAAATCGAAAAAAAATGTTATAATGATAAGATAGAATTAATAATAGATGAAGTGGATATTAATAAAGTTTATACATTTCATCAGAGTAATTTTCTAATAACCACAACTAACAACTCATCTGAGGTTGGATTTAATAAAGAAGATTTGCCTTTAATAGTTACGGCTAAGAGGGATGGCGATCGAATTCAAAGAGGTAAGGTTAGCAAAAAACTTTCACGTCTTTTTATCGATGAAAAGATTCCGAAGGAACTTAGGGACAAACTTCCAGTGATTCGCAATAAAGATGGAATTTTAGGAGTTTTAGGAATAAATACTAAAGTCAACAAAAACAAAAAATATGATTATTATATAAACACGAAAGGATAAAACAGTGGAAAATTTATTAAAAGATATCGAGAAAGTTCTATTTACACACGAGGAAATCGTTGTTGCTAGTAAAAGAATCGCTAAACAAATTGAAGAGGATTATAAAGATAAATGTCCTGTTCTAATTTGTACATTAAAAGGGGCATTACCTTTTATGGCAGAACTTTTAAAACATATTGACATTCACGTAGTTACTGACTTTATGGATGTATCTAGTTATCACGGAGGAACTGAATCTTCTGGTGTAATCAAAATCAAAAAAGACTGTGGAATGGATATTGAAGGACGTCACGTAATTATCGTTGAAGATATCGTAGATACAGGAAGAACGCTTAAAGCGCTTATCGAAAACTTAAAAGAAAGAAATGTTGCTTCAGTAGCATGTGCTTCACTAGTAGATAAACCAGAAACTCGTGTAGTAGATGTTGAAGCAGATTACATCGGTATAGTTTCACCAAATGAATTCCTTGTAGGATTTGGTTTAGACTATGATGAAAGATATAGAAACTTACCTTACATCGGTGTTCTAAAAGAAGAAATTTATTCATAATAATATTTTAATCAAAAAAGGTCAAAATATTAGTCAAACTTTAGTTATATATGGTAAAATAAATTATGTTTAGAAAAATGATAGGAGGAAGATTGTCTATATGAATAATAAAAAAAGGCAAAACCCTATCCTTGGTATGCTTGCATTAATAGTAATCGCGATTGGATTATTTGCATATTGGCAGCAAGACTTACCTGGGACAACTGAAAAAATAGACTATGCTAAACTTGTTCAGACTATTAAAGACGACAAGGTTAAAGAAATAAGTCTACAAAGAAAAGATGAGAACTACAATGTTAAAGGTACTTACACTGATGGTAATAAGAACTTCGAGAGTGTAGTTGCAGCATCTGATTCTGAAGTACAAAAACAAATTAATGAAAAAGCTAAAGATGGAAAACTAAGTGTAGTAGAATATAAGCCAGCTGAAAAAACTGGAGCAATTCTATCATTCTTAGGTCAGATTATTCCACTTATCTTGTTTATGGGTGTTTTAGTTTTCTTTATGACACAAATGCAAGGTGGCGGTGGAGGCAAAGTAATGAGCTTCCAAAAATCTAAAGCTAAAAAAATCGATGGTGGAGAAGCGAAAGTTACATTTGATGATGTAGCCGGAGCTGATGAAGAAAAACAAGAACTTGCAGAAATGGTTGAGTTCTTAAAAGATCACCGTAAATTCACTAAGATGGGTGCTAGAATCCCTAAAGGTGTACTACTTGAGGGGCCTCCAGGGACTGGTAAAACTTTACTAGCTCGTGCTGTAGCTGGTGAGGCGAAAGTACCATTCTTCTCAATCTCAGGATCTGACTTCGTTGAGATGTTCGTAGGGGTTGGGGCAAGTCGTGTTCGTGACCTATTCAAAGAAGCTGAAAAGAATGCGCCATGTATCATTTTCATCGATGAGATTGATGCTGTAGGACGTAAACGTGGAAGCGGAGTAGGTGGAGGAAATGACGAACGTGAACAAACACTTAACCAACTTCTTGTTGAAATGGATGGATTCGATGGTGAAAAAGGTATTATCGTAATTGCGGCTACTAACCGTGCTGACGTATTAGATAACGCCCTTAGAAGACCGGGTCGTTTCGACAGACAAATTAAAGTTTCTACACCTGATGTAAAAGGTCGTGAAGCTATTCTTAAAGTACATGCTAAAAACAAACCACTTGCTAAAGGTGTTGATCTTCGTTCATTAGCAGAAAAAACTCCAGGATTCTCTGGGGCGGATCTTGCTAACATTCTTAACGAAGCAGCATTATTAGCAGCTCGTGAAAATAAATCTAATATTGAAAAAGAAGACTTAGATGAAGCAATGGACAGAGTAATCGGTGGTCCAGCTAAACGTAGTAGAGTATACACTCCAAAAGAAAAACGTTTAGTAGCTTACCACGAAGCAGGTCACGCAATCGTAGGTATGGTACTTGATAGTGCTGATAAAGTACAAAAAGTTACTATTATCCCACGTGGTGATGCAGGTGGATATAACCTTATGATTCCGGAAGAAGAAAAATACTTCCAAACTCGTACAGATTTAATCGACAAAATCTGTGGATTACTTGGTGGACGTGCTGCAGAGCAAATCTTCTTTAATGAAGTATCTACAGGAGCTCACAATGACTTCGAACGAGTAACAGCTATTGCTCGTGCGATGGTTACAGAATACGGTATGAGTGATGCTGTAGGACCAATGCAAGCTCCATTCCACGATCCATATGGTGGACGTCAACTTTCAAGTATCGGTAACTACTCAGAAGAAATGCTGAAAGAAATCGATATCGAAGTTCGTAAAATTATTAACGAATGTTATGCTAAAGTTCTTCACATTATTGAAACTCACAGAGAACAATTAGAACTTATTGCACAAACACTTATCGAAGTTGAAACAATCGATAGAAAAGAAATCGTTGCTCTTTACCAATTTGGAAAAATGCCAAAAGACTTAGATGAAAGAGAAGCTGATCAACTAGATAAAGTGGTTAATAAGAAATACTACGAAGAAGAAGCTCGTAAAGCCAAAGAAGAAGCTGAGAAAAAAGCTCAAGAAGAGGCTGAAAACGAAGAAGATAAAGTTAAAAAGGTTGAAGAAAAAGACCTAGAAGACGAAAAATCAAAAGAAAAACCTTCTGAAGAAGAATAAAAAATAAACCCTAGATTTGGAATTAACCAAGTCTAGGGTTTTGTTATACTCTTTTAAAAAGTTATTATATCGGTGTTTAGATAATATTCATAATCTAAAGTGAGCGATAAATGAGCGATAAATGAGCGATAAATCCTATTTTCTCACTTTTCTTCTCGTAAAGAAGTGGACTGTCGAGATTACTAATCCAAGAATAATTATGTAAATTACTTGAGAAAATACTAATGGTGTAAAGTGATTTTTCAGGATAAATATATTAACTCCAACACCTATAATTGCAGCTATACTTAACATAGAAAGTAGTGCAAGTTTGTATTTATTCAGAGGTAGGCTGACTTTAGCCACCATACATAATCCATTTATCAACGCAAGAAGGAAAGAGATAAATTTCGCTTGTGAATTATCTGTGATGGTAAAGTTTGTCAGTAGTACTGTAGCTACTAAAATACCACCACCGATCGCAGCGTTTGTCAGTATGTCCTTCATGAAGTTATTGCTTACTTTTTCTTTATTCGCTTCAAAAGTCAGGAAGAAGGATGGAATACCGATTGTTATCGCTGAAATTATCGTAAATTGAATCGGGATAAACGCAAACTCCAAGGCGAAGATTACACTAAGTATTGAGAAGACAATCGAGAAGAATGTCTTTGTTAGGAATAGTGAAGCTACCTTTTGAATGTTATTAATAACACGACGACCTTCCATAAGTATATCGTAAAATACTCCGAAGTCATCTGTTAAGAATACGATATTTGATACGCTTTTTGCAGCACTAGTAGCACCATTCATAGCAAAACTAATATCAGCTTTTTTAAGGGCAAGAACATCGTTAACCCCATCCCCACTCATAGCGACAGTCTTTCCAGCTTTTTGTAATACGCCTACCATTTTCTGTTTTTGTTCAGGGGTAACACGTCCGAAAATATCATTCTCAAGAACAGTTTTTTCAAAGCCCTCTTCAGTCACTTTAGTCATATCAATAGCCTTAGCATCTTCTTTGAAACCAGCTTTCTTAGCAACACCGTACACGGCAATATGATTATCTCCACTGATTATTTTTACTTCAACTCCTTGTGATTCGAAGTATTTGAATGTTTCTTTTGTGTTTTCTTTAATTTCATCTGATAGAACTACATGTCCTATAAGTTTCATATTAGTAGGGATGTTTGTACTGTCTTCAGTATAGGCTAGCGATAATATTCGATAACCTTCTTTTTTTAGATTCTCATAATATTCATCCATTTCAGAAGAGAAGCCTAAAAATTCATATGCTCCGAAGAAATATGTTCCGCTATTTTGTAGTTTTATAAATGAATATTTATTTTTACTAGAAAAAGCTCCTAATTCTTCTACATCCCATTGTTTTTTGCACGTTAGATGATTCTTTAAAGCTCTAGATGTTGCATTTTCATCATCGAAGTATGCAAGATAACTTGATAATTTTTCTGCAACTTCATCATCAATTTCTACAACATTCATATTACCTGTAGTGATAGTTCCTGTTTTATCGAAACAAAGGACATCGACTCTGGCAAGAGTTTCCACGCAGTATAATTCTTGAACTAGAACTTTCTTTTTAGCAAGTTTCATCGCAGCAACTGCAAGAGAGACACTGACAAGAAGGATTAAACCTTCTGGAATCATACCTACTAAAGCTCCAGCACTACTCAAGACTATTTCTACATAACCACGTCCCAGACTAGCACCACGCATGTATAGCATAATTGCGACAGGAACTAATAGAATAGATATAACTTTTAAGATTTTATCCATATAGTCACGAAGTTTAGATGGATATTTTTTAAATTCTTTAGTACTTTTAGCAAGCTTGTTAATGTAGCTATCCTCTCCGACAGCAACAGCTCGTACTAAACAACTACCACTAACTACGTTACTACCACTCATTATTTTATCGTTAGTAGTCTTAAAGATATTGTCACTCTCACCAGTTAATAGTGATTCATCGACCTCAATACTACCATCAATGATTTCTGCATCTACAGGAACCTGATCTCCAAGATTTAAATGTAGATATTCTCCAAGGACGATTTCTTCAGAATCTATATTTATTATTTCATTATCACGATTTACTCGGTATTTACTTCTACCTAGCAAACTCAATTTCTCAAGGGCATTTTTTGAACGAACTTCTTGAAAAATACCAATTGCAGTATTTATAGTAATTACACCTAAAAACAACATATTTTCAAATCTAAGTGTTGTAGCTATAAATGCTGCTAAGACTAAGTTCATAGCATTAAAAAAAGTAAAAATATTAGAAAAGATAATCTCTTTAGTTGTTTTATAAGGTTTTATTTCACTAATATTTTTTTTCGCTTTAGTTACTTCTTCACTAGTTAAATATTTCATTGTACCTCCGCTATAACTATATTTTTAACTAGTTTCTATTTTATCACACTTTAGTATAGTTTTGAAAATTAAAGCATAGTTAATTTCCCAGGAAATATTTTATTGTTTATAAGATATTTTAGAGTTTGTATATATTAGCCCCCTGTTTACATATGTATAGATGGAAGATAAGATATCCTCTGAAAATATTGTCAAAGTTTTTTCTGAATTTTTGATAAAGATTTGTGTTATAATGTTTATATGAATAAATTTTTTTCTGTGAGTGTCGCAATTTATAGTTTAAAGAATTTATTCTTTTTTTTACCTTTTTCATAATAATTTTACTATATTACCTAGTTGTTAAGTTTGTATTATATTAAAATATGGTGTAGAATAAAGTTGAAGGAAGGGTGAATTTTATAAAAATTTTAATACAAAAGTCGATTATTAAAATCTATGTAAATTTTATAGATTTACTCAAGAAAGAAAGAGGGGGCAGACATGAATAATAAAAAAATTATAGAATTTCCTGTCAATAAAAAAGGATATACAGGAATTAGGAACAAAACATATAGAGACTTCGAGCTTAATCATGGCTATAGTAGGATTAAATTCTCATCTAAAGAGCTTGAATCTGATTTTAAGGAATCGATGAAACTTTTTACAGAATTTATTGAGAATATCAATGATCCTAAATACGCGATTTATATTGAAGATGCGATAGCTTTATCTAAGTATAATGTGGATGCTAAAGTCTGGAAAATTGTTAGTAAAGATTGTGCCGAATATGAAATAGAATTAGCATTACTACGCCTAAAAGAGGAAGTATACACCTTTGAAGAAGGTTATGTTGAGGGTAAACTATTTCCGATTAACTATCTTCATTTAATAGTTTGCCACCATCTTGCGGAATTTTATTTAGGTAATAAGCTATATAGTAAAGTTTGGGATGCATATAAACCTTTTTATATGGCTTTAGATATGGCTGATGAAGTTTTAGTGCCGATGTATCATAATTTTATCGTGGCTAGTCTTATATTAAATGATTTCACAATGCTTAACCATTACTATAAACTTATGAGTAAACGTGGTAAAAATGATGATGTAATTTTATTATCGAAAGTTTTCTATCACTTGATGCAAGGTGAGGAGAAAGAGGCTGTAGCGTTTTACAACAAATTGATAAAGAATAATAAATACATTTCTGATGTGTTAGATAGAATTGCTAATCCTAAACTAATAGAGTTCAGTACGGATGATGATTGTAAGTATCTAGAAGCTCTTAATACGGTTATAAAATTCGATTATTTCATAAGTAAAGAGTACTACTTCGACTTCCTTATGCATGTGAGAGAAAGTGAATATGTAATTGGAGATGAGCTGGATAAGTATGCCGACCGCAAGGAAATAACAGTTGCTGATATGAAACGAGATAGGTCATTTATGGCAATTAGAGATACGGAATTAAAAATTATGCATGAGAACTTTTTATTAACAAAAGAGGATTTCTTGAAAATTACGAAGTCAGAATTTCTTAAAATAAAAGGTTTAGGTAAGGGGACTATCAAAAACCTACATTTAAACGGTGTAATGTTCGCCGATGATAGTGAGTTTGATATCCAGATGGATCTTATGGAGGATGACTTATGGTAAAATATGATAGAGAATTCGAAATATTGCTTAAAGAGTTTTTGAAAACTGAAGGGAAGCATTTTTCTAGTAAGGAAGAGGCTACCGAGGTATTTGAGCGTATTTATAATTTGGTCGACGCAGGTTATGAGATGGATGCTTCTCTTAGCGATCATGTTGATGCGATAGATGAAGGAGATATGAGTGTTGTCGATAAAATCAGTGCCTTACGTGAACTTCATGAGGAAAATAGAGATGCTTTAGACAGGGCTATAGAGTTGGAAGAGGATGTCATGTATTCAGATAATGGTGAAGATGCCGAACAGATGATAATAGCGGATGTCCTGGCCGAATATTATAGTGAGGCTGGGATGAATGAAGAAGCTGCGAAACTGTATGAACTTATGTTGATGGCGAATCCAACGGATTTCCATGAGGTCATAGATCTCTTGACGCTTATGTATGTTCGCCTGGATAGAGAAAGTTTACTGATGGATCATATCGATTGCTTTGACTATGAAGATTCAGAAGCTACATTGTTATTGTTAGCTATCTTCAGCATAAATCAAGAAAAATTTGATGAAGCACATTACTATATGACTAAACTTAAAAAACTTAATAAGTATGTAGGTTATATATTTGAAGGTGGCTTCAATAAAGTTCTAGATTATATAGTAGGAAATCCAGGTAATGTGAAAGGTGTCAATAAGGAAAAATATTTTGAAATGACCTTTTCAGCAGGTATTGCTAAAGAATATCTGACTAATAAATATCATTATGAATTATTAGAGAAATTCTATAGAGAAGATATAGAGAAAAAACAAAGCCTGATTGTTGAGGGGCGTAAGACCGTATCTAAAGAAGCTATGAAAGAAGACCCTGTTTTCAAAGGTATGGAAAAACAATTAAACAAGTTTATCGATGTAGAATTATATAATAAAGAAATTATCGAATGTTATACAGAAAAAGAACTGAAAAAACTAGATGGTATCGGAGTAGGTATTATCAAAAAACTGAAAGATAATGGTGTGAAGTTTAAAGAAGAATAAACTAGATTTATTTTTCGAGACGTATATATACAAAAATAAGAAATCTGGGGCTGGAATTTTTTCCATGCCCCGAACTTATTATATAACCAGAAATCTGGGAAGAATGAGTGTCTCAAAATCAATTTTGTCGAGTCGGCTCATAGGTTCCCAAATTTTTTTATTCAAATATTTTAGCTAAAAAGTCTTCACTAAGCGTATATATTTTCGGGTTCTTCTTAATCACTGTAATCTTATCTTCATTTTCTTCTAAATATTTATTAAGAGTTCTTTTAGAAATTCCTAAAATATTAGACACTTCGTCATGACTTATTAAAGCATCTTTAGCACTAAATAAATGACTTTGTAGAAGTAGGAATAGTATATTTTTAAGTTTATCATCAGCAATATTATCGTTAATATAGTTTCTAGCTATGAACATTTTTTCAATATTTTCTGTTAAGAAAGACAATATATGTTCTTGACCTGAAACTAAAAGTTCTAAGTTTTCTTTAACAAACAGAGTCATATCACCTTTGTTTAATGGGTGTGATGTTTTCTCGAAACTCTTATAGTATTTATTTTTATTTCTATTAATGCTGTATGAAAGAGTAATTGCCGTAAATATATCTACTACACTCGTAAGAGATTTGGCGAGTAAGTATCTGCCTACACGACCATTTCCATCATAAAATGGATGGATGTATTCAAAATAGTAATGCCCAATAAAGATTTTATATAGTTTTGGCAAGTTGTCATAATTCATAAATCTAATTAAATCAGCCAGTCCGTTGTTAATATCATCTTCAGTTGCTAAACCATGGTGAATGATATCATTCCCAGCATAGACACTTACGCTTTCTTTTCTAAAAAATTCTCCATCTAAAACATCTTCTTTTGAAACCTCATCCCCAACGAGAACATCATAAATCTTTCTGAAATCTTTAGGTTCAAGTATCTGAACTTCTTTGTCTAGGTAAGAATATAATGTGGCCATACCAGCAAAACGTCTAAGGTTAGGGGAATCACTATCTTTTTTAGAAAGTGCCTCGCTAATCTCTCTTTTAGAACTATGAATACTTTCAATTTCATTAGTACTCTGAAGTTCGTTGATAAGCAACAAATTAAAGAACTTTTCTTGTGCGGCTTCCGGAAGTACACTTTGTTTGGCAATAATCTCAGCACTATTAGTATAAATTTTCTCTAGAATTAAGATTAATTCTGCAGAGTTGTATATAAATAATGGATATTCTTCTGGTTTTCTTACTCCCTTAATAAGGGGATTTATTTTAAGTGAAGTAACAGAAGTAGAAGGAGAATGGATTCTATTGTTATATTCGTTTTCTATATCAAAATTCATATGAAATAATTTTTCTAATGGATAATACTTATTCATATAAATCACCTACTTTAATCTATTTTTAATAATTATAGCATATTCAAAATGGAAAAAACAGTCAAAATTTCCATTTTCAGAAGAAAAAAAGAGTTCAAAATGGAAAAAACAGCCGAAATTTTCATTTTGGGAAGAAAAAGAGAGTTTAAAATGGAAAAAACAGTTAAAATTTCCATTTTGGAATTAAGGTGTGAGTGCACCTTGCACCTACAATAGGTTATAATAAAAACCCCCTTATGTCAGGAAGTAACTCGAAAATCGTCATTTCAGAGAAATCGATTTTGTCGAATTATCCCAAATTGCATAAGAGAGGTGAAAAAATCTAAGCAACAAAATGCTACCTAGATTTCTAGTATGATTTTTTCCTATGCCCCGAAGTTGACAGAGCGTTGTTTTTTAAATCTCAATTTAGTTTTATTGTTTTGAATACTCAACAGCTCTTGCTATTTTTGGTTTAGCAGGATTTTTGTTGATATTATTTTCTTCTAATAGTTTCTCGAATGCGACTAAGCCTGTTTCGTAATCTTTTGTCTCGAATTCTAGTTCATAATCGACGATATCATTGATAAATATTGTTTCATCAAGTACCAATAAGCCTTCTTCTAAAGTAACTTCGTGTCTTAATGTCTCGATTTTTTGAATCAGCATTGGAGTTTTAATCTTCACGTTCATTTGCTCTAGCTCAGCAATAATTTCGTTCGGTAAAATCGGCAGTACCGTTGGCTCTTTTGGATATCTTTCATCTAGAGGTACGTTTATCTCAACGTTTTGAGTTTCACCTTTTACCTTTAGAGTCATTTCTGTTTTTTTATTTGTATAACGAATTCTTAGTGCTGCTCCGATCTTCTTGAAACTTTCATCTGCATCATCATAGTAGAAATTTTTGTTTATTATTTCTTCAGAATTCTTTAAGTCATATTTTTCAAAAAGTGACGTATATTGATCTTTTGTAAGTAAGTTTTTAAATTCTATTTCTATTTCTCGCATGAAATTTCCTTTCTTTTTTCAATCGCAATAATAAATGGTGCGTTGTTTTTCTGATTAATGAATTGATAAATCAATACTTCGGCTTCTTTTTGATCAAGATTTTGAAGTTCATTTAACAGTGCTTCTTTTTCTACTTTACCATTCTCATGTCCCCAATAGAGAACAATAACGATTCTCCCACCAATTTCTAGGTGTAATAAGAACTTTTTAATCGTCGAAAGTGTCGTCTCAGCTAGTGTAGTGATTTCATGATCTGCATTTGGTAGGTATCCTAGATTGAAGACAACTGCACGAATTGTGTCATCTATATACTTATCGAATTCGAAGTGTGAATCAAGAACAATTTCACATTTATCCGATAGTTCAGCTTCTTCGATTAGCCTCGTAGTGTTTTCTATTGCCAATTCTTGGATATCAAATGCATAGACTTTTTTAGCTGAAGTCTTCGCTAGAAACAATGTATCATTTCCATTTCCAGCTGTAGCATCAACAACGACTGAATTTTTATCAATAACTTCTTTTAATAATTTTTTGCTAAAAGCTAATACCTTATCCATATTATTGTCCTTATTATAAAATTATTTTTGTCTGTCTGCTTTCATTTCAGAAAGAATATCACTAAGTTCGTAATAGTTATCGCTAGCTATTGTAAAGTCAAGTGACGTGTTAATAATCTCAGCTAATAGTTTCGAATTGTCACTTGTATAGTCTTCCTCTCTATTTAAGTTTGCTTTAAGACCTACAATAAGTTTCTCTAATTTTTCAACTAAATCAGCTTCTGTAGTTTCATCATTTTCATCGAATTTTTTAGTATAGTCTTTAATATTAAAGCTAAGTCCATCTTTTAACGGTGCGATATATAAAGCACGTAGGTTATTTACGTCCTCACCAACTGCAGCTGAAAGTTCATGTAGAGAAGCAGTGTAAATTTTTTCATCTTTTGCACCAGCTTGCTCAATAACTGTAACCTCATGATCATAAGGATAGAACGACATAAGTTCGTCAGAGACATTAGCCGCAGTTAAATCATCATAACATTGTGTAATAAGTAGGTGTTGTAGTGGATTAACTTGTCTTAAAGTCTCAAGTGCAGTAGCATCAACAAGGGCGAATCCTTCAACAGGATCGAACTTTGCCGCGTTAAAACAAGAATCTAAAAAGCTTTCACCACCAACGATTTTCACGTCTTTACCATTGTTTATTAGAAGTTGAGTAGTCAGCTCAGCGACCATAGGATGCCCAGGAACAAGATACATTACATCGTTAGCCTCAGCAACTCCAAGAATATAATTTGCAATACCGTTATATGTATTTTCGAAATTTTCGCTTTCTGTATAAAATCTGTCACAAGTCTCAAACGCGATATTATTCTCCTCCAAGAAAGAAATCGCAGGATGTTCCTTAGTACGCGCAATAACCTTGGCATTAGTGTTATCTAGTAATAGTTGTCTAATATTTTCCTTAATGTTTGAACTATCATTAGGTCCAAGTCCAATAATATAAATCATAGAGTTCTCCTTATTTATCTATTTTAATAAGTTTTTTTATTCAAAAGTAGTGCGTAAGCCTAGTACGGATCACTGTTTCGAATTCTTAATAATATTTTTCGATTCAAAAGCAATATGTAAATCCAGTACGAATAATTTTTTAAAAATTAATAACTTCATCTAGTACAAATCACTTTTTTCATTTTTCACATATTTTCTTTAATCCAAAAGTGCCTCGATTATCTCAAGTGCCTCACTTTCTTCAACATTGTTATTATAACATAAATTAAAGTTTGAGTTGATAAAAATATTTATCTGCATATTATCGATTCATTATTCAAATATGCAGTATAGTACGACGGGGAATGAAGTGAATTATAAAAAAATATGATAAATCTTATATTAATAAACAAGATTGTTCACTACAGTAAAGAGAAGAAATATTCCTTGGGGAATTTAAGTTTCCCTTATGAAGATTTATGAGCTATGGTGTTTTTAGAGTTAAATTATTACGAAACATAGGTAAAATAATAATATTTTCAAAAATAATTTATTTAGAATAAAACATTAAATTTTTGACTATACAAGGCAGAGGGGGGGAGTGAAAAAAATTGAAAAATATAAGTTAAGAAATATTAAGCGAAAGAGAGAAAAGCTTGATATATTAGGATTTACATATAATTTGTAAAGTGATATAATAATATAAATATAAAATATATAAGGAGGAACTAAATATGTCAATCAAAGCATTAAAAGTTGCAAAAGCAGCACTTAAAACACCAGGAGTATTCGCAGGAGGAGTAGCATTCGGAACTTTAGGTCTTAAACTTCTAGCAAGTAAGGATGCGAAGAAAGGTTACTCAGTTGTTTTATCAAAATTATATAAAGCAAAAGACGGAGTAGAAGGGACAGTATCAAACATTAAGCAACATGCTGATGATGTTGTAGCGGATGCTAAAGACTTATACGAAAAAGAAAAAAGAGAAAACAATCTTCAAGAATTAGAGGAAAAATAAAATGGATTTTAAAATACTACATCTTTCGAGTGCAAGAGCGAGAGTTAGAGCTGATTTTCGCTTGACACCAGATGTAAAAGTATATTTTAAAGAACAGGCATCAAAAATCGAAAACATACAAAAAGTGGACTTTTATCAAGATGAGTACACTTTTGTTGTTATGTTTAAAGATGGTTGCAACAGGTGTTTACAAGAATTCTTTAAACTAGTAGATAAAGAAAAAGTAAGAGACTGTTATGAAAATCCAGTTGTGATAGCTGAAGAAAGTCCTTATTCAATAATTGTAGATGCCATTTTTTGGCGTGCAATGTCTAAATTATTCGTGCCATTTCCACTTAGAGCTATTCACACATGGTGGAAAGCATCAGGATACTTAAAAGATACGCTAAAATTATTAGGACGCAAGCAAGTTACCATGGAAACACTGGATTCGGCGGCAATCTTAGTCTCATTAGCGACGGGAGCTCGTGAAACGGCAAGTTCTATTATGTTCATCCTGGAATTAGGAGAAGCTCTAAACAACTGGTCTGAGAAAAAGTCTGTAAAAGTATTAGAACAAAGCCTAACTTCTATGGATAGAGAAATCTGGCTTGTTGAAGAAGAAGGTAATAGAAAAATAACTTGTGCAGAGGTGAAAAAAGGAGATATAATTCTAGTTTCAGAAGGAAATGAAATTCTATTTGATGGTATTGTGATGAGTGGCGGAGCTAGTGTTGATGAAAGTTCATTGACAGGAGAAAGTTTCCCGGTTGTGAAGAATATTGGAGATGAGGTCTATTCTAACACGATAGTTGTTAACGGTGAGATTAAGCTAAAAGTAGAAAATCCACAAGTTAATGGTCGTATCCAACATTTAATTCAACTTATGAAAGATTCTGAAAGTAGAGAAGACGCATATCATTACAAATATATCAAATTAGCCGACAGTATAGTAAAATATAACTTCTTAGCGATGGGACTAACGTATTTACTTACAAGATCATTCACGAAGGCGATGTCGTTTTTACTAGTAGATTACTCATGTGCATTGAAATTATCAACACCTGTAGCATATCTAACTACTATAAAAAACCTAATTGATCAGAAAATTGTGGTAAAAAATTCAGTAACCCTTGATAAATATGAGGATATAGATACATTTGTTTTTGATAAAACAGGAACAATTACGGTATCTAAACCATATATCCAAGAAGTGCTACCATTTTATGAATATTCTTATGAAGAAGTTCTTAGAATTGGAGCGTGTTTAGAGGAGCATATCTATCATCCAATTGCCAGTGCTGTAGTAAGTAAGGCGGAAGAAGATGGAATCGAGCATGAAGAGATGCATACAGAGTTATATCACATTGCTTCAAAAGGGATAGTATCTCATATCGATGGAGAGAAAGTAGTTATCGGAAGTAGACAATTGCTAAAAGATGAAGATATAGTTGTTACTGACGAGCAAGAACAAATCATAGCCGAAAAACAAGAACAATATAACCTATTATTCTTAGGATATAAAGGAAAATTAATCTCAATTTTCTGTGTGGATATCCCATTAAGAGATGAAGCTGGTGCAGTGTTAGCCGAGCTTAGAAATAGAGGTAAAAAGGTAGTTCTTTTAACAGGGGATAATGAACTTAGAACGAAGAAAATTTTAAAAGATGTAACTTTTGATGAAGTACATACAAGCATGATACCAGTTACGAAATTTGAATACATTAAGAGTGAAAAAGAACAAGGAAGACATGTCCTGATGATAGGTGACGGTCTAAATGACTCAGCGGCACTATCAGAAAGTGACGTAAGTATTGTTATGAGCGAAAGTGCTGATCTTTCAAAACAAATTAGTGATGTTGTCCTAAAATCAGATTCACTAAACTCGCTATTATTACTGTCAGATGTTTCTAAAACACTACGAGCTCAAATGAGCAATAATGTTAAGAGCACAGTATCGATTAATAGTTCATTAATATTCTTAGGATTAATAAATGTATTGCCATCGAACTTATTAGCATTACTACACAACTTAACAACATTTAGTATCGTACTTAAGAATTTTAATATTAAGTAGAGAAGATCAAAAGGTGCCAAGTTAATTATGTTGGGAAGAAGGTATTTCTTCTTTTGGATATGTAAACTAAATTGGTCTTATAAATCGTCGCGGTATGTAAACTAAATAATAAAACTCGAGTCTGGGAGAATCTAGATTCGAGTTTTGTTGTATAGATAACTTAAATCTTGAAAAATATGTATTACTTATTTGAGATTCTCTTTATGATTACATTTGAAAATGCATACAATATATAGTAATATATTAATATAATGAAATAAAGGAGAACGTTTTAATGAATAAAAAAAGAAGATTATTAAGTATTGTGACGGTTGCATCATTAGTAGCAGGCATAGGAGAAGTAGCAAGTCCACAGGCACAAGCAGTTACATTCCATAGTTGTAAAGAAGCGTGGAACCAAGGATACGGAGATATTCGAGTAGGGGAAGACGGTTATTCAAGACATCTAGATAGAGATGGTGATGGAATAGCATGTGAAATCAGTAAATCAAATGGACAATATAAACCACGTGCTCAACACACTCAACATGCTCAAAATGGTTGGGTAAAGAGTGGTGATGCTTGGTACTACTATAAAAATGGATCAGCAGTAAGAAATGCATGGGCAGGAAACTACTGGCTAGGATTAGACGGAAGAATGGTGACAAACAGCTGGGTAGATAACAATCGTTACTACGTAGGAAGTG